>JANXTM010000190.1 GCA_025352405.1 Polaromonas sp.
GTGAATGTCGAGCGTTCCGGCTCGGTACTGCTCAAAAAATTCAGCATTACGGCGCTTGAACTCTGTGGCCTCGCACCAACCCAATGAAATGGTGAACTCGCCCCACTCGTAGTCTGAATCAATCGGGATCAGTGTGTGGTCGAGATCGAAGAGGGCAATCTTTCTTCTGCTGCTCATTCGCTCTCCAGCATCGCTTTAATTAGGGGAATTGTGATGGCTCGCTGGGTTTGCAAGGCGTAACCATCGAGTTTGTCGAGTAACTGCATCAGGCTGCTGAGGTCACGCGAGAAACGCCGAAGCATGAAGTCCATCGCCTCATCACTCAAAAATACACCGCGCGCATCGGCCTCTACGCGCAATACTGCACGGCGTTCGGGCTCGGTCAGGGCGTGCAACTCATACACGTGGCCCCAACCCAGGCGTGTACGCAGGTCTTCGCGCAAGGCCAGGTCTGCGGGGGGCAGGCAGCCAGCGGCCAGTACCCAGCGCGGGTGCCCGTCAGCCGAACTCAAGGCATTGACAAACCAATTGAAGGCAACCTCCTGCTGTACAGCGGTGTACAGGTGGCATTCGTCCAGCACCACCGCGGCCCAGGACTCACTGAATTCAGGTGGCTCCAGGCTTGATGCATCCATCCAGCCTACGCGTGCGCCCTGCGCGTGGAGCGCTTCGCTAACGGCATGCAGCAGATGGGTTTTACCGCTGCCAGGCTCACCCCAAATGTAGGTAGGCACGGGCGAGCGCAAACTGTTGCCGGCCCATAGCTCCAGATGTTTGAGTGCTGCCTCATTCGGTCCGGCGAAAAAATTGGAAAACGACGGCACAGAGGCCAGCCCGATGTCCAGTGCGATCTGCTTCATGCCCGTCATGGTGCGCATTAGCCTTGGTAAAGCTTACTGGTCATGTAGCGCTCTTTGACGCGGCGCACCCCAACCAGCAGCACGGCACTGGCGGGCAGCGCAATCAGCACACCGACAAAACCAAACACCTGACCGAACGCGAGCAGGGCAAAAATCACCGCCAGCGGGTGCAGTCCAATGCGCTCGCCCACCAGCCGGGGCGTCAGGAAAAGACTTTCCACGACCTGGCCGATGCCATAAACCACGGCGACCATGACAAGTGCCTTGAGCGAAGCAAACTGCAGCAGACCTGCGAGCACCGCCAACAAAAGACCAATACCAAAACCAAGATACGGAATAAACATGGCCAGACCAGTAAAAATACCAATCGGCAACGCCAGGTCCAGGCCAAACAGCGCGAGACCAACGGCATAAAAAGCCGCCATGGCGAGCATCACCAGCAACTGACCGCGCAGGTATTGCCCCAACACCGAGTCCGCTTCATTTGTAAAGCCATCAAAAGACGCACGCATTTGCAGCGGGACCAGTTCCAGCAAACGGGCGACAAACCGGTCCCAGTCCATCAGCAAATAAAACAGCGCCACAGGAATCAGCACACCGTTACCGATCACAGCCAGCGCGACGCTGCCGCCCAGCTTTAGCGAGGACAGTACAGAACCAAAAGCCTCCTCGTAATTGGCATTGAGGTACTTGAGCGCAACCGCTTTGATACTTGCCACGTCGAGCGACACCTGAATGCCAAACTGTGCCAGCCAGGGTGTTAACCCGGTATTCAGGCGATCGGCCAACAAGGGGACTTGTTCACGCATCAGGGGCAGCTCTTTGGCCATGATGGGCACGATCAGCAGCATCAGACCAAGCAGGCTAAATACGAATAAAAGCTCCACCAAAATCACAGCCACCACACGCGGCATGCGGCCTTTGCCCAGGCTGTCAAGCTTGTTCACCAGCGGCGTCAACGCATAGGCCAGCACGGCAGCCACCACAAAGGGTGTGAGTACCGGCCCCAGCAGCCAGAGTGCCAAAACTACCAGTGCGGCAATCAGGCACCAGGCAGAAGCACGTTTTTGGGTGTTGGTGAATTGCATAGAGTTTTGGGTTGAGCTTGGCCAGAATGGCTGCAAAGGCCAGCAAAGTGTCACAAAAAATCCTTGAAAGGTCGCTTTTGGGGGCCAATGCATGAGCCTTTAGAATCTCAGCTTCATTCTATCGGGCTTGCAACGCTGCTCCAGACCGCAAGCTGCCCCCTCAACGTTTCCAAAGCTCACCCGCCGCATCCAGATCCTCACCATGACGAATTCATCTACTCCCCTGAGCTACAAAGACGCTGGCGTTGACATTGACGCGGGTGACGCGCTGGTTGAGCGCATCAAGCCGATGGCCAAAAAAACCATGCGTGAAGGTGTGCTGGCAGGCATTGGCGGCTTTGGCGCGCTGTTTGAAGTACCCAAACGCTATAAAGAGCCGGTGTTGGTCAGCGGCACCGACGGTGTGGGTACCAAGCTGCGACTGGCGTTTGAGTGGAACATGCACGACACGGTGGGCATTGACCTGGTGGCCATGAGTGTTAACGACGTGCTGGTGCAAGGTGCCGAACCACTGTTTTTTCTGGATTACTTTGCCTGCGGAAAGCTGGACGTCGATGTGGCCGTGGCAGTGGTCGGCGGTATCGCCAAAGGCTGCGAGATGAGCGGTTGTGCCCTAATTGGCGGCGAAACCGCTGAAATGCCCGGCATGTACCCCGAAGGCGAGTACGATCTGGCCGGTTTTGCGGTGGGTGCGGTTGAAAAGTCAAAAATCCTCACCGGCAAAGAAGTCGTGCCCGGTGACGTGGTGCTGGGCCTGGCCAGCAGCGGTGTGCACTCCAACGGCTTTAGCCTGGTGCGTAAATGCATTGAACGTGCGGGTAGTGATCTTCCAGCCACGCTGGACGGCAAGCCGTTTAAAGAAGCCCTTATGGAGCCAACCCGCCTGTACGTCAAAAATGTCCTGGCCGCACTGGCCTTGCACCCTATCAAGGCGCTGGCCCACATCACCGGTGGCGGCCTGCTGGAGAACATTCCACGCGTACTACCCGAAGGCATGGCCGCCCACTTGAAGAAGGGCAGCTGGCCGCAGACTGAACTGTTTGCCTGGCTGCAAAAAACTGCAGCCATTTCGGATTTCGAAATGAACCGTACGTTTAACAACGGCATTGGCATGGTCGTAGTGGTTGATGCTGCCAACGCCCAAGCCACCGCGCAAACACTGCGCGCGTCGGGCGAGGCGGTTTACGCGCTAGGTGTGATTGCAGCGCTGGGCGACGGTGCTGCGGTGGTGGTCGCGTAAAAACCCGCCGAAAAAAGACGCTGTCTGCTATTAAATAAATAGCATCTCGCACCCGCTTTGATTGGGCCAGACCATGCTTTGCACGGGGGGCAGTTAAACAGGTGCCCCACTAACCCTTTTTTTTGCCTTGCGATCAGTTATTTTGATGCCGCAGTTGCGTCAGGCGCTCCGCAACAGTGTCCAGGTCCAGCGCATCCCGGGCCTGCACCATATAGGTTTCAAGATCAGCCACCGCACGGTCAGCCTGTCCCAGCGCAGCCCATGCCAGTCCGCGGTCCCGATATTCGGACCAGGCATCCGGGTGCAGAACAATCAGGCGGTCAATGACAGTAGTCAGGCGCTGCCAGTCTTCTTGCGTTTTATGTATGTCCTTGAGGTTGCGCAACATGCGTTCAATGATGTCACGCGGCGATGCCGATTGCAAATGCAAGCCGATGGGCATTTCAAAGTCGTCAAAGTGCCCGTTGGGCTGTTTGAAGGGCTCCAGCCGCTCTGACAGCTCTTCGCGGCTCAGCGACTGGCCGCTGAAGGGGTCCATCACCACCTGCCCTTTGGGCAGATTGACCTTGACCATGAAATGCCCCGGAAACGCCACCCCACGTACGTTCAGCCCCACCCCACTGGCCAGTTCCAGCCACAGCACCGCCAAAGTGATCGGTATGCCGCGCCGGGTTTTAAGCACCACGTTCAAGTAGCTGTTGTCAGGGTCGTAATAATCATTGATGTTGCCACCGAAACCCAGGTCGCGAAAAAAGAACTGGTTCAACGTGCGCAGCTTTTGCAAGGAAGGCGCATCGCCCGGGAGTCGGCGCTTGATGCGTGCCAGCAGCTGGTCAACATCGCCGAGTACCTGTTGCACGTCCATGTCGGGATAGTCGTCTTGTGCCAGGCTGACAGCAGTCTCCAGCAGCGGAAAGTGCTCGTCACTTTGAACCAGACTGGTGAAATATTGCAGCGGCGACGGTACAGCCAGATTTAATTGCATGACCTTACTTTCTCACAAATCAGAACAAGTTGCGCAGTGGGGGGGATCGCATCAAGTCAGCGCCGCAGCAGCAGTCGGAGCTTCAGGCCAGAAACTCTCAGCGCTATAAAATAAATAGCAAATGAGGCAAGCAAAACAAGGGCCATAAGCCCAATTTTTTGTAAATAGGCAGCCTTGAGACCAAGCCAGTTCACACTGCCTGCAGCCCACAGCAAAAACGCTGCCAGCAGCGCACTGGCAGCCAGTACCCGAAGCAAGAAAATTCCCCAGCCAGGCTCGGGTTTATAGCTACCGCGCCGAATCAGACCAGCCAGCAGCCACAGCGCATTGACAATCGCCCCAATACTGATCGAGAGCGTGAGCGCGGCGTGCTGCAACACAGGTACCAGGAAAAAATTAATCACCTGTGTCAGCACCAGCACAGCAATAGCAATCCACATCGGGGTGCGCATGTCGTGCCTGGCGTAATAACCCGGCGCGAGCACCTTGATAGCCACAATTCCGACCAGCCCCACGCCGTAACCAACCAACGCCGCCGTAGTGCGCTGCACATCCAGCACAGAAAAATTACCGTGATGAAACAAGACCGCCACCAGCGGTCCGGCGAACAGCCCCAGTGCCACCGCCGAGGGCACCGAGAGCAGCACAACCAAACGCAAACCCCAGTCCAGCAGACCGGAGTATCGGGCATCGTCTTTGGCAGCCCTGGCCCCCGCCAGCTGCGGCATCAACACCACGCCGAGCGCCACACCCAGCATGGCAGTGGGAAACTCCATCAACCGGTCTGCATTGGCAATCCACGTCACACTGCCAGGCGCGAGGTGGGAGGCGATTTGAGTGTTTATCAGCAGCGATATTTGCGCTACGCTCACGCCCAGCAGCGCGGCGAACATGAGCTTGGTTACGTTGCGGGTGGCCGGGTCAGTCCAGGCAGCGCGTAACGCCTTGATGCGCCAACCTATGCGCGGCAACATGCCAATAGCGCGCAGCGCGGGCAACTGCAAGGCCAGCTGCAGCACACCGCCCAGCATCACACCCACACACTGGGCGTAAATTGGCTCAATGCCCCAGCGTTTGAACAGTGACCCACCCACCACCATCGACAAAATCAAAGCCACGTTGAGCAGCACGGGCGACGCGGCTGGCACGACAAATTTGCGCCAGGTATTCAAAATACCGCCCGCCAATGCCACCAGCGACATGAAGCCGATGTATGGAAACATCCAGCGTGTCATCAGCACCGCCGCATCAAACCCCTGCGGCGTTTGCTTCAAACCACTGGCCATGCCCCACACCATCAGCGGCGCGGCCACCACGCCCAGGGCGCAGACGACTACCAGCGTCCAAGTCAGCAACGTAGCAACGTGATCGACCAGCTGTTTGGCGCCCATATCGCCGTGCTCAGATTTACATGCAGCCAGCACAGGCACAAAAGCCTGGCTGAAAGCACCCTCACCAAACACCCGCCGGAACAAGTTAGGGATGCGAAAAGCGACATGAAAAGCGTCCGTCAGTGCGCTGACACCGAAAAAAGAGGCCATCAACACATCGCGCACCAAGCCAGTCAGGCGCGACGCAAGGGTTAACAGCGAAACAGTGGAGGCAGATTTAAAAAGTGACACCTGTGAAGTTTAGCCCCCACGGTCGTGCACTTCGTGTCACTCCCTGCCCCCGAGGGGGCACAGACTCCACGCTATAATTGAAGGCTTCGCTTGCAACATCCGCATACTCCTCCCCGGATTAAAGGAATTTATATATGGCAACCGCCAAACCCAAGAAAAAAAACCCACGTCTTGCATCAGGCCGCAAACGCGTCCGTCAGGACACCAAACTCAACGCCGCGAACACTTCGCTGCGCTCCAAATACCGCACTGCTGTGAAAAACGTAGAAAAAGCAGTTGCCAGCGGTGACGCAAACAAAGCCAAAGATTTGTTCGCTAAAGCACAAAGCATTGTCGACACCATTGCCGACAAAGGTATCTTCCACAAAAACAAAGCAGCGCGCGACAAGAGTCGCCTGTCTACCAAGGTGAAAGCCCTGGTACTAGCCGCCCCAAAGGCAGCCTAAGCAATTAGGCAAAACTGCCCGGACAGCCCCTGAAAAGGCTGTCTGCCGTTTTGTAGGGTGCGCTGCAATCGAAGTTAAA
>JANXTM010000204.1 GCA_025352405.1 Polaromonas sp.
GACCACACACTGATCCCGATTGATTCAGACTACGAGTGGGGCGAGTTCACCATTTCATTGGGTTGGTGCGAGGCCACAGAGTTCAAGCGCCGTAATGCTGAATTTTTTGAGCAGTACCGAGCCGGAACGCTCGACATTCACGACTATGTGCGTTTTGCGACACAGGCCATTCGCGAACAAGGCGCTACTAAATCAATAGCGGCTCATGCCCGTTTTATGTGCGGTGTGGTTCAAAAGGTAATCCTGCCGCAGGCGCTTGCACTGGTGCAGCAGCACCGCCAGGCGGGTGACGATATCGTGATTGTTACCGCCACCAACGAGTTTGTGACCCGCCCGATTGCCGAGGCCTTTGGCGTCAAGGAATTGATTGCCGTGGAGTTGGCGCGTGATGCCAAAGGCTGGCTAACGGGGGATATCCAAGGCACCCCATCCGCCCGTGAGGGCAAGGTCACCCGCGTTGAGCAATGGCTGGCAGACCGCCAATTGGGATGGGATGATGTTGAAACCACCTTCTACACCGACTCCATGAACGACCTGGCGTTGCTTGAAAAGTCGACGCATGCTGTAGCTACCAACCCCGATGCGCGCCTGCGGGCCCTGGCCACAGAGCGCGGATGGCGCATACTTGACCTGTTTTAAACCTTTGGGTAGAGCACGCTTTTTCAAATATGGCGCTTAGCTCCCCAAAATCTCTCGAACCCATGATCAAAAAATTCATAGACAAGCTGTTTGGTAAATCCGGCAGTGCTGCACCCGGCGCCCTACGGGTCAAAAAATCAACTTTCGGCCAACGGCAAGACATCGCTGTCAAAGACCACGGCATTAACCCGAAGCTGGTAGACGAGCGGGCCTGGGATGTGGTGCACACCTTGAAAGAAGCCGGTTTTGAGGCCTACATCGTCGGCGGCGCTGTGCGCGATCTGCTGGTCGGGTTGCGCCCAAAAGATTTCGATGTGGCCACCAACGCCACGCCCGAGCAGGTCAAACAGCTGTTTCGCCGCGCCTTCATCATTGGCCGCCGCTTTCGTATTGTTCACGTGATTTACGGCCGTGGCCGTGAGCATGAGGTGATTGAGGTTTCAACTTTCCGCGCACACCTTGACAGCAGCCTGGCCGAGCAGGTCGGTGGCAATGAGCGTACCAGCAAGAGCGAGCTGGCGGGCATGAAGCACGCTGTTGATGCCTCTGGCCGCGTGCTGCGCGACAACGTCTGGGGCCCCATGGAAGAAGACGCTGCTCGCCGCGACTTCACCATCAACGCCATGTATTACGACCCCGAGACGCAGGTGGTGGTGGACTACCACAACGGCATCAAAGACGCGAAGAAAAAAATCATACGCATGATCGGCAGCCCGGCCGTGCGTTACCGCGAAGACCCGGTGCGCATCATTCGCGCGGTGCGCTTTGCCGCCAAGCTCAATGTACTCGGGTTTACTTTTGAAGACAAAACCGCTGCCCCACTGCGCGAGATGTCCAGCCTGCTGGCCGATGTGCCGCAGTCACGCCTGTTCGACGAAATGCTCAAGCTACTGCAAACCGGCCACTCGCTGGCCAGCATTGCGCAGCTCAAGGCCCTCGGTCTGGGCACCGGCATCTATCCACTGCTAGACGTGGTAGTTGAAGCCGCAGATGAGCCGTTTTTGAACCTGGCTTTGAGCGACACCGACCGCCGCGTGGGCGAAGGCAAGCCTGTTGCGCCCAGCTTTTTGCTGTCGTGCGTGCTGTGGTCAGATGTACGCGATGGCTGGGCCAGGCGGTTCAAGCGCGGCGAGCACACCATGCCTGCGCTGCAGGATGCGATTGACGATGCTTTTAACGCCAAGATTGGCGATGTGTCGGGTCGCGGCAAGCTGGGCACCGACATGCGCGAGATCTGGACCATGCAAACGCGTTTTGAAAAGCGCGTTGGCGCGTCACCGTATTCCCTGATTGAGCAGCCGCGCTTTCGTGCCGGGTTTGACTTTTTGCGCCTGCGCGCGCAAACCGGCGAGGTGGACACGGAACTCGCCGAATGGTGGGAAAAGTTCAGCACCGCGTATGACGACGAGCGCCACGCCATGATTGAGGCGGTGCGGCAAGAGCAGTTGCAAAAGCCGCAGCATCCGCGGGTTCGTGTGAAGCGCGTTGACGCAGCAGCACCTGATCCGCGCTTTCCACAGGCGGGGCCTGATGACAATACCGCCAATGCCGGCCAGACAGGTGATGCGCTCCAAGGTGAATTTGCACCTGCCAAGAAGCGCCGGCGCCGCCGCAAGCCAGTTAACCGCAGCGAAGGTGGTGGCGGTGGTGGTGAGTCAAATGGCGCAGCTGGCGCATAAAACGATTAGGGCAGCCGTGACGCGTGAGGCAGTTGTTGCTTACGTCGCTCTCGGTGCAAATCTTGGGGATGCCGCAGCTGCGTTAAAGCAGGCGCTTCACGATCTAAGCGCTTTGCCACTGACCGTGGTCAGCAAAACTTCAAGCATTTACAAAACCGCTGCATTGGGCATTGATTCATCCAGTGATTCAAGCCCCGATTACCTCAATGCTGTAGTCGAACTGCAAACCAGCCTTTCCGCCCCCGTTTTGCTCCATCATCTGCAACAGAAAGAGCAGGCGGCAGGCCGTGAGAGGCCTTATCTCAATGCGCCGCGTACGCTTGATCTTGACCTGCTGTTATACGGTAGCGGCACCATTGGTTCAGCTAATCTAACAGTGCCGCATCCGCGCATGATGCAGCGGGCGTTTGTGCTGGTGCCACTGGCTGAGATTGCGCCTGGGTTAGTGAGTGCAGGGCAGCTGGCGGCGGTGGCAAGTCAGCGGATTGAGCGTTTTTAGTCGGTCGCCGGTCGACCAGCACTAATTGCTATTAATAGTTTTTCCAAATTTTCCATCTTCTTGCCTCCTCAACCTAGGCTCGAACCAGACCGGTGAATCGAGAGTTCTAGGGTGCCAACCTCTCCCGCAACCAGCCCCCATCCTCCTGCAGCGTATACCGCAACCGATCATGCAAACGGCTTTTGCGGCCCTGCCAAAACTGCCAGTTGTCGGGTTTGAGGCGGTAGCCGCCCCAGTGTGGTGGGCGTGGCGGTTGCAGCAGAAATTTGGCGCCGTACTTGGCGGCATTGGCCACCAGCACGCCGCGGCCACTGATGACTTCGCTTTGCGGGCTGGCCCATGCGCCTATGCGTGAGTCGAGCGGTCTGGAGTGAAAGTAGGCGTCGCTTTCTTCGGCTGAGACCTTTTCAACCACGCCTTCAATACGCACCGTACGTTCCAGTTCAACCCAGTGAAACTGCAGCGCTGCATAAGGATTGCCAGCCAACTCTTGCCCCTTGCGGCTGTCGTAGTTGGTGTACCAGACAATGCCGTGCGCGTCGAAGCCCTTGATAAGCACCACGCGGGTGGAGGGGCGCAGGTTGCTGCCTACCGTGGCCAGCGTCATGGCGTTGGGCTCGGGCACCTTGGCGGCAATCGCCTCGTTGAGCCACTGCTCGAATTGCAGAAACGGATGGGCCTGCGAGGCTTTTTCGTCCAGTTCGGCGCGCTCGTAACTTTTGCGCAGGTCGGCGATGGAAGATGATGAAGGGGTAGGGTCTGACATATTTCAAGTATAAAGATTGCTTGTCCACCCCACCAAAAACTGCGCCTATGCCCCAACTTCCCGTCGTCCTTATTCTGGCTGCTGGCCGGGGTGAGCGCTTTACAGCGTCTGGTGGCACCGTGCATAAATTGCAAGCCTTGCTGGCGGGCAAGCGTGTGGTGGACCATGTGCTCGATGCCGTACGCGCAAGTGGCTTGCCGCACCACGTGGTCGAACCAGACGCTACACGCCCCGGCATGGGGGACTCGATTGCGGCGGGCGTGAAGGCCACCCTTGCTGCGCCCGGCTGGCTTGTGTTGCCTGCTGACCTGCCGCTGATTCGCAGCGAAACCCTGTGTGCCATCGCGCTGGCACCGGGCGCAGCTGTCACCGTGCCCCGGTACCTTGGCCAGCACGGCCACCCGGTACGTTTTGCAGCGGCATGCGCGCAAGAGTTGCTGAGTTTGGAGGGAAATCAGGGTGCACGGCATGTAATGCGGGGGCTAGCTGCTATTTATTCAGTAGCATACGTAGATGTTGACGACATCGGTACGGTGACCGACATTGACACACTGGACGATTTGTACCGGGCCGAAAAGCTGTTTGCGCAGCGTTGATTCCAGCCATGCCGCCTATGCGTCAAGCGTAAAGACTCAAGCGTCAAGGCTCAAGAGTCAACCAGTTTGAGCAATTTGCCCAGGGCATGATCGTCAATGCCCAGCTCGCGCAGCTTGTCATAGGTCAATTGCGCATATTCCCTGGTGGTGCCGTAGCGCCCCCGGGAGCTTGAAAAAATTTGCCGGTAGGTGTCGGCGTGGAGCACGCCGGTATGGTTGGGGCTGCGTTTTGACAGCGTGAAGGCCAGTGCCCGTATGCTTCCCTGCGCTGTCTGGCACTGTAGCCATTTGGGGTCATAGACGCCATTGGGCATCTCCCGGTCCCACAGCGCGGGTAGCAGGGCTGCCACGCGGTGCTGCGGGATGCGAAAAGCCACCCCTTTGCAACTGCCGCCATGCAGCAGACCAAACACCAGACCTGGGCACTCGGGTGTGCCGCGGTTGACGCGGCTCCACATCTTGAGCGCGCGGTGGTGGCCATGAATGGTCGCAAAGCGCTCTTCCGAAAATTCGAACTCTGGCCGCCAGATCAGAGACGCATACCCGAAAATCCACAGATCGCCCTGCCCACCCCACTCGCGCGTGACCGCCTCCAGCATATACGCCGGGTTGCGCGGGTTGCGCGCGCTTGCAGTGCACGGGTTGGGGGGCGTAGGGCATGAAAATTTCACAGCCCCACTTATACAATGCGCTGAGCTTTTTAAAAGGGATGAAGCCATGTTTTCTCGCGACGATGATGGCCAGCAAGGTTTGGTGCTGACGGTTGTGTTCGGTTTGGTCGCCCTGGTGATCAGTTTGGTCATTGGTATGGGTGTTTATACAAGCGGCAAGCGCTACGGGCCTGTGAACGCCACACCTGGAAAAGCCGCTGTTGTCCAGGCCGCTGCGGAAATGCCCCAGGGTGTCAGTGCAAGCCCCCTGGATGCAGCCAGCGCTGCCCAGGCTACATCAGACGCTGCAGGCGTAAAGGTCGAAAGCGGTGTCGTCAAGTTCTACTTTGAGTCTGGCAAAGCCGATCTGGCCGCAGGAGCAGGCGACGCCTTGCTGGGCGCCATCCAAGAGGCTAAGGCCGGCCGTAAGCTGATGATTTCAGGTTTTCACGATGCCACGGGCGACGCCGGAAAAAATGCCGAGCTCGCCAGGCTGCGTGCCCTGGCTGTGCGCGATACCCTCAAGGCGGCAGGCGTCACCGAGCAGCAGATTGAGCTCAAAAACCCCGAGCCAATGACCGCCAGCGGCAGCAATGCAGAAGCGCGCCGTGTTGAAGTCAGCCTGAAATAAACCCGACATGGCTGGGCAGCCATTTGGTAACCAGCTGGTAACTTCTGGGGGGTGTTGAGCGGTGGTAACGGGTTACCATAGGGTTTGGTAATTAAGTTACATCAACCCGGATTGCATCTTATGGCCGATCGCTTCACACTTCACCCCGTCGTCTCGCAGATCACTGCGCGCGTCATTGAGCGCAGCCGCCCGACGCGCAGTGCCTACCTGCAGCAACTGCATGCGGCATCCACCCGCACCCGCAGCACGGACCGCATGGGATGCGCCAACCTTGCACATGCCGTCGCCGGCCTGCCGCTGGATGACCGCTTTAAAGTCGTGACCGAGCAGGCGCCCAACATTGGCATCGTCACCGCCTACAACGACATGTTGTCAGCGCACACACCGATGCAAACCTATCCTGACCTGATCAAAACCGAAGCGCGCAAGCTGGGCGCCACGGCGCAGGTTGCTGGCGGTGTGCCCGCCATGTGCGACGGCGTGACGCAGGGCACTGCAGGCATGGAGCTCAGTTTGTTCAGCCGCGACGTGATTGCCATGGCCACGGCTGTGGCGTTGTCGCACGACATGTTTGATGCCGCGCTCCTGCTCGGCGTATGCGACAAGATCGTGCCCGGCCTGTTGATAGGTGCGCTGCACTTTGGCCATTTACCCACGGTGTTTGTACCAGCTGGCCCCATGCCCACAGGCTTGCCAAACAAGGAAAAAGCCAAAACCCGCGAGCTGGCAGCGCAAGGTCTGGTTGGCAGGGCAGAACTGCTGGATTCAGAAATAAAAAGCTACCACGCCCCGGGTACCTGCACCTTTTACGGCACCGCCAACAGCAACCAGATGCTGCTGGAAGCCATGGGCCTGCATGTGCCTGGTACGGCGTTTGTCGCACCTGGCGGCGCACTGCGCGATGCGCTGACGCGTGAGGCGGCCCGTACAGCTTTAAGCATCGTCAAGTCAAAAAGATACGCACCCATCGGCTTGATCGTGGATGAAAAAGCCATCGTCAATGCGATGGTGGCGCTGCTGGCCACCGGCGGTTCAACCAACCATCTCATTCACTGGGTGGCCGTGGCATATTCGGCAGGCATTGTGATCGACTGGAATGATTTTTCTGACCTGTCTGACGTGGTGCCTACGCTGTCGCACGTCTACCCCAACGGCAGTGCCGACGTCAACCAGTTCCAGGCCGCTGGCGGCACTGGCTACGTCATTCGCGAACTGCTGGACGCCGGGTTCATGCATGCCGACGTGCTGACGGTGCGTGAGGGCGGCATCCGCGATTACACCCGCGAGCCTTCCCTGCAAGGTGCCGACCTGGTCTGGCACGACATGGGCGCGTCCAGAGACGAATCCATCGTGCGTCCGGCCCAGGCACCTTTCAGCCCCACAGGTGGCCTCAAACTGCTGCAGGGTAATCTGGGCCGAAGCGTGATCAAAACCTCTTCTATTCCAGATGACCGCCACATCATTGAAGCGCCAGCTCGGGTGTTCGAGTCACAGGAAGGCCTGCACGCTGCCTTCAATGCAGGCGAGCTCGACCGCGATGTGGTGTGCGTGGTGCGCTGGCAGGGCCCGCAAGCCAACGGCATGCCCGAGCTGCATAAGCTCACGCCGCCACTGTCGGTGTTGCAGGGCAAGGGTTTCAGGGTGGCGCTGGTGACCGATGGTCGCATGAGCGGTGCGTCGGGCAAAGTGCCTGCCGCGATTCATCTGTCGCCTGAAGCGGCTGACGGTGGGCCGCTGGCCAAAGTGCGCGACGGTGACGTCATCCGGCTGAACGCTGCAACGGGTGAGTTGATCGTACAGGTACCCGAGGCAGAATGGGCTGCGCGGCCCACCGCAGTCGTGCCTGATTCCTTGCGCCACGCCAACGCGTTGGGCATGGGCCGTGAGTTGTTTACCGGCATGCGCCGCAGTGCCCTCACAGCTGAAAAAGGAGCCTTGTCGTGGATGTAACCCTTGACGTACGAGGCAAGCTCACCGCCTTGCAGGTTATGCGGGATGCCCCGGTGATTCCAGTCATTGTGCTGACCGATGTCAACCAGGCGGTGCTGCTGGCGCGTGCGCTGGTGGCTGGCGGTATCCGCATGCTGGAGGTCACCCTGCGCACCCCGCAAGCGCTGGCCTGCATTGAAGCGATTGCGCGCGATGTGCCAGAGGCTGTTGTCGGTGCGGGTACGGTACGCAGCGCGCTGGATGTGCAAGCCTGTGCCATGGCGGGTGCCCGCTTTCTCGTCAGCCCCGGCTACACCCACGCGGTTGGCCAGGCTTGCCGCGACACCGGTCTGCCGCTGTTGCCTGGCGTGGCCACCGGCAGTGAAATCATGATGGCGCAGGAAGATGCCTTGACAGAACTGAAGTTTTTTCCGGCGCTGCAGGCTGGTGGTGCCGCCATGCTCAAGGCGTGGGGCGGGCCGTTTGGCGATGTCCGTTTTTGCCCGACAGGTGGCTTGACTGCTGCCAACGCTGCCGAGTTTCTGGCGCTGCCCAATGTCGAATGTGTCGGCGGCTCGTGGCTGACACCAGCCGACGTATTGGCGCGCGGCGATTGGGCGCAGGTGACGGCGCTGGCTTTGCAGGCTTGCCAGCTACCACGTTAGCGGTATGTGCTTCGAGCGTGCGGTGCCGAAGTCAATTCTCAATAGCAAAAGAGGCTTCAGCGGCAGCAAAAACGGGGAAGAAGCGCTATTAAAAATATAGCTTTCTAGCGCAGACCGCCACCCGCAGCATCTTCCAAGCGCTGGATCAACTCAATCTTGTAGCCATCCGGGTCGGTCACAAATGCAATCACCGTGGAGCCGCCTTTGACCGGACCTGCCTCACGCGTCACATTGCCACCCGAGGCCTTGATTTTTTCGCAGGCAGCATAGGCGTCAGGCACGCCGAGTGCGATGTGGCCGTACGCGGTACCGATGTCGTAGTGCTCGGTGCCGTGGTTGTAGGTCAGCTCAATTTCAGCCTGCGCCGGGTTGCCCTCAAAGCCCACAAACGCCAGGCTGTATTTGTATTCCGGGTTTTCAGACGTGCGCAGCAGTTTCATGCCGAGGACGTTGGTGTAAAACTCGATGGAGCGCTGGAGATTGCCAACGCGAAGCATGGTGTGGAGTAATCGCATGATGCAATTATGGCGCTTGATTCAGGTTTCTGTAATCTTTGCAATCGCAAACCTGTGATAGCCTTTCACGCACCTGCGTGGCGGACCCCTTGCTTTGGTTGGCCGCTCTGCCACACTTGAAGTTTTTACAGGAAACGTATCGATGGAAAACAATATTGAAGGCAAGGTTGTGGTCATCACCGGCGCCAGCAGTGGGCTTGGCGAGGCGACAGCGCGGCATTTGTCCGGGTTGGGCGCGACTGTAGTGCTCGGTGCCCGACGCGTGGAGCGGATTGAGGCACTGGCTAAAGATCTGGCAGACAGCGGGGGTAAGGCCATGGCTGTGCAAACCGATGTGACCCGCTGCGAGGATGTGCAGAAATTAGTCGATGCAGCTGTTGCGGCTTATGGCCGAATCGACGTCATGATCAACAATGCCGGGCTGATGCCGCACTCGCCGCTCGAACGCTTGAAAGTTGCTGACTGGGACCGCATGATTGACGTCAACATCAAAGGCGTGTTGTACGGCATCGCTGCCGCACTGCCTTACATGCAACAGCAAAAATCCGGACACGTCATCAACGTGTCGTCCGTTGCCGGGCATAAAGTTCGGCCCGGCAGCGCGGTGTATGCGGCGACCAAGCATGCGGTCCGGGCGCTGTCGGAAGGCCTGCGCCAGGAAGTCAAGCCTTACAACATACGCACAACGGTTATTTCGCCGGGCGCCGTGGCCACAGAGCTGCCCAACAGCATCACCGAGGTGGACATTGCCGCCAGCGTCAAAAAGATTTATGAAGTGGCTATTCCAGCGGCGTCCTTCGCCCGAGCGGTGGCCTACGCAATCAGCCAGCCAGACGACATCGACATCAACGAAATACTTTTCCGGCCAACCCGCCAGGAGGTGTGAGCGCTGCTGCCTTGCCCCCCGGCTCGGGTATGGTTTGGCGGTGTGCAGTCCTGC
Source organism: Polaromonas sp. (assembly GCA_025352405.1). GTDB lineage: Bacteria > Pseudomonadota > Gammaproteobacteria > Burkholderiales > Burkholderiaceae_C > Polaromonas. The sequence goes on from JANXTM010000204.1 coordinate 9,510, forward strand.
CGGTAGATGGCATGCCAGCAAGGCAATTAATCGAACCGGCACTGCAGGTCATCGCTGCATCACTTGCTGCCGGCTGGCAGCGCGAACACAAGGCAGGTCGTTGTAGCATGGGCATACAGCTTGCCATCCGCGCCGACGATGCGGCCCTCGGCGGTGGCGAGTTGCTTGCCGCAATGAATGACTGTGCCAACCGCGCGCAGCGGACCGGTTTGGTGCGATGCCGCCCGGACGATGTTTGCGCTGAGCTCAGCGGTGGTGTAGGTCCTGCCTGCAGGCATCATGGTGTGCACAGCGCAGCCAACCGCGGAGTCAAGCAGCGTGGCGTACCAGCCACCGTGTACCGACCCCAGGGGGTTGTAGTGCTTGAGCTGCGGCGTACCCTGAAAGGTGGCGGTGCCCAATGCCACTTCGACCAGAGAAAAGTCCATCGTGTCAGCAATGTGGGGGTAGGGCAACTGGCCTGCCAACATAGCCTGCATGATCTCCAGGCCAGTTTTTCCGGTGATCTGGTCTGGCTGTATGAGGCCTGGCTTGCCGCCGCCTTCAATCATTCGGGCGTGCACCCGTGCGCTTTGTTCCAGCCAGCGGGTTATGGTGTCTTGCGGCGTCATGGGTTCGGTGCTTTTTTAATGTAAGTTGTCGTTCGCAGCCAGGCTGCGTGCAATCGACGCGCGCTGACCAAACTGGCCGGCTTAAACCGCCATCGTGTAATTGAGTGTCATGCGACCACCATCGACCACCACAATCTCGCCCGTCACATAGCTGGCTGCGTCGCTGGCAAGCCAGGCCACAACGTCGGCAATTTCTGAGGGCTGGCCCAAACGTTTCATCGGCGTGCGGCTCATGATTTTGGCTTTGGCTTCGTCGCTGGTCAAAACCGCTTTTGCCGCCAGTTCAGTGGCAATGGTGCCGGGGGCTACGGCATTCACGCGTATGCCCTTGTCGACCAACGCCAGTGCCATCACACGGGTCAGCTGGTTGATGCCGCCCTTGCTGACGTTGTAGCTCGCAATGGATGGGATGGCCAGCACGCCGTTGACCGAACTCATGTTGATGATGTTGCCCTTGCCAGACTTGGCCATCTCACGCGCTACGGCCTGGCCCACCAGAAACGAGCCTTTGAGGTTGATGCGCAGCACGGCATCAAAATCTGCCTCGGTGACCTCCAGAAAATCAGCCGCCTTGAAAATTCCGGCATTGTTGACCAGCACATCAATGCAGCCGTGCGCTGCCATGGTTTGCGCGACCAGCGCATCAACCTGCGCCTTGTCGCCCACGTCACAGTGCACGTACAGGCAGTTTAATTCTGCTGCCAGCGCTGCGCCCTTTGCATCATGGATGTCCGCAATAACGACTTTGGCGTTCTCGCGTGCAAAGCGGCGAATGCAGGCCTCACCGATGCCCTGCGCACCGCCCGTGACGATGCAGACCCGACCGGCCAGGCCAAATGAGATTGTTGAGGATGTATTGGTGTTCATGGGTAGATAGTAGCTGGGTATGATGCTATAAATTTAATAGCGTTGTCTGACACTTGCTGCGCCGTCAGACCAGGTTTGTAAAGTGCAGAGCCAATACCAAAGCCGTTGGCACCGGCCGCCAGGTAGGCCGGCATGTTTTCAGGCGTGATGCCGCCTACAGGCAACACCACGGTTGCAGGCGGGAGCACTGCACGCAAGGCCTTCAGCGCTGCGGGTGTGAGCATTTCTGCGGGAAATATTTTCAGGCCTGCGGCACCTGCCTCCAGGGCTGCAAAGGCCTCGCTTGCCGTTATCACGCCCGGCAGGCAGACCAACCCCAGCCGCACGGCTTCGTGTACGACGGCCGGATTGAAGTTGGGCGAGACAATGAGCTGGCCGCCCGCCGCATGCACATTGCGAACATCGCCGGAGCTCAAAACGGTGCCGGCACCGATCAGCGCCTGCGGAAAAGCGCTGACCATGGCCGCAATGCTGTCCAGGGGTTGGGGTGAATTGAGCGGCACTTCAATCATGCACCAGCCGGTGGTGATCAGCGCCTGACCAATCGGTAAGGCTTCCAGCGGCTTTAGGCCGCGCAAGATGGCGATCAGGGGAAGCGTCGTTAGGGCGGTGGCGAGTTTTTTTGGGGGAAGCATTGGCAGCGTGTCCAGGAGCGGTTCAAAGGTGGTTCAAAGGTGGTTTAGACGTGATTCACTGGTGGTTCAAGGTATCTGCAATGGCGCGCAAGCCGTACCAGGCTGCGCTGCCGTCCACGCATTGCACCGGCACGCCGATTTGCCTTAATGCCAACGCATACCGCACAGTCAGCGTTTCCGAGCCAATGATGACCACGGTCTGGCCGGATGGCAGAGTTTGGCATTTAAGTTCTTCGCCAATCACCAGCCCGGACAAATAGCTTGGTAGCGCCTCCTCAGGCAGGCGTTTGAAAAGTGACAAAGTTCGGGTGCTGAAGGCCGTGTGCAGCAGGCCATCACCGCGCAAGGCGTGCGCCACGCCTTGCTCAAAGGCGGCCGGCTCCAGTGCCGGCGTCTGCGCGGCGTTGTTGGTGGACGAAAAAGCCGGCATCGTGCGCGCCAAAATGGAATGCTCGCGCAGCAGTGCGTAAAACTCACCGGTCATCCAGGTTGAAAAGTCTGTCACGCGGCGGTCGGTGACGGTGACCCATTTGCTGTGCGTGCCCGGGAGCACCATGCACGCGTCGTGCAAGCCCAGCCGCTGCAGCGCGCCGAAAAGCTGGGTTTCTTCACCGCGCATGACATCGGGCGTGCCCTGCTTTTCAATGCTCAAACCGGGCACGATCGCTATGCGGTTTTGGTCGACCCAGGCCAGCCCGGCCGCAATCTCGGCAAAGCCCGCCGGGCAGGGGCAGTAGGGCGCTTCAAGCCAGCCCTGCTGGCTGCCGGCCATGCCTGCAATCAGGCACAGCGTGCCCGGTTGCATCCAGTCGCCAAACAGGCTGTCAAAAAGCGCTGGAAAGCCGCCTTTTTCAACCGTCAAAATACCGCGCGCAAAGCTGCGCTCTTCGATGACGGTGCCATCGGCTGCCAGCAGGGCACCGCGCAATGACGACGTGCCCCAGTCAAGCGCCAGCAGCGCCATCAGTGGTTGTCCCTCGGGACGGCCGAGCCACGATTACCAACCAGAAAATCCAGATCAGCGCCTTCGTCGGCCTGTAGAACATGGTCAATGTAGAGCTTGCAATAACCCGACCCCATGGGCGGCTCCGGGGCTATCCACAATGCCTGCCTTTTGGCCAGTTCTTCGTCGCTGACATGCAGGTGCAGCAGGCGTTTGGGTACATCAAGCTCAATGATGTCGCCGTTTTGCACCAGGCTCAACGGCCCGCCGGCTGCGGCTTCGGGCGCCGTGTGCAACACCACCGTGCCGTAGGCGGTGCCGCTCATGCGGGCGTCGCTGATGCGCACCATGTCGGTAATACCTTTGCGCAATACTTTGGGTGGTAGCGGCATGTTGCCGACTTCGGCCATGCCGGGGTAACCCTTGGGGCCGCAATTTTTCAGCACCATGACGCAGTTCTCGTCGATGTCCAGGTCCTCGTCGTCAATGCGGGCATGGAAATCTTCAATCGTTTCAAACACCACGGCTCGGCCCTTGTGCACCATCAACTCAGGTGTGGCGGCGCTGGGTTTAATGACTGCGCCGCGTGGTGACAGATTGCCGCGCAGCACGGCAATACCGGCTTTGTCCTTGAAGGGGGCACTCAAGGGCTTGATCACTTCCGTGTTGTAGTTCTGCGCATCGGCAATGTTTTCACCAATCGTCAGGCCGTTGGCCGTGATGGCGCCGAGGTGCAGGTGTTGCGCAATTTCTTTCATGACGACGGGCAGGCCACCGGCATAACAAAAATCTTCCATCAGGTATTTTCCGGAAGGCTGCAGGTTGACCAGGCAGGGCAGCTCGCTGGCCAGGCGGTCAAAGTCATCGATCGTCAGCTTGACGCCAATGCGGCCAGCAATCGCAATCAGGTGAATCACCGCGTTGGTCGAACCACCAATTGCTGCCAGGGTTTTGATGGCGTTTTCAAACGCCTCGCGGGTCAGAATTTTTGACAGCGTCAGGTCTTCATGCACCATATCAACGGCGCGGCGGCCAGCCATACGGGCCAGCACGTTGCGCCTGCCGTCGACTGCAGGGTAAGCCGCGTTGCCGGGCAGACCGATGCCGAGTGCTTCTACCATGCTCGCCATGGTGGAGGCCGTGCCCATGGTCATGCAGTGGCCGTGGCTGCGGTGCATGCAGCTTTCGGCCTCAAAAAAATCAGCGAGTTTGAGCGTGCCGGCGCGCACCTGCTCGCTCATGCTCCACACGCCAGTGCCAGAGCCCAGCTCTTGCCCGCGCCATTTTCCGCTCAACATCGGGCCACCGCTGACACCCACTGTAGGAAGGTCAACGCTTGACGCGCCCATGACCAGCGCAGGTGTGGTTTTGTCGCAGCCCATGAGCAGTACCACACCATCAATCGGGTTGCCGCGAATGCTCTCTTCAACGTCCATACTGGCCAAATTGCGGTACAGCATGGCAGTAGGGCGCAGCAAGGTTTCGCCCAGCGACATCACCGGAAACTCCAGCGGAAAGCCGCCAGCTTCATACACGCCAATCTTGACCTGCTCGGCAAGCGTGCGGAAGTGGCTGTTGCAGGGCGTGAGTTCGCTGAAGGTGTTGCAGATGCCAATCACCGGCCGGCCATCAAACTGGTCATGCGGTACGCCCTTGCCCTTGACCCAGCTACGGTAGGCAAAACCATCGCGGTCTTGCCTGCCAAACCATTGCTGGCTGCGCAGGTCTTCGGGCTTCTTTTTCGGCGTCTTTTTCTCGTTCATAGGGAAAATCCTTAATTTGTAAACATATTATCGTCATACCATTGGATGGCAGATCTCAGTGATTACCATAATCGTGTTCAACCGTATCCACTTCACAGGAGAAGCTTTTGTCCCGTCCGCACGTTCTTGTTGTCTCAAAGCCGCCGCCGTTTTTTCTGGAGCCGCTCAAGGCTGCATTTGTCGTTCATGAGCGGCTGCATGAAACGGATCCGCAAGAATTTTCAAAGCTTGCACCGCTGATTCGGGGTATTGCTGGCGGCGGCGAATCGACGGTCAGTGCTGCCTTGATGGCGCAACTGCCTTCACTCGAGATGATTTCCATCATGGGGGTGGGTTATGACGGGGTGGACGTAGCGGCGGCGTTAAAGCGCGGCGTCGTCGTGACCCACACGCCCAACGTGCTTAACGACGAAGTGGCTGATCTGGCCATCGGACTGATGCTGTCGGTAGCCCGGCGAATTCCGCAGGCGGATCAATACGTGCGCAGCGGGCGATGGGGTATTGAGGGCGCCATGCCGCTGACCCGCAAAGTGTCCGGTGCTCGGCTGGGCATTGTCGGTCTGGGGCGTATCGGCCAGGCGATAGCTGATCGCGCAGCGGCGTTCGACATGTCAATCGCCTACACGGCGCGCAGCGCCAAGCCAGGTTTGAACTATCCGTTTTATGCCAGCGCCCTGGCTTTGGCGGCTGAGGTTGATTTTCTGGTGGTGATTACGCCCGGCGGTGCGGGTACCTTTCACATGATCAATGCGCAGGTGCTCAAGGCGCTGGGCCCGCAAGGCTACCTGATCAATGTTGCACGGGGTTCTGTGGTGGACGAAACCGCTTTGGTCGAAGCGCTTCAACAAGGCGTCATCGCAGGTGCAGGCCTGGATGTGTTTGAAAAAGAACCGCACCCCCTTGAAGCCCTGAGAAAACTGGACAACGTGGTGCTGACGCCGCATATGGCGAGCGCCACCCGTGAGACGCGTCAGGCGATGGCAGATCTGGCGGTCGCAAACCTGCAGGCCCATTTTGCGGGTCGGCCAACGCTCACACCAGTACCCGAATGTTGTTGAAAGAGTTCGGGTTTTCCATAGAAAAAGCATTTTTTAATCATCATATGACAGCTAGCCACTTTCACGTGCTGTGCGTGCTGGGTTCGGGTAATTCATAAATTAACCTTTACAGGAGACAAGCCAAAATGAAGCTCAAAACAATTCTTGCCACCGCGATATTCGCGGCAGGCCTGATCACTGCGGGACAAGTCGCGGCCCAGGAGAAACTTAACGTCTGGTGGGTTAAGGGCTTTTATAAAGCGGAGGACGATGCGCTGTTTGCGGTCATCAAGAAGTATGAAGAAAAGCACAAGGGCGTGAAGGTTGAACTGTCGCAGTACCCAATACAGGACATGATTCCCAAGACGGTTGCTGCGCTCGATTCCGGCAATCCGCCTGATGTTGCTTATGCTGACGTTTATGACTTTCAGGTGACCGGCAAATGGGCTTTTGACGGCAAGCTCGAAAACATCAGCAGTGTGATCGACCCCATCCGCACGCGCTTTGCGCCCAACACGGTTGAGACCACCTTCCTTTACAACGATGCAGCCAAAACGCGGGCGTACTATGCGTTCCCGATCAAGCAGCAGACGATGCACATCGAGTACTGGATCGACATGCTCAATGATGCGGGCTTCAAGGAGTCTGACATTCCGAAAGACTGGAAAGGCTACTGGTCTTTCTGGTGCGACAAGGTTCAGCCCGCCAGCCGCCAGAAGACCGGCGCACGCACCTTTGGTATCGGCCAGCCGCTGGGCGTGGATTCAAGCGATTCGTTTTATTCGTTCCTGACCTTCATGGACGCTTACAACGTGAAGCTTGTCAACGACAGCGGCAAACTGCTGGTCGATGACCCGAGTGTGCGCGCGGGCCTGATTGGTGCATTGACGGACTATGTGGCACCTTACACCAAGGGCTGCTCGCCACCGTCTTCCACCAGCTGGAAAGACCCGGACAACAATGTTGCGTTTCATAACAAGACAACGGTCATGACCCACAACGCGACGATCTCCATCGCCGCGAAATGGCTTGATGACATGAA
>JANXTM010000206.1 GCA_025352405.1 Polaromonas sp.
CACACCGACGATTTTGGCGGCAGCCTCGGCTGCTGCATCAGCGCCCTTGCCCGCTACCAATACATGCACGTCACCACCGCACTGGGCGGCTGCGGTCACGGTGTTAAGGGTGGCCGGCTTGATGCTGGCGTTGTCGTGTTCTGCGATAACAAGTACGGACATTTAGATCACCTTTGCTTCGTTTTTGAGCTTGTCGACCAATGCGGCCACATCAGCCACCTTGATGCCGGCGCTGCGTTTTGGCGGCTCACTGACCTTGAGGGTTTTGATGCGCGGCTTGACGTCCACGCCGAGGTCTTCGGGCTTGAAGTTATCGAGCTGCTTTTTCTTGGCTTTCATGATGTTGGGCAGCGTCACGTAACGCGGCTCATTAAGGCGCAGGTCGGTAGTGACGATGGCTGGCAGGGTGAGCGACAGTGTTTCGGAGCCGCCATCGACTTCACGGGTGACCTTGACCTTGTCACCCTCGACCTCAACTTTAGACGCAAAGGTGGCTTGCGGCCAGCCCAGCAGCGCGGCCAACATCTGGCCGGTCTGGTTGCAGTCGTCGTCAATCGCCTGTTTACCCAAAATAACGAGCTGCGGCTGCTCTTTATCTACCAGTGCCTTGAGCAGCTTGGCAACGGCCAGCGGTTGGAGTTCTTCAGCGGTTTCGACCAGAATGGCGCGGTCTGCGCCAATGGCCATGGCGGTGCGCAGGGTTTCCTGACATTGCAAGACGCCGCAGCTCACGGCAATGACTTCAGTGACATGGCCTTTTTCACGCAGCCGGGTCGCCTCTTCGATGGCGATCTCGTCAAACGGGTTCATGCTCATCTTGACGTTGGCAATATCAACACCAGTGCCATCAGATTTGACGCGGACTTTAACGTTGTAGTCGACTACACGTTTGACGGGGACCAAGACCTTCATTGCGCGGCTCCAGAGTTTGTAAGTTGAAAAGTTAACTGAAAAATGAGTTGACGTTGACGTAAAGCAAGTTTCGCATTCTATGCTGCTGGCTGCACTACAAACGGCGTCCGGGGTATTGCGCTAATAGGGGCCGTGCGTATAAAAACGAACGACCGTTCTATTTTATTGTAGGCTGAATAAAATGCCGAGTTAGAGCTTCAACCCCAGACCGCTGTCGCGCAGGCGGCTATGTTCTAGCCCCAAGCGCCGATTTCGGCCCACCAGCCACTTCTGCCAGAGCCGAGCTTGGCGCTTTTGACGGGGCATCTACCGTAGCATCTACCAGGACTTCTATCGTGGCTTTTATCGGGTTGTGAACGACCCGTTGCGGAAAAGGAATTTCAACGCCATGTTCGCGCAGCGCAGCCAGTATGCGCAAGTTGATCAACGAGCGTAGGTTGGCCTGGCCATTCTCCGGGTCAATCATCCAGTAGTTCAGCGTGAACTCCAGCCCATCAGGACCAAAATTGGTCAAATTAACGGACGGTCCAGGGTCACGCAAGGCGCGCTCCTGCGTGGCAGCAGCTTCGAGCAGCAAGCGCATGACCAGCGCTACATCGCTGTCATAAGCCACCGACACCACCGTGGCCTGCAACACCTGCAGATCGTTCAGCGACAGGTTTTCAATACGGTTGCTGATGAACATCTCATTGGGCACGATAGACTCGCGGCCCGACAACGCACGTACCACCGTGTAGCGGGCGTTGATCTCGGTGATGCGCCCTTCAAAGCCATCTACGCGCACGTTGTCGCCAATGCGTACGCTGCGCTCGGCCAACATGACAAAACCACTGACGTAGCTGGCGGCGAGCTTTTGCAGGCCAAAACCAATACCCACGCCCACCGCCCCGCCCAGCACCGACAGCGCACTCAAATCAATACCCACTGACGACAGGGCCACCAGCAAACCCACAAACACCAGCAGCGCGCGGGTCGCGTTACTCACGGCCTTGCGCAGAGACAACTCGCTGCCGGTCGCAGAACGCAGCAGCCGCGACTCAATGGCCGCCGAAATCCAGAGCGTGATCAGTATCACCACGCTGGCGGTTACCGCGCCCTCGAGCAGGGTGCGCACTGACAGCATGGAGCCGCCCACCTTCCATTTGATGTCGTCCAGCTCATCGAGAATTACCGGCAACAGGCCACTGACCCAGAGCACCACCGCTATCCAGGCCAGCCACGAGATGGTGCGCTCTAGCGCCCTGATCAGCGGCGCGTCTTTAAACGCTACCTGCAAAACCTTGACCCCCAGGCGGATCAGCGCCAGCGACAGCAATACGGGAATGGCCAGTTTAAAAATTGCCAGTGGCAACCGGCGCATCAACAGGGCCTTGGAAGCGTAGGCCAACAGCAGCAGCAAAAACGGAAACAGCACTCCGTCGATGGTGCGCCGTCCGAACAGGACCGAGGTGCTGTCTGGCTCGCGGCGCGCGCTGCCCACCAGACGAACCACCAGCCAGGCCAACAACACACAGGCCAGCAGCACAGCCAGTTCAGTCAGCGCCGTAGGCCGCAGAAAAGCGTCAAACCATTCATCAAGCGTGTCAATGCGCTGCGGTGCAGGACTCATGGCTTTGATGCTGTTGGCGATGGAAGCGGCAATTTCGCTGCTGGTGCTGGTGCTGGCCATTGCGGTTTCCTTTTGTCGATGAAGGCCTGCACGCCTTCTTGCGCGACCGGATGGCTCATGTTGCAGGCCATGGACTGGCCTGCAAGCTGATATGCGGCCTCGATTCCGGTTTCACGCTGTTGGTAAAAAAGGGCTTTGCCCATGGCAATGGCTTCGCGCGGCTTTAGAGTGATGGACTGCAGCAGCTTTTCGAGCTCGGCGTCTAGCGCCTCTGGCGGTACCACGCGGTTGACCAGCCCGCGGACTTTGGCCTCATCAGCAGTGATAAATGCGCCTGTCAGCAGCATTTCCATGGCCTGCTTGGCCGGCATGTTGCGAACCAAAGG
>JANXTM010000238.1 GCA_025352405.1 Polaromonas sp.
ACCATCAGCACAATCACCATGACAACAAACACCACAATGTTTGAAGCCTCCGGATAAAACACCCGCGTCATGCCTTCGACAAGGCCCAGGCCCAGCCCGGTAATGACCGAACCGAGAATCGAACCCATACCACCAATCACCACAACGGCAAATACCACAATGATCAGGTTGGAACCCATCAAAGGGTTGACCTGAATGATCGGGGCGGCCAGCACGCCGGCCAAAGCCGCCAGCGCAGCGCCTGCGCCGTACGTCAACATCACCATCATCGGCACATTAATGCCAAAAGCCTGCACTAGCGGTGCGTTTTCAGTACCCGCGCGCAGGTAAGCTCCAAGCCTTGTACGTTCAATCAGATACCAAGTGCCCAGGCAAACCACCAGGGACACCAACACCACCCACGCGCGGTAGTTGGGCAAAATCATGAAGCCGAGGTTGGTTGCGCCAGAAAGCAGTTCAGGAACGTTGTAGTTTTGACCCGAGACGCCATACATTTCGCGAAAAATACCCTCGGCAATCAGCGACAGACCAAATGTCAATAGCAGGCCGTAAAGGGGGTCGAGCTTGTACAGATGTTTGAGGAAAAGCCGCTCAATCACCATCCCCAGAATACCTACGGTGAGCGGTGCCAGGATCAACGCCGCCCAGTAATTGATGCCGAACAGGTCCATCATGATCCAGGCCGCAAACGCGCCCAGCATGTAGAGTGCGCCGTGCGCGAAGTTAACAATGCCCAACAGGCCGAAGATGACAGCCAGACCCAGGCTCAACATCGCATAAAAAGCGCCGTTGACCAAGCCCAGCAGCAGCTGGCCCAAAAAAGCTTGCAAAGGAATGCCAAAAATTTCCATGAGAACCCGCCAGAAGGCCTAAAAGTAACTGAAAACTGCCAAGAAAACGAGTGAAGCACAGCGCTGATTTAAAGCCAGCCGGTCACCTTTTGAGTGACCGGCTGGATAAACCCTCTAACCCTCTAACCGCCCCGTTTTATTTTTTCAGCAGCGAGCACTTGGACTCGGCCACCGTTGTGAACGCCTGTTCGCCCGGCACCTTGGCAATGGTTTTGTAATAGTCCCATGGCGTGGTTGACTCTTTGGCGCCTTTGACTTCGTACAAATACATGTCGTGAATCATGCGGCCATCGGCACGGATTTGGCCCTTGTTGTAGAAGTCATCAATCTTCATGCCCTTGAGGGTGCTCATGACCTTGTCGGCGTCAGTCGTACCGGCGGTCTGCACAGCCTTGAGGTAGTTGGTTGCAGCTGAGTAGTCGGCCGCTTGCAGGCTTGAAGGCATGCGCTTGTATTTTTCAAAAAACCGCTTGGCGAACTTGCGCGATGCGTCATCCTGGTTCCAGTACCAGCTGTCGGCCAATTGCAAGCCCTCCGTGGTGGCCAGGCCCAGACTGTGTACGTCATTGATGAAGACCAGCAGGCCGGCAACCTTCATGGTTTTGGTGATACCGAACTCTTTGGCAGCCTTCATGGCGTTAATAGTGTCGCCCCCTGCATTAGCCAGACCTAGGATTTGTGCTTTTGAAGCTTGCGCTTGTAACAGGAAAGATGAAAAATCTGATGCGTTCAGCGGGTGGCGTACTGCGCCAGCAACCGTTCCGCCATTTGCCTTGACCACAGCAGACGCATCACCTTCAAGCGAATAGCCAAAGGCATAGTCGGCCGTCAGAAAGTACCATTTTTTGTTACCTGCCTTAACCAGCGCTGTACCGGCTACCTTGGCCAAAGCGACCGTGTCGTAGGCGTAGTGAACGGTATAGGGCGTGCAATCCTCATTGGTCAAGCGAGCGGAACCCGCACCGATGGCAATAAACGGGCGTTTTTTCTCAGCCATTACTTTAGCCATGGCGATGGCTGTGCCGGAACTGGTGCCGCCTATCAGCATGGCGAGACCGTCTTTGTCAACCCACTCACGAGCTTTTGATGCTGCCACATCGGCTTTGTTTTGATGGTCAGCCGTCAGTACTTCAACTGGGCGTCCCAGTACTTTACTGCCGAAGTCTTGCACAGCCCATTTGACCATTTCACCGCCTGCAGGGCCGTCGATGTCAGCGTATAAACCAGACATGTCGGTGATAAAACCGATTTTGACCGGGCCGGTGTTTTGTGCCAAAACAGGCAGAGAAGCAATAGCGCCCAGGCCAAGGGTCATGGCGGCGACAAGCGGTTTGAGTGCTTTAAGTTTCATGAGTGTCTCCAGTTAAGGTCGTGTGAAGCAGAGTGAAAAAAATAAGGAGTAACGGTAATTGGGCGGGATATCTTGCAGCGGTCTGCTCAGACCCCCAGATATTCCTGAAGCATGCCCATGTTGGCCGACAGCTCGCTTTGGGCAAACTGCTTGACGATGGTGCCGTGCTCCATCACATAAAAACGGTCGGCTAGCGGTGCGGCAAAGCGGAAGTTCTGTTCGACCAGCACGATTGTGTAGCCTTTGGCTTTGAGCGCCAGGATCATTTCCGCCAGCTTTTGCACAATAACTGGTGCCAGGCCTTCGGAAATCTCGTCGAGCAACAGCAGCCGTGCACCGGTACGCAAAATGCGCGCAACCGCCAGCATCTGCTGCTCGCCACCTGACAGCCGCGTGCCGGGACTGCTAGCGCGTTCTTTCAGATTGGGGAACATCGTATAAATTTCTGCGATGCTCATGCCGCCCGGTGCAATGGTGGGCGGCAACATCAGGTTTTCTTCGGCTGTCAGGCTGGCAAAAATACCGCGCTCTTCCGGGCAATAACCCACACCGAGCCTGGCAATTTTGTGCGGTGCCATCTTGATGGCTTCTTCACCGTTGATCTTGATGGAGCCTTTGCGCGAACCGGTCAATCCGACAATAGCCCGCATGGTGGTGGTACGACCTGCGCCGTTGCGGCCTAGTAGCGTAACGACTTCGCCCTGGTTCACCGTGAGGTTCACGCCATGCAAAATGTGTGACTCGCCATACCAGGCGTGCAAGTCTTCAATTTTCAGGAGTTCTTTGGTCATCTAGTGCGCTCCCTGCAGCTCTGTATTGGCTGTGCCCATATAGGCCTCTATTACCAGTGGGTTTTTGGCGACCTCTTCATAAGGGCCATCGGCAATGATGGCGCCGCGTTGCAGCACCGTGATGCGATCGGCAATCGACGACACCACATTCATATTGTGCTCGACCATCAATATCGTGCGGCCAATGGACACCTTTTTAATCAGTTGCGTCACGCGGTCGACATCCTCGTGGCCCATGCCCTGGGTTGGTTCATCCAGCAGCATCAGCTCGGGTTCCAGCGCCAGGGTGGTGGCCAGTTCCAGCGCGCGTTTGCGGCCATACGGCAGGTTGACCGTCATCTCGTCGGCAAAGCTGCTGAGGTCCACGGCTGCCAGCAGTTCTCGGGCCCGTTCATGCAGATGGAAAAGCGAGTCTTCGGCTTTCCAGAAATGAAACGAGGTTCCCAGGTTGCGCTGTAAGGCGGCACGTACGTTTTCGAGCACCGTCATGTGCGGGAAAACAGCGGAAATCTGGAATGACCGTACGATCCCCCGGCGCGCTGTCTGCGCCGGCTTTTCGTGCGTGATGTCCACGCCATTGAAGGTGATGCTGCCGCGCGTGGGCGGCAAGAACTTTGTCAGCAGATTAAAGAAAGTGGTTTTACCCGCGCCGTTTGGCCCGATCAGCGCGTGGATATGCCCGCGTTGAACTTTCAGGTCTACGTTGTTGACGGCGACGAATCCCTTGAATTCTTTACTCAAGCCGCGCGTTTCAAGAATGAACTCAACTGACAAATGATTCTCCGGCGGGTGGGTGGGCAATGGAACAGGGCTACCTGCATGCAGTTACTGCAAATACTGAATGGTGCCCCGACGAATACAGGTCGAGATGGTAGCCAGCCCCCTGGCTGGATGCAACCGGGTAAAACATTAGGTAGTTTTGCGTGATGGGCAACCCTGACGCAAAGGGACTTTTATCAGGACTTTTGACCATATGAAAACCGGCTCCATCATAGCCAGAAGGGAAGGCGGTATTCAATGTGCGACGATAGCGCCTATGCAAATTTTTGGCTCCTCTGACAGCATTCACGCAACATCTACCCTGGTTAACCCTGGCCTTCAGCGTCACGTACGTGGCTGGCTGGCACCTGACGATATGTTTTTGCGGCTTTTACTGGATCGGCCTGAACTGGCGTTGGTGCCAGAGTCCTGCGCCGCCGAGGTGGCTCTGCGTGCGGCACTGCAAGCCGAGCCGTCCACAGCAGTAGCGCCTGAAGATCTTTTGGCCCTGCAAGACGCAGATGTCCGCGAAAGCTACACCCATTTTTTGCACTTTCGTGATGCATTGTTGGCCACCGGTACGCTGGAGGCTTATTACCTGAGCTTGTTTCCGAGGAGCGGCATGCAACCGGCGGGCCGGATCAACATGCCCCCGCTGTTCCTTGATCTGCTGGTTGAAGCCATGCTTCGAAACCTGCTGGACGACGGTGGCGCGCCGTGCGATGTCTACGGCTTGCGCGCTGCCGATATGCTGTTTCGCAGCCAGCGCATCAGTACGCAAGACGGTCAAGTGCTAAGTGGCGACCAGCACACGCTGGACATGCTGAACGAAACCGGTGGCCTGGGCGATATTGGACGCTTTTTGGCGCAGGCCAAGGCACCGCTGCAGACGATTGCGCTGCAGGTGTTGACGGACGACAACGCGCCTGGGTTTGTGGCCGATTGGCAGTCGCCTCGCCAGGGCACGCGCCACCGGTTTTTGCTTGACATGACCCATGAAATCAGCAACGACCTCAGCCACGGCCTGGTGTTGACCATGACCCGTGCCCGCTCTGGCCTGAAGGCGCTGGCCGGTGTGCTGCAAATGTGGATACAACATTTCCTGGGTGTAGCCGTCACCATCAGGCCACTGAAAAAAATTGACGATGCCGCCTGGCGCTGGCACGTCGGGCTGGACGCAGACTCCAGTGCGCTGCTCAACGACCTGTATGCGGGCCAAGCGGTTGAATCCGCCCGCCTGCAGCGACTGGTCAGTTTGTTTCGGCTGGACTTTGTCGAGCCGCTGGACATGCGTGCCGACGTTGCGGGCAAGCCGGTGTATTTGGGCTTGATGATGAGCGCGGACGGGGTGGTCAAACTTAAACCGCAAAACCTGCTGATTAATTTGCCCTTGCGCGAGCTGGTGTGAGGCCTGCGCCGAGTACGCAAGGGCGGCATCTTCATCTGGAGCCTGTGGCCCATTTGAAAACTTGATCGCCGAGCCTGGCGGCACCGCCCTCGTGCTCCATAAAATGCCGGGCTGCTGACGCAACAGCATTGCCTGAACTGGTTGCTCCCCTATTTTTTTTAAACAATACAACATGCTCAAAAAACTGCTTTCAGTCACTTCATTTGCCTGCTTTGCGTTCGCCTGCGCTGCCGTTGGCGCACAAACCGCAGCACCCGCGCCGGCCGCCTATCCGGTCAAACCGATACGCCTGATCGTGCCTTTTCCACCCGGCGGTGGCACCGATATTTTGTCGCGCCTGGTGGCCAGCAAGCTCACGGAGGTCAGCAGGTGGACGGTAGTGCCCGACAACCGTGCTGGTGCTGGTGGCACCCTGGGCATTGCCGAGGCGGTGCGCGGCGCACCCAGCGGTTACGAGATGGTCATGGGCCAGAAAGACAACCTGGTGGTCGCGCCCTGGCTGTACAAAAACCTCAGCTACGACCCGACTCGAGACCTGGTGGCCGTGGCCCATGTTGCGTACACGCCGGTGGTGATTGTGACCAGTACCGCGTCGCGCTTCAAGACGCTGGCCGATGTAGTGGTGGCGGCAAAAGCTGCACCCGACACCATCACCTACGGCTCGCCCGGCAATGGCACCACGATTCATCTGGCGGGTGAGATATTCAACACCGCCGCTGGCATCAAGCTGCGCCACGTGCCGTACAAAGGTTCCAGCCCCGCCATGATGGACGTGCTGGCCGGCAATGTTGACCTGATGGTGTCTTCGTTGCCATCGGCCATTAGCCAGATCAAGGCCGGCAAGCTGCGCCCTCTGGCCGTCACATCGGCGCATCGCAGCACCTCGTTGCCAGACGTGACCACGGTGGCCGAGCTGGGTTACAAGGGCTTTGACGTCAGCACCTGGTACGGCCTGTTCATGCCTGCCGGTACGCCCAAAGAGCTGGTAGCCAGGGTTAATGCAGAGCTCAACAGGCTGTTGGCCACGCCCGACATGAAAGCCGCCATCCACGCCCAGGGCGCAGAAGTGCAGTCCATGACGCCTGAGCAGTTTTCAAACCTGCTCAAAACAGATTATGTGAAGTGGAAGGGCATCGTACAGGCCTCGGGTGCCACCATTGAATGATGAAAAACCGGCATAAATAAAAAACCATGACGTCATCAGCGGGAAACGTGGATGTCGCCTGCAGTCTGCGCCTTGTCCGGCGGGTAAAAAAAATGCTGGTGCACCCCCGCGCCAGCCCGGCTTTCCGCCTGAACAACAGCGCCGGCGCGCGGTAGCTTAAAATCATGGGTTAACCCATTTTTCAACCGGAGTCCCCCATGCCCAAAAAAATCAGAGTCGAAGCCGATATCTGCGCCCCCAAGCCTGTACCGCCAAAAGGCTTCACCACCGCTACAGGCCACGGCCAAAAAGTCAGCCTTGAGCGCGGTACATCCACCCGCAGCAAAAAGAACCCTGGCAAGCGTCCTAAAAAGGGCGGTTAATACGGTCTTTTTATGCCAGGCCGCTACAACCGGCCTGCCAGCTGAACAAGCAAAAAAAGCGCCTTTATGGCGCTTTTTTTATGGAAAAACGAGGCGTTTGCTCAGTGTTCGCGAGCGCTATTTGCTATTAAAAAAATAGTGACACGTTTTACCAACCATTGATTAGGCAAGCCGGCAGATCTGTCCGACCGCTTAGTCCGCCGGCCGCACCTGTAGCGCTAGCGTCGATTAAAAACCGCGCTATAAACGGGTTGCTAAAAGGCTGCCGTACCGTGCCCAATGCGGTCATGGCCACAGTTCTGCTCACATATTGCGCCGGTACTGCCCACCCACTTCAAACAGTGCATTGGTAATCTGCCCCAGCGAGCAGACACGCACCGCGTCCATCAGCACCTCAAACACATTGGCGTTGTCAATCACGGCTTTTTGCAGGCGTTTGAGCATGGCGGGAGCATCCAGAGCGTGTTTGGCGTGAAATTCATCCAACCGTTTTAACTGGCTTTGCTTTTCTTCTTCAGTTGAACGCGCCAGCTCCAGTTTTTCCTGCACGGCGTCGCCATGCGGGTTACGAAAAGTGTTGACGCCGATGATGGGCAGCTCGCCGGTGTGTTTAAGCATCTCGTAATGCATGGACTCGTCCTGAATTCGCCCGCGCTGGTAACCCGTTTCCATCGCGCCCAGCACGCCGCCGCGCTCGGCGATGCGTTCAAACTCCAGCAACACCGCTTCTTCGAGCAGTTCAGTCAGTTCTTCGATGATGAAAGCACCCTGTGTCGGATTTTCGTTTTTCGCCAGACCCCATTCGCGGTTGATGATGAGCTGGATCGCCATCGCCCGTCGTACCGATTCTTCGGTTGGCGTGGTGATGGCTTCGTCAAAAGCGTTGGTGTGCAGGCTGTTGCAGTTGTCGTAAATCGCAATCAGCGCCTGCAGCGTGGTGCGGATGTCATTGAACTGGATCTCTTGCGCGTGCAGGCTGCGGCCCGAGGTCTGAATGTGGTACTTGAGCTTTTGGCTGCGCTCGTTGGCGCCGTATTTTTCTTTCATGGCCACCGCCCAGATGCGGCGCGCCACGCGGCCCATCACGGTGTATTCGGGGTCCATGCCGTTGCTGAAGAAAAAGCTCAGGTTGGGCGCAAAGTCATCGATGTGCATGCCGCGTGCCAGATAGGCTTCGACAAAGGTAAAGCCATTGCTGAGCGTGAAGGCCAGCTGGCTGATCGGGTTGGCCCCCGCCTCGGCAATGTGGTAGCCACTGATCGACACACTGTAGAAGTTGCGTACCCGGTTGTGCACAAAATACTGCGCAATGTCACCCATGACCTTGAGGCTAAACTCGGTGGAAAAGATGCAGGTGTTCTGGCCCTGGTCTTCTTTCAAAATGTCGGCTTGCACCGTGCCGCGCACGTTTTCCTGCACCCACTCGCGGATCTTGGCGGTCTCGGTGGCGGTGGGATCACGGCTATTGTCGAGTTTGAATTTGTCCATGTTCTGGTCAATGGCGGTGTTCATGAACATCGCCAGAATGCTCGGCGCCGGACCATTGATGGTCATGCTGACAGATGTGCTCGGGCTGCATAAATCAAAGCCGCCGTACAGCACCTTCATGTCGTCCAGCGTCGCAATGCTGACGCCGCTGTTGCCCACCTTGCCGTAAATGTCAGGCCGCACATGCGGGTCGTTACCGTACAGCGTGACCGAGTCAAACGCGGTGGACAGGCGCTTGGCAGTCATGCCCTCGCTGAGCAACTTGAAGCGGGTGTTGGTGCGAAACGGGTCACCCTCACCGGCAAACATGCGGGTGGGGTCTTCACCCTCGCGTTTGAAGGCAAAGGTACCTGCGGTGTAGGGGTAGCTGCCGGGAACGTTGTCCAGCATCAACCACTGCAGCACCTCGCCGTCGTCCTGGTACTTCGGCAGACTGACCTTGCGAATCGGCGTGCCGGACAGGGACTTGGTCACCAATGCGGTGCGGATCTCTTTGTCACGGATTTTGACGACGTATTCATCGCCCGCGTAGGCGGCTTGCATGTCTGGCCACTGGGCCAACAGGGCGCGGGCATCGCTATCCATGCGCGCTTTGCGGTGGCCAGCCAGGTCAAGTGCGGCTTCGGCGGCAGGCGCGCGGTCCGGCTTGTCGATCTTGAGCATGGCGGCGGCGGCTTTGAGCTGTTGGACTTCGCGTGCCAGCTGGGCCTGGGCCCTGGCGCGCTTTTTGTAGCCGCGCACGGTGTCGCTGATTTCGGCCAGGTAACGCGAGCGGGCAGCAGGCACCACTGGCGTCTGGTTGGTACTGTGGCGCACATCTACTTGCGGCAGCGTTGATTCGCCCAGTGTGAGACCCAGAACGGCCAGCCGGGGCTTGAGTGCCTGGTAAAGCGCCGTAACGCCGTCATCATTGAAGCGTGCGGCCATGGTGCCAAACACAGGCATTTGCTCGGTGGGCGTGCCCCAGGCCTCCTTGTTGCGCTGCACTTGCTTTGCCACGTCACGCAATGCGTCGAGCGAGCCCTTGCGGTCAAACTTGTTGATGGCGACAAACTCGGCAAAGTCCAGCATGTCGATTTTCTCCAGCTGGCTGGCGGCACCAAATTCGGGCGTCATCACGTACATGGGGACGTCCACATGCGGCACGATGGCCGCGTCGCCCTGACCAATGCCTGATGTCTCAACAACGACCAAATCAAAGCCTGCGCACTTGCAGGCCGCAATCACATCCGGCAGCGCCTTGCTGATTTCGGAGCCGAATTCACGGGTGGCCAGCGAACGCATGAAAACGCGCGGTCCGGCCGACCACGGGTTGATGGCATTCATGCGGATGCGGTCACCCAAAAGCGCCCCACCGCTTTTGCGCCGGGAGGGGTCAATGCTGATAACGGCGACGCGAAGCTTGTCGTTTTGATCCAGTCGCAGGCGACGAATCAGCTCGTCGGTTAGTGACGACTTGCCCGCGCCACCGGTACCGGTAATGCCCAGTACAGGTATTTTTTTAATAGCGGCTAGCGCCCGTATTTTCTGGCGCAGCGCTTCATTTGCCTTGTCATTTTCAAGGGCGGTGATGAGCTGGGCGAGGGCGCGCCAGGCAGACTCGCTGTGGCCCTCAATGGCCTCAACGCTGGCGGGCGTAAAGCCAGTCAGGTCTTTGTCGCAGCGCATCACCATCTCGCCAATCATGCCGGCCAGACCCATCTTCTGGCCGTCTTCGGGGCTGTAGATGCGCGTCACGCCATAGGCATGCAACTCACGGATTTCAGGCGGCACAATCACGCCGCCGCCGCCGCCAAACACCTGAATATGCTCGCCTCCGCGGCTTTTTAACAAGTCCACCATGTATTTGAAGTATTCGACATGCCCGCCCTGGTATGAGCTGATGGCAATGCCCTGGGCGTCCTCCTGCAGCGCAGCTGTAACCACCTCGTCCACGCTGCGGTTATGCCCCAAGTGAACCACTTCAGCGCCCATGCTTTGCAGTATGCGCCGCATGATGTTGATGGCGGCATCGTGCCCGTCAAACAAAGAGGCCGCCGTGACGAAGCGCACCTTGTGCGTGGGGCGGTAGTTCGCTAACGCTTTGTATTCTGCGGACAGGTTGGTCATGGGGTTTCCTTGGCAAAGGCCATCAACATCAGATTCGGTGCGAAAACAACATGATATTACGTTTACGTAAACGTCAACTTAAAACCAAGCTGAAGCGTCATCAGGCAAAGCGCTTTCAGGTAAAACTGTGTGGGTGAGCCACAAGCATTTTTGCAAGCTCGTCCAAAGTGTTCGTGTGCACCTGCTCAGCCGCCCAGCTGGTGCTTATGGTTTCAAAGCCGCTGGTATTGGCAATGCGGGAAAAAGCTCGGTATTGTCGTGGTCAGCTGTAACCGTTGCGCTGTCGCGTGCTTCGGTGAGGTAGTCAAACCGGAGGGCCAACAGGCTGTTTTTTTTCAGGGTGGCGTATTTCAACCCGTTTACGCTTGATTCTGCCTGCAGCTATCCGCATTTGAATGCGCTGCAGATCGGGCGGAAAATTGGCCTTGACCGAGCCACCCAATGGCAAGCCAAAACGGCGGAACGATCCGCCAGCCCAGTGCCAGGTAATCAAAGACTTCCTTGTCGCGCAGTCTCCTTTTTACGGGAATCAACCCTGAAGTTGGTCGGCTTCATCGCCGGCCCGGGGGGGGTGCGGTCGAGCGTCAATTTCGAGCCCGGCGGCTCGATAACGGCGAGCTGGCGCGCCAGACCAAACAAGTAAGCTCAGGCTTTCTGGCATGCCGTCTCGGTGAGTGCCGGACTGGCCTGAAAATTTTTCGCTTGACCATGCTGCTGCAGCGCATTTGCATGCGATTTAAGCTGGTTAAGTAAGCTCATAAATCCTCCGAACGCTGGTTTTTTTTCGGTTTTTTTACTTACGGGCATTTGCAACGGGCTGTACCCATGAATCTGTCGCGGAATTTCAGAGCTTGCAGCTTGTTTTTAAAGTGTCCTCGGGCCCAAATGGCAACCCTTTCACCTTTGGCGCCGGAGTGCAATTCCTGTTGACATTAAAAAGATACGGCAATTTTTTCAAAGTAATTAGCCCATCGGGACTTGTGTTGATACGCGTCGTGGGCGCGGGTGTGACGAACTCATATTGTTCATGCCATCAAAATAGAGGGTTTACCCTATAAAAAAGATGCACTTTCCGCACCTCGTGAGTGCATTTTTACGGACCATATCCCTGTCCGGCTCACAGACGGCCATAAGAAAGTCTAAGTTATGAAATTTTTTCGTAAAATAAATGAAAAAAACTCATTGTCTGCAAACCGTATAAAGCGGTCGGCTTGCTGAAAACACTAAGACAATTTATGGTTAAGTGAGATAGATTACCGAGCTGAACTCGTGCTGCAAGACTCGGGCTTTTGCTATTAAGTGTGCGCGCAACAATTTGTGGCGCGCCCGCAGGATTTTTTTAACTCTGGAGACAATATGACTAATCGCCTTACAAAACTGGCTACCCAACTTGCGGTAGTTTCTTCCGTATTCGCCTTCGCGGGCATGGCCGCCGCTGCGGACCCCATCAAGATTGGCGTGGCCGGTCCCTTCACGGGCGGCTCGTCCTCCATGGGCGTGAGCATGCGTGATGGCGTGCGCCTGGCAACGGCTGAGATCAACAAAGCCGGCGGTGTATTGGGTCGGCAAATCGTGCTGGTAGAACGTGATGACGAAGCCAAAAACGAGCGTGGCGTGCAAATCGCACAAGAATTGATCAGCAAAGAAAAAGTCACTGCTGCTGTTGGCTACGTCAATACTGGCGTGGCACTGGCATCGCAGCGCTTCTTCCAGGAAGCCAAAATCCCCGTGATGAACAACGTGGCGACGGGCTCTGTAGTTACCAAGCAATTCCCTGAGCAAGCCGAGAACTATATTTTTCGCAATGCCGCACACGACAGCATTCAGGCCCCGATGATCGTTGAAGAAGCCATCACCCGCCGGGGCTTCAAAAAAGTCGCCATCCTGGCGGACTCCACCAACTACGGGCAACTTGGCCGCGAAGACCTGGAAAAAGCCCTGGCTGCCAAAGGCGTGAAAGCCGTTGCAATTGAAAAGTTCAACATCAAAGACGTGGACATGACTGCACAGCTGCTCAAAGCCAAAGAGGCGGGTGCTGAAGCAGTGCTGACTTACGGCATTGGGCCGGAGCTGGCACAAATTGCCAACGGCATGACCAAGTTGGGCTGGAAGGTGCCTATGGTGGGCAGCTGGACACTCTCCATGGCCAACTACATCGACAACGCTGGTCCTGGTGGCGAAGGCGCGCGCATGCCGCAAACTTTCATTCAGGAGCCTACAACGCCAAAGCGTCAGGCCTTCATCATCAATTACCTGAAGACATTCAATCCTAAAAACGCGCGCATTGACTCGCCTGTTTCTGCTGCGCAAGGCTATGACTCGATTTATCTGCTGGCCGCTGCGATCAAGCAGGCGAACTCCACCGACGGCCCTAAAATCAAGGCCGCGCTGGAAGATCTAAAAGCGCCGGTTGAAGGCGTTGTCACTACCTACAACAAGCCATTTACCGCCAAGGACCACGAGGCCATCACGGCCAACATTCCTGTGTTCGGGGAAGTCAAGGGTCAGCGCGTGGTGTATGCCTACGGGGATGACCAGAAAAAAGCTTCCGAAGTACGCGTCAAGAAGTAACACACCACTGACTCAAACTGAGCCATGACACCGCGCCAGCCATTTCGGCTCGCGCGGTGCTTTTTTAAGCGATAGCTATCGCAAGCCCTGGTTAATTTTCCCCGGAAGGGTCTATATGGAAATCCTGCTCCAACTTATTTACAGCGGCGTGGCACTCGGCATGATCTATGCCGTCATTGCCTTTGGCTACCAGTTGACCTTTCAAACTTCGGACACACTTAACTTTGGCCAGGGTGACGCGCTCATGCTGGGCGCGATGGTGGGCTTGACGCTTGTCAATATGGGTGTCAATTACTGGTTGATGCTGCCGCTTGTCATTGTGTTTGGCTTGCTGCAGGGTGGCCTGGTGGAGCGTATTGGTGTGCGTCCTGCCATCAAGATCAAGAGCGAATTTGGCTGGATCATGTCCACCATCGCGCTCGGTATCATTTTTAAAAACGTCGCTGAAAACATCTGGGGCCGCGACGATTTGAGGTTTCCTTCACCACTGCCCGAGTCGCCTTTGAAGGTGTTTGGTGCCAACGTGTTGCCGATGGAAATACTGGTGGTGGTGGGTGCTGTTCTGATGATGCTGGCAGTTGAGTTTTTCAACCGAAAAACCATTTATGGCAAGGCCGTAGTGGCAACTTTCAATGATCGCGATGCTGCCAAATTGATGGGTATCAACACGGGCCTGGTGATCACGTTTTCCTATGCATTGTCTTCTGCCACGGCCGGCTTTGCGGGGGCTCTGATTGCGCCCCTCACACTGACCGGAGCAACCATGGGCGCAGTTTTGGGGCTGAAGGCTTTTGCAGTCGCCATCATTGGCGGGCTGACCAGCGGCATGGGCATCATTGTGGGCGGCATTATTTTGGGCGTGGCCGAAACGACTACCGGGTTTTATATTTCAACTGGTTACAAGGATGTACCTGGCCTAGTGCTTTTGTTGCTCGTACTGGCATTCAAGCCCGCCGGTCTTTTCGGTAAAACTGCGATCAAGAAAGTTTGAAGATGAACCGCAAGACTTTGATTGCAGCGGTACTGGGCCTGACCCTGCTGGCTGCTGCACCACTTTTAACCAGCAACGCGTACTACATCCACATGATTGGCACGATCATGATCTACGCCATTTTGCTTTATGGTCTGGATATTGTGGTCGGCTACACCGGCCAGGTGTCGCTTGGACACTCGGGTTTATTTGGTGTCGGCTCTTACACCGCGGGCGTGCTATTTTTGAAGCTTGGCGCACCGCTGTGGCTCATTATTCCGGCCAGCATTTTAGTGACTGCTGGTTTTGGTGCTCTTTTGGCCTTGCCAGCGTTGCGGGTCACAGGCCCTTATCTGGCCATGGTCACGCTGGCGTTCGGAACCATCATTCAAATTCTCATTAATGAGATGACCTTTCTCACCGAAGGCCCGTTGGGCATCAAAATTCCCAAGCCGTCGATTGCCGGGCACAAGCTCAGTGAACATGAATTTTATTGGCTGGTGTTTGCGCTGATGGTGATCTCGCTGGTGGTTGTGCACCGCATTCTCAAGTCGCAACTCGGCCGCGCCTTTGAGGCCTTGCGCGGAAGCCCTGTGGCATCTGACTGCATGGGCGTATCGGTGTACCGCTACAAGGTGTACGCGTTTGTGATCAGTGCGGGTTTCGCGGGTCTGTCGGGCTGTCTGTACGCCTATTCAGAGCAGTACATTTCGCCCAATACCTACAACTTTGAATTGACAGTTCTGTTTTTGCTGGCGGTCATTATGGGTGGTCGTAAAACCCGCTCTGGTGCCTTGCTGGGCGCCGCCATCATTGTGATTTTGCCCAAGTTGCTGGACGATCTGGAGATGTTCCGCGTGGTGGCTTCAGTGCTCGCTGTGTTGATGCTGGTGGGCGCGGTCATCGGCATTGCCAAGAAAATCACCACACCAAAAACCATGGCTATCCCGGTCATTGGCAGTATTGCTTTGGCTGGGTTTTCCTTCTGGCTGCAATCCATTACTGACTGGCGCCTGAGCATTTTCGGTTTGATGATTCTCTTTGTGGTTTATTACCTGCAAGACGGTATCGTGGGTTTTGCACGCAGCCTGTTCAATCGCAAGACCTCTGCTGGTACCGCAGGTTATCGGTCAACAGCTGGTGGCAAGGATGCCGTCATGGTGGCGGCGCATGCTGGGGCGAGCGAGAAGGGCGGCGACCTGCTGGTGGCGACTAGCGTTCTGATGCAGTTTGGCGGCCTCAAGGCGATCAACCAGGTCGATCTGCGCATCAAACGCGGCACCATTCACGGCCTGATTGGACCCAACGGTTCTGGCAAGAGCACGATGATGAACGTGCTGACCGGTATTTATGTACCGACGGCTGGCAGCATCGATTTTGCAGGTCGCTCGCTGGTGGGCAGAACGTCATCAGACATTGCGCTGTCGGGCATTGCGCGTACGTTCCAGAACGTCCAGTTGTTTGGCGAGATGACGGCGCTGCAAAACATTCAGGTTGGTTTGCACCATACGTTTGCCAGCAATATTGTCGATGTGTCGCTGCACACGCCGCGCTACAACCGCGAAGAACAAGCAGCGACCGAGCGCGGTATGGGTTTGCTTGAATTTGTGGGCTTGGGCGACCTGGCACTTGAAGAGGCACGCAACCTGCCGTACGGCAAGCAACGCCTGCTGGAGATCGCACGGGCTCTGGCCCTCGACCCTCAATTGCTGTTGTTGGACGAGCCGGCCGCTGGCCTGACTGCGCCTGATATTAAAGAGCTAATTGCCATCATTCGTAAAATCCGCGACCACGGCATCACGCTGATTTTGATTGAACATCACATGGATGTGGTGATGCAGTTGTGCGATACGGTTTCTGTGCTGGATTTCGGCCAGAAAATTGCGGAGGGTAAGCCCGCTGAAGTGCAGGCCGATGAAAAAGTCATTGAAGCTTATCTCGGCGGCACGGCTGCCTGAAGTAACCAGGAATCATCATGTTGAGTATCAAAAATCTTGAGGCCGGTTATGGCAAAGTGCAGGTGCTGTACGGTATTTCGATGGAGATTCCAAAAGGAAAAGTTGTCACGCTGATTGGCTCTAACGGCGCGGGAAAAACCACAACCATGCGCGCGGTGTCGGGCATGATCAAACCGACTGCGGGTGAAATCAACCTCCATGGCAAGCGTATTGATGGTCAGGAGTCATACACCATTGCCAAGCAGGGCTTGGCGCATTCACCTGAGGGCCGGCGCGTATTTGCCACCATGACGGTCGCGGACAACCTGATTTTGGGCGCTTTCCCGCGCCTAACAGGTAGCCGGCCCAAGGGCGATGTCAGCGGCGACCTCGAGCGTGCGATGGAAATGTTCCCGCGCCTGAAAGAGCGCCGCAACCAGCTCGCTGGAACGCTGTCTGGCGGCGAACAGCAAATGCTGGCGATGGCCCGCGCCGTGATGCTGAACCCTGAAATCGTGCTGCTTGACGAGCCCTCCATGGGTCTTGCCCCGATTTTGGTGGAAGAAGTTTTTCGGATCATTGCCGACCTGAAGTCGCGCGGTGTCACCATGCTGCTGGTCGAGCAATTTGCGGCGGCAGCGCTGAAGGTGGCCGACTATGGCTACGTCCTTGAAAACGGACGTATTTCAGTGCACGGAGAGGCTTCAAAACTGCGCGACGACCCGGCTGTTAAAGCCGCCTATCTGGGTGGTGGGCACTAGAAATAGCGCCCCCACGCGCGCTCACTGCGTGTAGTTTGCTGCCCCCAAAGGGGGGCGCTGCGCCTGCGGGCCGGCAAAGCCGGTTCAGCGGCCCTTGCTTGTCTTGTTTTTGCAATTTCTTTGAACAGCGGGTGTTGGTGTGACATGGGCGCACGTGCCGCCAAAAACGCTCACGCTATCCTGATGCCTTTGAGGGCAGGGTCGCCGGGCGGGTAGCGCAGGTCCAGCTTCAAGAACGCATCGCGCAACAGTGTTGCAATCATCAGGTTGCGGTGTGTCTTTGAGTTGGCTGGAACCACTGTCCACGGCGCCCAGGCGGTAGACGTGGCGTTGAGCAGGTTTTCATACGCTTTCTGATACGGTTTCCATTGCTTGCGCGCCTCGATGTCGCCCAGCGCGAATTTCCAGTGCTTGGTCTCATCGTCAATGCGCTCTTGCAGTCGTTCGCGTTGCTCGTCAAAGCTGATGTGCAGCATGAACTTCAAAATAACAGTGCCGTTTTCAGTCAGCATGCGCTCAAAATCATTGATCTGGGCAAAGCGTTGCGCCGTTTGTTCTGGCGTGATCCATCCGTTGACGGGTGGCACCAGAACGTCTTCGTAATGGCTGCGGTTAAAAATCATGATTTCGCCAGCTGCCGGTATTTGATGGTGAATACGCCACAAATAGTCGTGTGCGCGTTCGTCTTCCGTGGGGGCTTTCCAGCCCACGGTGTGCACACCCAGTGGACTCATGCGGTTGAACACTCCGCGCAG
>JANXTM010000344.1 GCA_025352405.1 Polaromonas sp.
ATTCAGGAATTCGTCTACGAATGGGAAGGCAAAGACCGTTCCGGCAAAATCATCAAGGGCGAAATTCGTGCCGCTGGTGAAAATCAGGTCAAGGCCTCGCTCCGCCGCCAGGGCGTGTTGCCTGTCAAGATCAAAAAGTGCCGCATGCGCTCGGGCAAGTCCATCAAGCCGAAAGACATTGCCATATTCACGCGTCAGCTGGCCACCATGATGAAAGCTGGCGTGCCTTTGTTGCAGTCATTTGATATCGTCGGGCGCGGCAACCCCAATGCCAGCGTGACCAAGCTGCTCAACGATGTGCGCACCGACGTCGAAACAGGCACCTCCCTGAGTGCTGCATTTCGCAAGTACCCGCTTTATTTCAATGCGCTGTATTGCAACCTTGTGGAGGCCGGCGAGGCCGCGGGCATCCTCGAGGCGCTTCTGGACCGCCTGGCGGTTTACATGGAAAAGACCGAGGCCATCAAGTCAAAAATAAAGTCTGCCCTGATGTACCCGGCATCTGTGGTGGTGGTGGCGTTTGTGGTGGTTGCAGTCATCATGATTTTTGTGATTCCAGCGTTTAAAAGTGTGTTTGCATCGTTCGGTGCCGACCTGCCCGCACCGACTTTGTTTGTCATGGCCATCAGTGAATTTTTTGTCGCTTACTGGTGGCTGATTTTTGGCGGAATTGGCGGGGGTATTTATTTCTTCCTGCAGGCCTGGCAGCGAAATGAAAAGGTCCAGCGATTCATGGACCGGGCCTTGCTGAAGGCCCCTGTGTTTGGTCAACTGATCTTCAAGTCCTGCGTCGCCCGCTGGACGCGTACGCTGTCCACCATGTTTGCAGCTGGTGTGCCGCTGGTGGAAGCACTGGATTCGGTGGGCGGTGCCTCAGGCAATTCCCTTTTTGCGGACGCCACGGTCAGAATCCAGCAGGAAGTCTCTACCGGGACCAGCCTGACCGCCGCGATGGGTAATGCGAATCTGTTTCCAACCATGGTGCTGCAGATGTGCTCCATCGGAGAAGAGTCTGGCTCGATTGATCACATGCTCGGCAAGGCTGCCGACTTTTATGAGGCCGAGGTCGATGAAATGGTGGCGGGGCTGTCGAGCCTGATGGAACCCATCATCATTGTGTTTTTGGGTACCCTGATTGGCGGTATTGTGGTGTCCATGTACTTGCCGATTTTCAAGCTGGGTCAAGTCGTTTGATGCTGGGCGGTGCACCGTTTGAGCTGCATGTCGGCTTGGCTGGTTTGCTGGGCTTGCTGATCGGCAGTTTTCTCAATGTCGTGATTTATCGCCTGCCCAAAATGATGGAGCAGCAATGGGCCGCCGAGTGCGCGGCGCTCGCAGACGATGGCGCGGTCCCGCTGTCGCATGCGCCAGTTTCAGTTGCTGCAGCCGAAAAATTCAATCTCCTGGTGCCGCGGTCACGCTGCTCAAGCTGTGGCCATGTGATCGCATGGCATGAAAATATTCCGGTGTTCAGCTACCTTTTTTTGCGTGGTAAGTGCGCCGTATGCGCGGCGCCTTACGGGCTTCGCTACCCGGCGGTTGAATTGGCTACAGGCCTTCTTTTTGCATTTTGTGTCTGGCGCTGGGGTTGGTCTGTAACGGCGCTGCTGTGGTGTGGGTTTTCTGCGGCCTTGCTGACACTGGCACTGATTGACTGGGACACCACGCTGCTGCCTGATGACATCAACCTCCCGCTGCTGTGGGCAGGGCTGATTGCCGCTGCCCTGCAATGGAACCCGGCTGTCAGTTTGCCGGACGCCCTGTGGGGCGCCGTGGCTGGTTATGTGTCGCTGTGGCTGGTCTACTGGGCCTTCAAACTGGTGACGGGCAAGGAAGGCATGGGGTATGGTGACTTCAAACTGTTTGCAGTGCTGGGTGCCTGGTTTGGCTGGGCTGCACTGGTGCCGATTATTCTCATGGCGTCGGTCATTGGCGCGGTGATCGGGCTGGCGATGAAGTTCTCTGGCGGCCTGCGCGAGGGCGGCTACATACCGTTTGGCCCTTTTTTGGCGGGGGCTGGTTTTACCGCCATGGTGTTTGGTCCGCAGTCTATTCTTCGGTTTGTCGGGCTTTAAGTCGATGCAGCCCTGCCAGAAAATCGGCCTGACCGGCGGCATTGGCAGCGGCAAAAGCACGGTGGCCCGCATGCTGGTTGAATGCGGCGCCGCGCTGGTTGATGCGGACGCCATTTCACGCGAAGTCACCGCACCCGGTGGTGCCGCCATCGTGCAGCTTGCGCAACAATTTGGGCCAGCAGCCATCACGCCCGCTGGCGCCATGGACCGCGATGTCATGCGCGCGCTGGCCTTCAGTGACCCGGCCGTCAAACGCCAGCTGGAAGCCATCATTCACCCATTGGTAAGTCTGGAGTCCGCGCGCCTGGCAGAGGCCGCTACACGCGCGGGCAATGCCTGCGTCCTGTTTGACATTCCCCTGCTGGTCGAGTCAAACCGCTGGCGTCAGCAACTGGACCAGGTGCTGGTGGTCGACTGTACTCAGGCCAGCCAGATCAGCCGTGTCATGTCCAGGCAATCCGGGCTAGGCTTGCCCGGCCACTGGACGCGTGAAGCGGTTCAAAAAGTGATGGCGTCGCAGGCCAGCCGCGCACAACGGCGGGCGGCTGCAGACGCCTGTATTTATAACGAGGGGCTGTCACTCGATGCATTGGGCCTGCTGGTGAGGCAGCTTTCACGCCACTTCGGGCTATGATGCGAAAACCTATTTCATCGAGTCGATAAAGACAGCGCCGTGATCCTTTACGAGTATCCTTTTAACGAACGCATACGCACCTATTTGCGGCTTGAGCACCTGTTTCGCCGTCTCGGCAACCTGGTGGCGCGCGAGCATCCTACAGACCATCATTTCGCCATCATCACGATCTTTGAAGTGATGGATGTTGCAGCCCGTGCAGACCTGAAAATGGACGTGCTGAAAGACCTCGAAAAGCAAAAATACATCCTCAACAGTTACCGCGGCAACCCGGCCATCGCCGAAGCCGTGCTGGACAAAGTCACTGCCCAGCTGGAGGGTTGTTTTGCAGCCCTCAATGGGTTGTCGGGCAAGGCTGGGCAGACGCTCACCGAAAACGACTGGCTTATGAGCATTCGCAGCCGCGTGGCCATACCCGGCGGAACCTGTGAATTTGACTTGCCCGCCTACTATGCGTGGCAGCACTTTGACGCGCAAAAACGCCAGCAGGATTTGCAGCGCTGGATTGCCACGCTGGTGCCGCTGGCAGAGTCGATACGGCTGCTGTTGCAGTTGTTGCGTGATTCTGGCGCCGCCCAGAAAGTGGTGGCGCCTGGGGGCCAGTACCAGCAGACCTTGCCGCAGGGACGCACGTTTCAGTTGCTGCGCCTGCGCATTGACCCATCGCTCGGGCTGATTCCCGAAATCAGCGGCAACCGGTTGATGGTGTCGGTGCGCATGATGCGTCAGGAAAGCGATGACCGCCTCCACGCGAGCACCACGGATGCTTCGTTTGAACTGACGCTTTGCGCCTGAGTAGGCACTGCACTGCCACCACCATGAAACCAGATTCACCAGCGGCCAAATGGGTGGTGTGCCCGGCTTGCAAGGGCCCCAGCCTGTATGCACCCACCAATTCTTCCCGGCCTTTTTGCAGTGAACGCTGCAAAAACATCGACTTCGGAGCCTGGGCTAGCGAAAGCTTTCGCGTTGCCGCGGACCTATCGCCAGATGACGAGCTGGACAATGGCTCGAAACTACAGTGAGCAAAAAAGGGCGCGTATGAAAAATTTTGTTGCAGCCGTCAGTGCGCTGCTCATGCTGGCTGGCCAGGCGTCGGCTCAGATGGTGGAAAAAGCCGCGCCAGCTGCGTCGGTGACAGCAACGCCGCAGAAAAAGTCCGGGGCTAAAAAGGCGGTGAAGAAAACCGCCAAGGCGATGGTGTCGCCCAATTCTGCGGAGTCAGTTGCCGAGCGGAGCGCGCGCTTGAAGCGCGAATGCAAGGGCGGCGTAAATGCCGGTGCCTGCGCAGGCTACACCCGTTAAGCCGCTGCCTGCCAGGGGCAAGACTGCGGTGGGTCAGGCTGCAGGGGCGCCCAGCAGCTGTTGCAGTTCACCGTTTTCATACATCTCCATCATGATGTCCGAGCCGCCGACGAACTCGCCTTTGACATACAGCTGGGGAACGGTGGGCCAGTTGCTGTACTCCTTGACACCCTGGCGGATTTCCGGGTCTTCGAGCACATTGACCGTAGCGGGTTTTGACACGCCGCAGGCCTTGAGAACCTGAATGGCGCGGCCCGAAAACCCGCATTGCGGGAACTGGGCGGTGCCTTTCATGAACAGCACGACGTCGCTGGATTTGACGATTTGATCAATGCGTTGCTGGGTGTCGGTCATGGTGAAATCCTTGGGTTGGGGTGGCTGTGTGCCGATGGATACAGGTGCCGTCTGGCGATCAGAATTCAATGCCTGGGCGATATCCCAATTATCTCGCTATTTGTCCGGCTATTTTTCAAAACCACTGCCCGCCCGAACAGCGCGCTATGCCCGCCAAGTCTTGCCGGCTCTGAATCTGGGTAAAACCCCGGTGCGTCAGGAGTGCGCGCACCGTGTCAGCCTGGTCGTAACCGTGCTCCAGTAGCAGCCAGCCCCCGGGCAACAGGTGGGCCGGGGCCAGCGTGATGATCTGGCGCAGGTCGTCCAGTCCATCGGGGCCAGCCGTCAGGGCTTCAAGTGGTTCGTGTGTCAGTGCACTCAGGTGCGGGTCGGTACTGGCAATGTAGGGCGGATTGCTTGCGATGACGTGGTAGTGACCGCTGACTTTTTCAAACCAGTGACTTTCAATAAACTGCACATTGGCCTGCAACGCCGCGGCGTTGCCTGAAGCTACGGCTAGGGCAGCAGCACTTGCATCCACCGCATGCACTGTGGCCGCGCGCGCCCCGGCGCGAAGGTTTTTGGCCAGGGTGACAGCGATGGCCACCGCAATGGCGCCGCTGCCGGTACCCAAATCAAGAACTCTCACGGATTCAGGTGTGGCTTTTTCGGCCACATCCAGTGCCCACTGCACCAGCGTTTCGGTATCTGGCCGGGGCACCAGAACACGAGCATCAACGCCAAAGCGCAGACCGAAAAAATCTTTGTATGCAACGATATAGGCCAGCGGCTCACCGGTGGCGCGGCGCAGGCTCAGGCGCCTGAAAACGGCGGCCGCGGGCTCGGCAAGCAGGTCATCGTCATGCGCCAGCAGCCAGGCCCGGTCGGTATCCGGTCTGCCAAGCGCATGCAGCAGCAGCAGCTGCGCATCGAGCCGGTCCAGCCCCAGCGCGCGGGCGGCTTGCAGTGCCTGCTGGTAAGTGGCTGTCACATTGCTTCTCGGTATTTGCTATTAAATATAGAGCAAATGGCCCCCGTGAATGCTGCCGTTGAGACCGATTTGATGTGTGAAGCATGCACCATTACGTCGGCCTCAGCCTGCCGTCAGGGTTTCGAGCTCGGCCAGCTGTTCGGCACCGCGCGCCACCTGCAGCGCCGTGATGACGTCTTCAAGGTCGCCCTCCATGATGGTCAGCAGCTTGTACAGCGTCAGGTTGATGCGGTGGTCGGTCAGGCGGCCCTGCGGGAAGTTGTAGGTGCGTATACGGTCGCTGCGGTCACCGCTGCCGACCAGGCCCTTGCGCATGGCTGCGTCTTTGGCGGCCCGCTCCGAGCGGTCTTTCTCAACGATGCGCGCAGTCAGCACTTTAAATGCCTGGGCCTTGTTGCTGTGCTGGCTGCGACCCTCCTGGCATTCGGCCACGATGCCGGTCGGCAAGTGGGTGATGCGCACCGCAGAATCGGTCTTGTTGATGTGCTGGCCACCGGCCCCGCTGGCGCGGTAGGTATCAATGCGCAAGTCCGCCGGGTTGATCTTGATGGCTTCGAGTTCATCCGGTTCTGGCAGCACCGCCACCGTGCAGGCGCTGGTGTGAATGCGTCCCTGGGTTTCAGTGGCGGGCACGCGCTGCACGCGGTGGCCGCCGGACTCAAAGCGCAGCTTGCCGTAGACGCCCACGCCCAACGCGTCGCGCGGGCCATCGATGCGCAGCACCACTTCCTTGTAGCCGCCCAGCTCGCTGGGCGATTCGCTGATGATCTCGGTCTGCCAGCCGCTGCGCTCGGCGTAACGGGTGTACAGGCGAAACAGGTCACCGGCAAACAGGGCCGATTCATCGCCGCCGGTGCCGGCCCGTATTTCGACAAACGCCGGGCGCACATCATCCGGGTCTTTGGGGATCAGCATCAGCTGCAATGCTTCGTCAATCTGGCTGATATCGGCTTTTGCGGCGGTGATTTCTTCCTCGGCCATGGCCGTCATGTCGACGTCGCCCTTGCTCTCTTTGAGCAGGTCTTCGGCGCCGAGCAGGTCGGCTTCGCGGCTGGTGAGTTTGCGGTACTGCCCGGCCACCACGCTGGCTTCCGAATGCTCGCGGCTCAAGGTGCGAAAGCGGTCCATGTCGCTCACCACGTCGCTGGCTGACAGCAGCGCATCAAGCTCATGCAGGCGCAGCAGCTGGCGGTCCAGGGTTTGTCTTAGAAAGGGTTTCATGAGGGGGAAATTTCTGCAGGGCTGTCACCCTGGACTTGATCCGGGCCGACGGCCTTGTGCTTGGCTAAAAGGGGTTGCGGGCGCACGGATTGCGGCTCAAGCCTGCAATTGAGAACCCCAGGGCAGTGGTGAAACGCAGCTAATGCTCGGCGTCGTCAGAAAGTGCGCGCGCTTGCCCGCGCAAAAACAGCTTGGACACCGTTTGCGCGGTGGCTTCGCGGCGCGCGGTGTCACCCGTGTGCAGCTCGGCCAGCGTGCCGTGCAGCATTTTTTGCGTCAATCCGCGGCTCAGCGACTCCAGCACGGCATCAATGGATTCGCCTTTGGCCAGCAGTTTTTTGGCGCGCCCAATTTCTGTGGCGCGCCAGACATCGGTTTGTGCCGTGAGCTGCTGAATCAGCGGCACGGTGCCGCGTTTTTCAAGCCAGTGCATGAAGTTTTGCACCCCTGCGTCGATGATGATTTCGGCCTCGGCCACGGCGGCACGCCGGCTGTCCTTGCCGGTTTGCACCACCTGGGCGAGGTCGTCCACGGTGTAGAGGTAGACATCGGGCAGGGCTTTGACTTCGGGCTCGATGTCACGCGGCACCGCCAGGTCAATCATGAATATGGGGCGGCGCTTGCGCAGTTTGACGGCACGCTCTACAGCGCCCAGCCCGATGATGGGCAAGGTGCTGGCCGTGCAGCTGATGACGGCATCAAACTCGTGCAGGCGCGTCGGCAAATCAGCCAGCGGCATCACCTGGGCACCAAAACGGCTGGCGAGTTTTTCGCCGCGTTCCATGGTGCGGTTGGCAATTACCATCAGTTTGGGGTTCTTGGCGGCAAAGTGGGTTGCCGCCAGCTCGATCATCTCGCCGGCGCCGACAAATAAAATTTTGATCTGCGCCAGGTCCTCAAACAGTTGTCCGGCCAGGCGGACCGAGGCTGCCGCCATGCTGATGCTGTGGGCACCAATTTCAGTGGTGCTGCGCACTTCCTTGGCTACCGCAAATGAACGCTGAAACAGCTGGTGCAGAGTGGACCCCATGGCACCCGCTCCTTCTGCGGCACGCACCGCATCTTTCATCTGGCCCAGAATTTGCGGCTCGCCGAGCACCATGGAGTCCAGCCCGCTGGCAACGCGAAAGGCGTGGCGTGCGGCCTGGTCGCCCTGCAGCGTGTAAGCATGGGCGCGCAGCAGGCCAGGCGATACCCCGCCGTTGTGCGCCAGCCACTCCAAGGTTTGTTCCAGCGCGGGTCTGTCGCCCGCGCAATAGATCTCGGTGCGGTTGCAGGTGGATAAAATGGTGGCTTCAGGCTGGCGCGCCAGCGACTGGCGCAAACCCTTCAATGTGGGCGCCAGCTGGTCCACTGAAAACGCAAATCGCCCACGCAAATCGAGCGGTGCAGTGTTATGGTTTAGCCCAAGGGCCCAGACAGACATATCCTCGATTATAAATTTGATCGGGCCTGCAAGTCATTTTTTGCAGCAATCCCGCTACAGATGACGCCCATAGTATCTTTTGATGGCTTTTTGTGGACCTTTGAATGACCGCTTATCTGCTGCTTGACCATCTTTTAAATTTCATGGCGCCAGCATTTTTTGTCGCTTTGGGCTTGGTATTTCTGGCCCGTTTGGCGGGCCTTTTTTTTAAGTCAAAAAGGCCGCAACCGCAGTCTTTGTGGGTGCATATAGCTATTATTTTTATAGCAAATTTAGGGGTGCTTGCTGCCGGTCTGGTGTTTTTTGGCAATGATGGGAAGATGCCAACGTATGCCGCGCTGGTGCTGTGCGCGGCGCTGTGCCAATGGGTCCTGTCGGGCAGCCACAGGACTTGATTTTTATCAGGCGTTGGGGTCAAACAGATCTACCCGGTCGGTGATGATGCCGTCGGTGCCCAGCGCCAGCAGTTTTTGTGCAGACGCCGCGTCGTTGACGGTGTAGCTCAGTGCCTTGAGCCCCATTTTTTGAACTTGCGCTACGGTGGTTTCGTCCCACAGCCGGTAGTTGCACACTACCGCCACGCAGCCCAGCGCCACCGCGGTTTCCAGCCAGCCAGGCACCAGCTGGTCGAGCAGCAGGCCACGCGGTAGCTGCGGCTCTGCCAGTTTTGCCGCTTGCAGGCAGTCCGGCTGAAAAGACGTGAGCAGCGGCGGCACGGCGGCATCTTTCCACAACTGTGCGGCAGCATGGGCCAGCACTGTGCCCGTCACGGCTTCCAGGCCCGGCGTTGGCTTGATTTCAATATTCAAAAAATGACCATGCTCAAGGCAGTAGCGGGCAATGGTGTCAAAGCTGGCCAGCGTTTCACCTGTATGCGCTGGTGAATGCCAGCTGCCCGCATCTAGTTGCGACAGTGACTGCCAACTTTGCGCACGCGCCCCGCCGTGGCCGTTGGTGGTGCGCTCCAGGGTGGCGTCGTGTAGCAAAAACAGCACGTCATCAAGGCTGAGCTTCACGTCGCACTCAAACATGCGGTAGCCGTGGCTGGCGCCCAGCTTGAAGGCCGCCAGGGTGTTTTCTGGGGCCAGTTTGCCAGCGCCGCGGTGGGCGATCCAGCGGGGATAGGGCCAATATGTCATGGGCTGGACGACTGGATACGCTTTGTTGTCGCCGCATCAAACCAGTGCAGGCGCTCTGGGCGTGGTGTGACGTAGATGGTAGTGTCCAGCGTTGGGCTGGCATCGTTTTCGTCGGTACGCACAATCAGCTGTTCGCCGCCAAAGCGGCCGTACACCAGCCTTTCAGCGCCCAGCATTTCGATGGTTTCGACCTGCACGGGCCATCCGCTGTCGGTAATTTTCAAATGCTCTGGACGTATACCCAAAATCGCTCCAGGCGGGCCGCCCAGCGTGGCATTCGGGCCGCTTTTAAGCAGGTTCATGGGCGGCGAGCCCATAAAGCTCGCCACAAAGGTGGTGGCGGGGCGGTTGTAGACCTCTTCGGGCGTGCCAAACTGCTCCATACGACCAGCGTTCATGACCATCATGCGCTGGGCCAGCGTCATGGCCTCGACCTGGTCATGCGTGACAAACAGCGATGTGATGCCGAGTTCGCGGTGCAGTTTTTGTATTTCAAGCCGGGTTTGTACGCGCAGCTTGGCGTCGAGGTTGCTGAGCGGTTCGTCAAACAAAAATACCTGCGGCTGGCGCACAATGGCGCGGCCCATCGCCACGCGCTGGCGCTGGCCACCCGACAGGGCACGCGGTTTGCGGTCGAGCAGCGCGCCCAGTTCGAGGATTTTGGCGGCCTTGTCGACGCGGGCCTTGATCTCTTCTTTGGGAATTTTGGCGATCTTCAGGCCGTAGGCCATGTTGTCAAACACGCTCATGTGCGGGTAAAGCGCGTAGTTTTGGAACACCATGGCGATGTCGCGCTTGGCAGGTTCGAGGTCGTTGACGACTTTGCCGCCAATCGAAATATCGCCTTCGCTGATTTCTTCCAGCCCCGCGACCATGCGCAGCAGCGTGGATTTGCCGCAACCCGAGGGCCCGACGATGACGACAAATTCGTGGTCAGCAATCTCGGCGCTGACGCCGTGCAGAACCTGTACGGCTGTTTTGCCAGCGCCATAGTGCTTGACGACGTTTTTCAGGGTAATAGATGCCATAGTTGTTCCGCCATTGCCGCTTCACTGCAGTCCGCTGTGCGTGCTGCAGTGAAGCGGCGGTTGTTTATTTTTCGGTATCGACCAGGCCCTTGACGAACCAGCGCTGCATGAAGACCACCACCACAGTGGGGGGCAGCATGGCCAGAATGACGGTCGCCATGACGATGTTCCATTCGTTGCCACCTTCGCCGCCAGCGATCATGCGTTTGATGCCGATCACCACCGGGTACATGTCTTCACTGGTGGTGGCCAGTAGTGGCCAAAGGTACTGGTTCCAGCCATAAATGAACTGGATGACAAACAGCGCTGCGATCGAGGTTTTCGACAGTGGCAGCAAAATATCCCAGAAAAATCGCATCGGGCCGGCGCCGTCAATGCGTGCAGCCTCCACCAGCTCCTCGGGCACCGTCAGGAAGAACTGCCGGAACAGGAAGGTGGCCGTGGCCGAGGCGATCAACGGGATCGTCAGGCCGGCGTAGCTGTTGAGCAGCCCCAGGTCGGCGACGACCTTGTAGGTCGGCAGGATGCGCACCTCGACCGGCAACATCAGCGTGACGAAGATCGCCCAGAAGAAGAAGCCGCGGAACGGGAAGCGGAAGTACACCAGCGCGAACGCCGACAGCAGCGAGACCGCGATCTTGCCGAAGGTGATGACCAGCGCGGTGACCAGGCTGACCCACATCATCCGGCCCACTGGCGCGTTCGAGCCCGCGCCGCCGCCGTGGCCGGTGAGGGCGGCGCTGTAGTTCTCCCAGAGGTGGCCGCCGGGCAGCAGCGGCATCGGCGACTGCACGATCTCTTGCGCGGTGTGGGTCGACGCGACGAACGCGAGGTAGAGCGGGAACGCGACGATCAGCATCCCGAGAATCATGATGGCGTGGGCGAGGATGCCCAGCGAGGCGCGGCGTTCAACCATGACG
>JANXTM010000224.1 GCA_025352405.1 Polaromonas sp.
AGCACAAACGCCACCAGCTGGCCCGTCAAGCCGGTCGGCATGACAAGCCAGAGGATGAACCAGAAAGCCACGATTTCGTCCCACACCACGCTGCCCGGGTCGGCCACGGCCATGTGTTGGGCCGTGACGGTGCAGGCCCACCAGCCGACCAGCAGCGACAGGCCAATCACAACGCCCATCTGCAGCGGTGTCAGCCACGATTGCAGTACGAGGTAAGCCAGCCAGGCCCAGAGCGTTCCTGCGGTGCCAGGCGCCACAGGGCTCAAACCCGAGCCAAAACCCAGCGCGATGAAATGCGCCGGGTGGGCCAGCATGAAGCGGGCCGTGGGTTTAAAGCGCGGCGCGCCAGCGCTTGTGGCGCCTGCCTGGATGGGTGTGGTGTCGGGGGGAATGATTGAATTCATTGAGCGGTGTTGTCCGGTTGCCTTTTTATTAAACCACTACGGGCCGATTGACCTTATAAATATTGAGCCGCTACAAAGCTTCCATCACTGACAGGCCGGAGGACTGTCTGCATAACTCTTTCGAGTCTGGCTGATCACAGACCGCAGGGCGCTATGCAGAGGGTCCGCAAGCTGCAATCCGCAACACACCACGGCCTGACGTCGGATAGGCGATGATAGAAGCTTGTGATGGCTTTGCAGTCGACTATTCATCAACCCAAACAGTGTCCAACAAGGAAAGCAGCATGTTGAAACCGGTTTTTTCATTCATTACAGTGGCGCTTTTCATGACCTTCGCGCTGGTCAGCGGCTGCGCTGTGCCATCGGTCCAGCCGGGCGCTTCACGGGAAGATGTGGTGTCGCGTTACGGCACCCCCTCACGCGTGGTGGCGCTGGCTACTGGCAGCCGTTTGCAGTATTCGCGGCAACCTGCCGGTCAAAGCGCTGTCATGGTGGACCTGAACGCTGCGGGTCGCGTGACCTCGGTGCGCGAGGTGTTGAACCCGGCCGGGTTTTCAGCGCTGGTGGTGGGCCAGTCAACCCGTGAGGACACCGAGCGGGCCTTGGGCCGCCCGGCGTCAGTCGACCGGGTCGGCGCCTGGTCTGGCGACATCCTGACGTACCGCTGGCGAGACCACGACCAGGACATGCTTTTCTGGTTTTATCTAGATGCGGGCCAAGTGGTGCAGCGCACCGCCCAGGGCATGGAGTTTCCGGTGCGGCCCAACGACAACTGACGGGCTGCTGAGGCCTCAGGTCGCGTCATCTCCCGAGATGGCGCGACCAATGTCGGGCCAGCGTGCGTGCAGGTAGAGCCAGGCGACCAGGCCGATGCACATCAGTCCGAGCGAGACGGCGGCGAGTCCGACAGTTGAATGCATCACCAGCGGTGCAATCACGCCCGCCACAACGCCATTGGCGGTAGAGCCAATAAAGGCTTGCAGCGACGAGGCCATGCCGCGCCGCTCAGGGTACAAATCCAGCACCAGCAGGGTCACAACCGGCACCATCAGGGCCCAGCCAAAAGAAAACACTGCGATCGGAATCAGGGCCCAGGACACGTGGGGCGTGAACAGCAGATTGGCCCCAAGGTTGAGTACTGACACGCTCAGCATGATGACAAAGCCGTGGCGAATCTGTTTTTTGGGCGCTACTTTGCCTGCCAGCCGGCCGCTCAGCCACGCACCCGACATGATGCCGCTGATGGTCAGAATAAAAAACCAGAAGAACTGCGTGGGCTGCAGGTTCATGTGCTCGCCCAAAAAAGCCGGGGCTGACAGCACGTACAAAAACATGCCGTTGAAGGGCACGCCGCTGGCCAACGCCAGCAACAAAAAACGCGGGCTCGAACCCAGCTGCCAGTAGCCGCGCATGAGGTGCTTGACCTCAAAAGGCTGGCGCTGGGTGACGTGCAGGGTTTCTGGCAAAAACCTGTAGTTGGAGGCCCACAACACGCCGCCCACAGCAGTTAAAAACCAGAAGATGCTATGCCAGCCCAGGTGCACAAACAGCCAGCCGCCCACAATCGGTGCCAGCGCTGGCGCGACACCGAAATAAATCGTGACCTGGCTCATCACCTGCTGGGCTTGCGCCGGGGGAAACATGTCGCGTATGACCGCGCGTGACACTACGATACCTGCCCCGGTAGACAGGCCCTGCATGGCCCTGAAAAACACTAGCTGGCCAATGCTTTGCGATAGCGCACAACCGGCCGAGGCCAGCGTAAACATGGCAATGCCCCACAACACCACCGGCCTGCGGCCAAAGCTGTCGGCCAGCGCCCCGTGGAACAGGTTCATGAAGGCAAAGCCAAACAGGTACGCCGAGAGGGTTTGCTGCATCTCGACCGGCGTTGCCCCCAATGCGCGTGCAATGCTGGAAAACGCCGGGATGTAGGTGTCAATCGAAAACGGCCCGAGCATGCCGAGCAGCGCCAACAACACCGCCAGCGCCCAGCGCGGACCTGGCCAGAGCTTGTCGGCGTTCGGGTTCATGCGTCTGCGCCGCCCGGTGCGTCAAGGTCCAGGGCTTGTTTGCGTTTGAGTGCCATGTCGTACAGCTCATTGCGCGCTGCGCCGGTGATGTCGGCGGCCAATTTGACAGCGGTTTTCAGTGGCAACTGGTCGAGCAACAGCAGCAATACACGGCGACCATCGTCTTGCGGCAAGGCTTGCGCGGCCGGGTGCACGACCAGCACAAACTCGCCGCGGGTTCGTTGGGTGCTGCCCGCCAGCCAGGCCGGGAACTGGCTGGCGGGCACGGTGGCAATCTCTTCAAACTGTTTGGTCAGCTCGCGGCCCACCGTGAGCAACCTGCCGGCCAACGGCGCCATGGCATGCGCCAGTGCCTCGATGCGGTGTGGCGCTTCAAGAATCACCACCGCGCGGGGCTCGGCCTGCAGTTGCAGCACGGCCTGGTCGCGCTCACCCGCCTTACTGGGCAAAAAACCTGCAAAAATAAACCCCGAGTCACCTGAAATACCTGCTGCACTGAGCGCGGTCGTCACGCTGCTCGCGCCCGGCAGCGGCATGACGGTCAGCCCTGCTGCCCGCACGGCGGCCACCAGGCGTGCGCCCGGGTCGCTGACAGCGGGCGTGCCGGCGTCGCTGATGTAAGCCACGCGTTCGCCGCGCTGCAGGCGCGCGATCACGCCGACAGCCGCTTCTGCTTCATTGTGTTCATGCACCGCCAGCAGCGTTTTTTCAATACCGTATTGGCGCAACAGACCTTGCGAGTGCCGGGTGTCTTCACAGGCAATCACGTTGGCCAGTTGCAGCACGTGCAGGGCCCGCAGCGAGATGTCGGCGAGGTTGCCAATCGGCGTGGCCACAACATACAGTGTGCTTTCCGGATAATGCTGCATGCCGGCCGCAGCTTTGGCCGCGCCGAGTGCCAAGTCGAAAGAAGCGTTCAATGTGGTTTTCCAGAAAACAGGTTGCGAAGTCGCCGCCAAACCAGGCCGGGGTACTGGCTGGTCAGCGCGAAGCGTCCCAGATTACCACCAAGCGGCTGGGCGACGCCGCCGAGTCCCTGGCGCTCGCGCACCTCCTGAAAGCCGGCCTCAAGCTGGTGGACACCAATTACCGGACGCCGGGCCGTGGCGGCGGCGAGATTGACCTCATCATGCGCGCGCCAGACGGCACGCTGGTTTTCATCGAAGTGCGCCAGCGCTCTGGCCAGTCGCATGGCGGTGCTGGCGCAAGTATCGGCGCCATCAAGCAGCAGCGCATCATTTTTGCGGCTCGCCATTACCTGATGCGCTTCAATAGCCTACCGCCATGTCGCTTTGATGTGGTGCTGGTGCAAGGTGATCTTGCAGCAGAAGGCGGCCGCATTGAATGGCTGCGAGGTGCTTTTGATGCGTCGTAGGCGCTTGAAAATTTTGTAAGTAAACGTGATGTCAATCCACTGAAGCGATCGTTTTTGACCCGCTATCATTGGCTTATGCTCGAACAACGAATTGAACAGCACTTTATTGACAGTGCCGACCTGAAGTACCAGTCGGCCCAGGTTTTGTCCAAACCAATTGCGGCCGCTGTGCAGGCCATACTGGCCAGTGTCACCAGCGGTGGCAAGGTGCTGGCCTGCGGCAACGGCGGCTCGGCGGCGGACGCCCAGCATTTCGCAGCGGAGTTCGTGGGCCGTTATGAGCGCGAGCGGCCCGAGCTTGCGGCCATTGCGCTGACCACCGACAGCTCCATCCTGACCGCGATTGCCAACGACTACGACTTCAGCGTCATTTTTTCAAAGCAGGTGCGTGCATTTGGTGGCTCTGGCGATGTGCTGCTGGCGCTCAGCACCAGCGGTAATTCAGCCAACGTGCTGGCCGCCATTGAAGCCGCCCACGAACGCGAGATGGTGGTGGTGGGATTGAGCGGGCACGGTGGCGGCAAGATGAGCCACGCCCTGCGCGATACCGACGTGCATATTTGTGTGCCCCATGACCGCACAGCGCGCATTCAGGAGGTCCATATCCTGGCCCTGCACTGCATTTGCGATGCTGTCGACGCCCAGTTACTCGGAGACCAGGAAACCCCAACATGAAATTTTCAATGCAAAAAATCGTCGCCATCCTGACACTGACCGCTTTGGCTGGTGGACTTGCTGCTTGTGCGCCCATCATGATGGGCGGCGCCGTGATGAGTTCGCTGATGGTGACTGACCGCCGCACGTCCGGCACTCAGGTGGAGGACGAGGGTATCGAACTGAAGGCCGCCAGCCGCATTCGCGACAACCTGGGCGAACGGGTTCACGTCAACGTTACCAGTTACAACCGCCAGGTGCTGTTAACCGGTGAGGTGCCTACTGGGC
>JANXTM010000036.1 GCA_025352405.1 Polaromonas sp.
TTTGTGCTGCATGCAGCGGTTCATGAAGCGCATCCGGACATCGTTGCGATGTGCCATGCCCATACCATTTACGGCACCGCTTTTGCGTCACTCGGTAAAAAGCTTGAGCCGATTTCCCAGGATGCTGCCGTATTTTTTGAAGACCATGTGGTGATCGGCGACGACGCCGGCCAAGTCGCAGTTGAAGTCAAGGCCGGTCATAAGGTTGCGAACTCATTTGCAGGTGTGAAGGCCGCGATTCACCAAAATCACGGCTTGCTTACCGCCAGTCGGCACAGCATCGAAGCCGCAGCGTTTTGGTTCATCGCTCTTGAGCGTTGCTGCCAGCAGCAGTTAATGATTGACGCCGCAGGCATCACGCCGCGGCTTGTGACGCCAGAGCGGGCTCGTTACAGCCGCGAGCATGTCGGCAGCGAGTACATCGGCTGGTTGCATTTTCAGACCATCTGGGACCAGCTGGTCGCCACGCAACCAGACATGTTCGACTAGACTCAAGGGGTTTTGGCCGCTCGCAGCCGCCTCGCCTCACGCGCCGTGCGGCTCGGGAGATGGGGAAGTCTGCTGCTGCAGTACCTCGTTCAGTCGCTGAATCAGGTTGCGTCGCGCTCGGCTGGTATGCAAATCAGTCAGCACGACGGCCCGCGCGCCATCCCCGTGCGCAATGGCATCGGCAATCGCCTGGTGCTCATCCCAAATGCTGCTGCGCTGCGCCGACACTTGAAGCACGGCGCCCATCACGCGCCGCAAATGCACCCAATGCAGGTGTGCGCTCTCGTTGATCAGCTGATTGCCAGAAGCCGCGTAAATTGCGCTGTGAAACGCCATATCGGCGTCAATCATGGCTTTGACGTCTGTGCCTTCAGACGCCTGACGCCCTCTGTCAATCAGCGCTGGATCCAGCACCTGCCGGCTTTGCGCAGCGAGGCGAGCGGCCAGCGAATCCAGCGCACCGCGAATTTCATACAGCTTGCTGATCCATTCGGGATCAAGCGGGGTGACCTGTACACCCCGACCCGGCGCGTCCTGAATAAAGCCGTCTTTTTTCAGCAGCATCAGCGCTTGCAGCACGGGGGAGCGGGACACATTGAGCTGCGCTGCAATGTCCTCCTGCGTGATCCGGGCACCCGGCGCCAGCGAGCCATCACTGATCGCGTCCAGCAGCACTTTGTAGACCTCTTGCACGTAATCACGGCGGGCAGGTAATTTCTCAAATTTGGAATCCATGGCTTTCACATCAAGTTTTGTATTCAGACTACAGATGAAACCGAAGCGCGTCAATGGCCACAATTTCTCGTTGTAGCGATTGGTCCGACGCCAATTCTGAAGAACTTTGCCGTCTGGCCACCCAAATGGCCGCTTTGTCGAATGCTAAATTTTCTCATTTACCAAAAGCATCGCGTCAAAACTAGGGTAATCCCTATAGGTTGGACTCAATACATTTATAAACTCTGTATTCAGACTACAGAGTTTCGATGGCAGTTGGCCATCCGCATTCCACCCATGAAAAGGACCACGCCATGACCGTCAAGCAAGACAAGCTGGAAGCTGCTACTAGCACCGGCTCCGCACCCATCGCAAAAAAACTCATTCCATTCGGCGGTTATTACACAAACAAAGTGCCAGACCACGATCCGGAATTGACCGAAGTTGGCCCAGGCACGCCAACCGGCGAGTACATGCGCTCGTTCTGGCAACCGGTGTGCATGGCCCTGGAGCTGACCGACA
The DNA here is from genome assembly GCA_025352405.1 of Polaromonas sp. Taxonomy (GTDB): domain Bacteria; phylum Pseudomonadota; class Gammaproteobacteria; order Burkholderiales; family Burkholderiaceae_C; genus Polaromonas. The sequence continues at coordinate 1,726 of JANXTM010000036.1, forward strand.
CCCCGCGTTACCTGAAAATCCTGGGTGAAGAGCTGGTAGCGTTTAGGGATGGTAGTGGCCGCATCGGCTTGTTGCACGCGCATTGCGTGCACCGCGGCGCGTCCCTTGAATATGGCGCCATCATGGAGCGCGGCATCCGCTGCTGTTACCACGGCATGGTGTTCGACATTGACGGCGCCTGCCTGCATGTGCCGTTCCCCAAGGGCGAAGAAAAAGAAGCCGAGAAATACGCGTGCTCAATTCGCCAGGGCGCTTACAAAGCCGTGGAGCGACACGGCTTGATCTTTGCATACATGGGCGCGCCCGACAAAGAGCCGCCCTTCCCTGAGTGGGAAGGTAATTTCACCGTCGCAGCGAGCGACGAATTGGTGCCGTACAGCAATTTCCAGCATTGCAACTGGTTGCAGGTGCAGGACAACTCAGCCGACAACTTTCACCCCACCGCCCTGCACTCCGCAAAAAACGTAGTCGGCGGCAACTATCAGGGCACGACATTCGACGAGGTCGGCGCGGCTTCAATGGAAGTGGCGCCCGACATGCAGTTCATCCCTATCCATCAGGGCCGTGGCCTGGCATGCGCTGGCGCTCGGCGCGTCAATAAAGACCGCCTGTTTGTACGCGTCCAGCACCAGGTTCTGCCCAACCTCAGCCTGCACGCCTACACCTCAGAAGACGGCTCGAAGAAAAAGTTATTTAGCCGCTTCCACATCATTCGCTGGACAGTGCCTGTGGACGATCACAACAGCAAAATGATTGGCTGGCGCGTCATGGGCCCGGGCATCGACACCCGCGGCATCGGCGACAAGAGCCTGGTGGGTTACGAGTCCATCGATTTTCTGGATGGGCAAGTCGCCATGCGCCGGCCTGAGCGCTTTGCGCAGCACAAACTTGAAGACCTGATCCCGATTCCCCCGAACCACCGGGAACGCGCCAATTACAAAGCCACGCAATACGCACCCGGCGATTACGAGGCCATCATCAGCCAGCGTCCGATTGCCGTGCATGCACTCGAGAACCCAACAAAGTTCGATGCCGGCGTCTTTGTCTTCCGCAAAATGTTGCGCGACGCCGTTCGCGGCACCAATCCAGCGGCCGGAGCAGAGGGTTTTGCCCAATGGCTGCGCGACGTTGGCGGCATGCCGAACAGCTACTGCAGCGGCAATGTTTTTGAAGTCCCTGAAGGCGCTACGCAAGAAGAAGAAGTCACCCGCCGTCGTCACGTTTGCCGACAGATCATCGCCATCCTTACCGAGAGCGACAAAATGC
>JANXTM010000038.1 GCA_025352405.1 Polaromonas sp.
GCATGGGCAAAGCATCCAGACCCCAGAAAAGTTTGTCGTCTACGGCAAACGAAGGCACACCAAAAACACCTTTCGCAATCGCGTCTTCTGTATTCTTTTTAAGCTGCAGCTTAATGCTGGCGGCGTGCGCTTCGTCCTGCAGATCCCACCTTGGCGCGAGTTGCTGCGTCAGGACCTGGAGGCGCTGTGCATCGCTTGCTTCAGCACCGCCGCGCCAGACATGACGGAACACAGTCTCACAAACATGGCGATTGGGATGGCCCGGCGCGGCATCAGGGCTGCAGGCCAGCGCCAGACGCAACAGCGGCAGCGGGTTAAATGGATGGCTGGCGGGCATCTGCAACGCAATACCCAGACTGTGGGCCAACCACAGCACCTGGCGGTAGGTCCAGTCGCGCTTGGGAGCGATTTCAGCCGGACCCAATTGCCCGTGGTGTTTGAGCATGCCCGCAAAAAGTACCGGCTGGTAGCTGACGGTGTAACTCAGACCCTCCAGGGCTTCGGGCAGGCGCTCGAAGGCCAGGCAAGCATACGGTGAAATAAAGTCCAGATAAAACGTGATGTGTTTCATGGGCACTGTGGGCAATATGGGCATCAAGGGCCTAATGCTGCAGCGCTGCAATGCGCTGATGAATGGTCTGCCACAAAACCCGTTTTTCGTCGGCGGGCAACCGACTCCAAGCTGAAATTTCATCCAGCGTACGAAAGCACCCTTCACAGCAGCCACTGTCTGCGCTAATACGGCACACGGAAATGCACGGTGATGGAACAAAATCACTGTCAGGGCTTATTTCACGAGCGCGAATAGCTATCAAATCCATAGCTGTCTGTTGTGCAACTGTGTTCTCATTGATGTCTACAGCGACATTGACTGCGGGGGCACCCGTCAGCACTTCCAGTGCTTGCGGCTTGAGCTTGAACACGGCATGAGGGTGGCCCGCTGCAGCCCACACCTCGTCAAAGCGCATCAGGCTGCGGTCTATCAGCGTGAGGACGTCACCAGCGTGCGCCAGCGGCGCGACGCCGCCAATTGAGAACCCGGTTTTGGATTTGACAAACGCCGCGTCTGCGCGGCCAATGCGCTTGCCGTCCGGGCATACCAGGGCTTCGAGTTTCCTTTCGTCAACCCGCCTGTCGCCAGAGGTGACCACCAAAACGGCAACATCGTCCGACTTGCGACGAAAAACAATGCTCTTGGCGATCTGGCCGAGTTCGACACCCAGGGCATCTGCGGCTTGCTGGGCCGTACGGGCGGCGTCATCGAGCATGACAGGCGCATGCGGATGGCCTCTGGCCTCCAGCCATGCCGCCACTTTTTGAACACCCTCAGGCAAAGCTACCAGCTCGGAGCCACACATCTCAGGCGTTTCTTTTATTGAGCAGCGCGGTGGAGGCACGCGAATTCGGTTTGCGCTCCAGGAAGTCACTGATAAATTTACCCGCATCCACCAGCAGGTCGAGGTCAATGCCGGTCTCAATGCCCATGCCGTTGAGCATGTACACCACGTCTTCAGTCGCTACGTTGCCGGTCGCGCCCTTGGCGTAGGGGCAGCCACCCAATCCGGCAGATGAGGTGTCAAATTGCCACACACCCATCTCAAGACTGGCCAGCGTGTTGCCCAGTGCCTGGCCGTAAGTGTCGTGAAAGTGGCCCGATAGGTCATCAATCGCGTAATGCATGAGCGCCGCCTCCAGAGCGCGCTGTACCTTGATTGGCGTGCCTACGCCAATCGTGTCCGCCACACCAATGTGCTGCACGCCAATGTTTTTCATGAGGCGCGCCACCAGCGCCACACGCTCTGGTGCGATCTCCCCTTCATAAGGGCAGCCAACCGCACATGAAATCGCGCCACGAACACGAATGTTTTGGGCCTTGGCAGCCTCCACAACAGGACGAAAGCGTTCAATACTTTCGGCAATGGAGCAATTGATATTGCGCTGGCTGAAGGCTTCGCTGGCGGCCGCGAACACCACGACTTCGTCGGGTCTGGAGAGTACGGCCGCTTCAAAACCCTGCATGTTGGGAGTTAGCACGGAATAACGCACTCCCGATTTGCGCTGGATACCCGCCATCACCTCGGCGTTGTCAACCATTTGTGGCACCCATTTGGGTGAGACAAAACTGGTGACTTCGATCTCGCGCAGGCCGGCCGCTTGCAGGCGGTGCACCAGCTCGATTTTGACGGCCGCTGGCACCATGGTTTTTTCATTCTGCAAACCATCGCGCGGGCCGACGTCTACAAGCTTGACTCTGGGTGGGTAGTTCATGGCACTAGTATCCTTTTTTCAGATCAACCACACCTGCCAGGCTGGCAATCGGCGCACCATTGTGCAGCGCCAGTATTTTCCCCGCGATCTGGGCGATGCTTTCTTCACGCAGGGTACGGGCCGAGGTGTGTGGTGTGAGGGTAATTTGAGGGTGCTGCCAAAAGGGGTGCGCAGCAGGCAGGGGCTCGGTGCGAAACACATCCAGCGTCGCGCCAGCCACATGCCCACTGGCAATCAGGGCCATCAAGTCGTCGTCAATCAGGTGGCCGCCCCGCGCCACGTTGATGACATAAGCGCCGGGCAAAAGCTGCGCCAGGGTGTCGCGCCGCAAAATGCCTTCTGTGTCCGGCGTCAAGGGCAGCAGGCAGACCAGAACCCGGGTGGCCGCCAAAAAATCGGTGAATCCTGCCTCGCCTGAAAAACAGCGCACGCCCTTTACCGTTTTGGGTGAACGGCTCCAACCCAGCACCGGAAAATCAAACTGCGCCAGCGCGCGGCTGACACGCTCGCCCAGCACGCCCAGCCCCATCACACCGACAGGAAAATCACCGCGCAGGCGTGGCTTGCGGTAGGACCACTTGCCGCCCTGCATGTCGGCCTCATAAGCATCAAATTCCCGAAAATGGCGAATCACCGCATGGCAGACGTATTCAGCCATCTGCACCGACATGCCCGCATCATCGAGCCTGACCACCGGGACATTCGACGGCATGCGCAGCTTCATCAGTGCATCTACACCAGCACCTGTATTGAAGATGCCTTTAAGCGCCACCTGCTCGTCAAAAAACCGTTGCGGCGGCGCCCACACCACTGCATAGTCCGCCGGACCCGCACCGGGAGACCACAGCTCAACGGTGGCGTTGGGCAAGGCAGCGCGCAGACCGTCCAGCCAAGGCTGCGTTTTCGTATCGGTGCAGCAAAAAGTGACGCGCGGGGTTACCACCATGTTCAAGCCCCCATCTTGAGCAACTCGGCCCCTTCGGCGACCTGATCACCAGGCGCGTACAAAAGCTCCTGCACAACACCATCGGCAGGCGCTGCAATGCTGTGCTCCATCTTCATGGCCTCCATCACGGCAAGCGACTGCCCCTTTTGAACCAGGTCACCAGCCTTGACGGCAAATGACACCACCTTGCCCGGCATGGGCGCCGTCAAGCGTCCACTTTCAGCAGGACCGTGCCCCGCGTGCGCCAGCAAATCCAAAGTGGTGATCTGGGTGGCCCCTCGTGTAGCAAACACGTGGTCTACCTCGCCGCGCCGGTACACGGTCGCGAGCATGCGCTGTCCGGCAAACTGGATGTCGATGCCCTGCGGCGTTGGCGAAAAAACCAGCCGCCCGGACACATCGCCCAATGCCACTTGCAGCGCGCCGTCGTGCAAGTAGGTCAGTTCCGCTTTGGCGACTTCACCCTGAAAGTCAAACTCG
>JANXTM010000071.1 GCA_025352405.1 Polaromonas sp.
AGTTGTGAAGCCAAACCGATAAACTAGAGCCATGAGCACAACGCCCCCCGCAAATTCACCCGGCGCAGCAGCTTCAGCCGCCCGACCCAGTGTGGTGCAGCTGGCCATCAAGGAAAAAGCAGCACTTTATGCAGCGTACATTCCGTTGTTCAAAGAAGGCGGTGTGTTTATTCCCACTGCCCGCGAATACAAATTAGGCGCTGATGTGTATGTCTTGTTGACGCTGCCCGACGACACCCAGCGTTACCCGGTGGCAGGCAAAGTGGCTTGGGTCACACCAGCCCGGGCAGCAGGCAACCGCACGCAGGGTGTTGGCATACGTTTTCCGAATGACGAGAAATCGCGGCTGCTTAAATTCAAGATCGAAGAAATCCTTGGTGCCCACCTGGCATCTGACCGCCCTACGCAGACCATTTGAGACTATTCAGGTCGCTTATTTGCTATTATTTATATAGCTGGTGGTCCGAGTATTTACTGCGGTAGCGGCCTTTTTTATGTTTGACATCGTGCCATGTTTACTGATTCCCACTGCCATCTGAGTTTTCCCTCGCTCAAGGAACAACTGCCGCAAATTCGCCAGGCCATGCGTGAGGCGCAGGTTGACCGGGCCTTGTGCATTTGCACCACGCTTGAGGAGTTTGAAGAGGTGCACGCGCTGGCCACCACGTATGACAACTTCTGGTCCAGTGTCGGCGTGCACCCCGACAACGAGGGCGTGACCGAGCCCAGCGTGGACGACCTGGTGCAGCGTTCAGCATTACCCAAAGTGGTGGGTATTGGTGAAACCGGGCTGGACTACTTTCGCCTTGGCGAGCGCACGGTGGCTGATATGGAATGGCAACGCGAACGCTTTCGGGTTCACATTCGCGCGGCGCGGCTGGTCGGCAAACCCCTCATCATCCACACCCGAAGTGCGTCTGAAGACACTTTGGCCATATTGAAGGAAGAGGGCGAAGGCGCTGACGCTGCGGGCAGAGCAGGTGGCGTTTTTCACTGCTTTACCGAAAGCCAGGCTGTGGCCCGTGCAGCTTTGGACCTCGGTTTTTATATCTCTTTTTCAGGTATTTTGACTTTTAAAACAGCGGCTGATTTGCGCGAAGTAGCCCAGTTTGTGCCGCTGGACCGCATCCTGATCGAAACCGACAGCCCTTATCTGGCCCCCATGCCTCACCGCGGTAAAACCAACAACCCGTCTTATGTACCCTACGTCGCAAAGCTGATTGCCGAGCTCAAAGGTGAAAGCCTGGAAACCATTGCCCACGCCACAAGTGGCAACTTTGAGCAGCTTTTTACTGGCGTCACAGCATGAAAATAATCTTCAAAAATTACTTTAAATGCCTTAGATATCTAATTGTTTTAATTGGATTTAATACAGCCTGGGCAGGATCGTATGAAGACTTTTTTGGTGCCGTTAAACGTGATGATGCGCAGGCGGTGCAGCAGTTGCTGACGCGCGGATTTGATGCCAATACTCTGGATCCAAAAAGTCAGCACGGCTTGTCAATTGCGCTGCGGGAGCCATCTCCAAAAGTGGCCCAGGTGTTGATCGACTGGCCGAAAACAGACCTGAATGCCTTGAGCGCACAGGGCGAAAGTCCGCTGATGCTGGCATCACTCAAGGGCCAACTTGAGCTGGTTGAAAAAATGGTCAAAAAGGGCGCTGACGTCAACAAAACAGGCTGGACGCCACTGCATTACGCAGCCAGCGCCGGTCAGGTCAAAGTGATCAGCCTGCTGCTTGAAAACCATGCTTATATCGACGCCGAGTCGCCCAACGGCTCCACGCCGTTAATGCTGGCCAGCATGTACGGCACTGCGGCAGCGGTCAAATTGTTGCTGGAGGAGGGCGCTGATCCTTTGCTCAGAAACCAGCAAGGTTTGACAGCGCTGCAGTTCGCCCAGCGCGCCAACCGTACGGATTCTGCCGACATTCTTGTCAATGGCTCCAAAAGTACACGCGCACAAAGACCGCCGGCAAAGTGGTGATTGATTTCACGGTTTGAATGGCCTTGCGCGATGTTTTCGTCGTGCCCGCCACCCACACGGCCTTTCACCCTCCTCAGAAAACCCAGACAAAATGACACCTCAGACGCTTCTCGCCCACAATGACAATGGACAACTTTGGCCAGCGACACCAAGCGCGCGCCCCGGCTTCGATATGGCCGCCGCCTATCAACAGGCTCTTGCCGTTCGGAATTTAAGAGTGGCCCGGGGCGACCTTCCTCGGGGCTACAAGATCGGCTTCACAAATCGCCAAATTTGGCCACGTTACAACGTTTTCGCGCCAATCTGGGGAACGGTTTGGGACACCACGCTTGCCTTTTGTGAAAGCGAGGGGTCGATGTCCTTGACTTATATCTGTCAGCCACGGATCGAACCAGAAACGGTGTTTTGCATGGCGTCTACGCCTCCCGCGAATGCGTCACTTGAGGACCTGTTTCGCGCCATCGCCTGGGTGGCGTCAGGCTTCGAAGTGGTGCAGTCCCACATGCCCGATTGGAAATTCACCGCTTCAGACAGCGTGGCTGACGGCGGCCTGCATGCACGACTGCTGGTCGGATGCAAGCGACCAGTCGGTGAAATTGCCACAAACGCGGCGCAGCTAGACGATCTTCTGGCTGCCGCCAGCGTGACGCTTTCCAAGGGCAACCAGGTGGTTGACCACGGCGTCGGTGCCAATGTGTTGGACAGCCCGCTGCGGGCCTTGCACTATTTCCTGCAAGAATTGCGCGCATGCCCTGGCACAACCGACCTGGTGCCCGGTGATGTGATCACCACCGGCACCTGGACCGATGCCTGGCCGATCCAGCCAGGAGAACACTGGCAAGCTGAATTCAGCTCGGTACTGCCGCCGCTGGCTGTTGCGTTCCGATAAGCTCCAACACGTTTAGGTCCGCAACCAGTGAAGCAACCAGCATACGCGGACGCCTTGCGATCCGCCGGATATTGGCGACCCTTTTTAGGATCAGCCTTAATATTCCACGATGTATAAGTCATTTTCTGTGCCTAGATTAATGCAGTTCTTGCATGAGTAGAGTAAATTTTTTTGAGGCTGTTTTGAAGAGGTCTATCAGGGCGCGCAGGGCAGGGCAGGCGTGTTCTGGCAGGGCGCCAACGCGGTAAATATGGGCTTTTGGGCGGTGTCTCTGTCCCCTGGGGGTTGCACCCCCACCCTACGTTTCACTACGGCCCCAGCCGGGGCACAGCCTTCCAGCGGCTCGCAAGCGATCCCCCTGCAGGCCGTGCACGGCTGACGGTGACAGGCGATCATGGGAAGTACCTGCAATGGAGGGCGATGACCTTGGAGGCCACCATCAAGGGGGTTTTGCGCACGATCAACGGTATGCAGGCCGGGCCAAAGCAAGCCAGATCAACCGACCACCGGGTAAAGCGTTTGAACCAGTTGGGCAGCATGCAAAGCAAATAGGCTTGACGTGCCTGAGATGGTCTGGAGGTCATGGACGACCCCCCTGCACCGTTTTAGTGCTTTTTGGCTTGTCGCTGTGAGGCTGTGAAGTCCCGGCGTTGCTGCTTTGTGAGCTTTGCGGGAACACCTGGTTGTGCAACTGGTAGCGCAGCGTCATGGGCAACGGCAGGTTGCGGGACGGCGGGAAGGGCGCTGGCAAGACCCTCAGGGCCTGCAACGGGCTGTCTGAGGTAGGCATCAAGGGCAACGCAGATAAGGGCGTTAAGGCTGATGCCGAGGCGCTCACAGCGGCCACGGGCTTCAATGTCAAGGGCGCGCGGGATTCTGAGGTTATAGGCCATGACCCCATTATGGCCCCATGTTTTGGTTCTTGTTCTGCACCTTCTGTCGTAAAGTGTTCTAGTAATAAATTAGCGGCTTCGCCGCTGCAACGCGCTGCGCTACCCGTTGAAGCGTCGCAGCCACTTTTTTTGATGGCCTGATTCTTTGCAACCAGTTCGGTGAACATTTTGGACTGACGAACCAGCAACGACCACCACGAGCCG
>JANXTM010000072.1 GCA_025352405.1 Polaromonas sp.
GTGCTGCACTTCAACCAGCAGCTCACGCACCCCGGCGGGCATGTCTTCACACAGCAGCACGCCGATGTTCGAGTTCAGCTCATCCACGTCGCCCATCGCATGCACCCGCAGGCTGTCTTTGGATACCCGGGTGTTGTCACCGAGGCCGGTGGTGCCGTTGTCACCCGTGCGGGTGGCGATTTGTGAAAGTCGGTTGGCCATAAAGAACCTGGGTTAATAGTGTGAATGGCTTGCCGGGCACAGAGTTACGCAGGGCAAGAAAATGTGTGTGCGTGCGCCCTCATCCTCATGTTAGTGAGGATGCAGCATGCACAAGCACTGATAAACCGTTGTTTGCTACGTTGCATTGGCGTCGTCTAAACTTTTCAGAAGACTTCGAATGAACCGTAACACAACGCACAGAGAAAGCTCAACACACCCTATCAAAACGTATTCTATGTGTGACGGCCTTATTTCACGCGCTGCGTTCAGCAAGGCTGCTTGCTCCTTGGCTTGAGCCGGGCCGAACGTGGCAGCAGGCAACTTTTGCTGAATCTGCAAGGCTACTTCATAATGTTTGAATGTCCGTCACGCTGTGATGTCTTGGGATGTCACGGCTTGTCTTGTAGATCATTGAACTATGGCTTTGCCGTATCTGGAGTTGCCCTATGAACGCCCCGCTTCCTAACCACCTGCTGCTGGACGTTGCCCAGCGCGAAACACCTGCGGCCTTGATAGATGCGCTGAAGGCCCGCTTTCTTGACCGCTGCTCGACCGCTATGGTGGTGCGAGAGCAGCATGGCCGCGACGAGTCTTCGTTTGCTGCGCCGCCGCCTGCAGCGGTGGTGTTCGCCGAAAGCACGCTGGATGTGGCCGATGCTGTCAAGCTCGCCAGCCACTACAGCGTGCCGGTTATTCCGTTTGGCGTGGGTACCTCGCTTGAAGGCCATTTGCTGGCCGTGCAGGGCGGCATCAGCATTGATGTGAGCCGCATGAACCGCGTGCTGCGTATCAATGCCGAAGATCTGACCGTGACGGTGCAAGCCGGCGTCACGCGCAAGCAGCTTAACGAAGAAGTCAAAAGCACTGGCCTGTTTTTTCCAATCGACCCGGGCGCAGACGCCACGCTGGGCGGCATGAGCGCCACGCGCGCCAGCGGCACCAACGCCGTGCGCTACGGCACCATGCGCGAGAACGTGCTGGCACTGGAGGTTGTCACGGCCAGCGGTGAAATCATTCGCACCGGTACGCGGGCAAAAAAATCATCTGCAGGCTACGACCTGACGCGGCTGATGGTGGGCAGCGAGGGTACGCTGGGCGTGATCACTGAAGTGACCGTCAAGCTGTATCCGCTGCCCGAAGCGATCTCGGCAGCGATCTGCTCTTTTCCCAGCATTGAAGCTGCGGTGCGCACCACCATTGAGGTGATTCAGCTGGGCGTACCGATTGCACGCGTTGAGCTGATTGACCACAACACTGTGCGCATGGTGAACAAACATTCCAAATTGAACCTGCGCGAAGAGCCCATGCTGTTGATGGAGTTTCACGGCTCGCCCAGCAGCGTGAAAGAGCAGGCCGAACTGGTGCAGGAGCTCGCCAGCGGGCACGGTGGCAATGCATTTGAATGGGCCAGCACGCCTGAGGAACGCACTCGGCTTTGGGCGGCGCGGCACAACGCCTACTTTGCAGCCATTCAATCGCGTCCCGGCTGCCGCGCCATTTCAACCGACACCTGCGTACCGATTTCGCGTCTGGCGGATTGCCTGCTCGACTCGATTGCAGAAGTTGACGCATCCAATATTCCGTACTTTCTGGTCGGTCATGTGGGCGATGGCAACTTTCACTTTGGCTACTTGATTGACCCGTCCATTCCTGAGGAAAGGCGGATTGCCGAAGAGCTGAACCACAAACTCGTAACGCGCGCACTGACACTTGAAGGTACCTGCACCGGGGAGCACGGCGTGGGCCTGCACAAGATGGATTTTCTGGTGCTTGAGACCGGCGACGGCGCCGTCAACATGATGCGCACCATCAAGCGCGCGCTGGACCCGAAGAACATCATGAATCCTGGAAAGATTTTCAGCCTGTAAAAGTGCGGGGGCCGCGCCCCTTTTTCCACTGCAGGTGAAGTCTTTTTTTTGGCCAGAAAATGTTACACATTTTCAGCACCCGCGCCGGCAAGCCGCCGCCACTGACAGGCTTCGGTGCTTACGCTTGACCATGTAAATCGGACGCCGGGCTTTTTTGTCGCTCACCGGCACCGTCACCAGTCCGGATCTGCGGCACAACTGCACTGCAAACTGTGGCACTACGCTGATGCCAAAGCCAGCGACGACCAAGCCTGCAAGCGTGCCGAACTGGGCCACCTCCAACCCACTATCGCGGATTCCAGTGGCACTTAACAGCGGTAGCATCTGCTGCCAGACACTGCCTGTGCGAACAGTATGAATAAATTCGTGATGGCGCAAGTCCTTGAGCCTGACCTCCTTGAACTTCGCCAGCGGATCAGTTGCCTGGCACATGAGGTGCAGCCGTTCGTTGAACAACAGATGCGCCTCAAACTCGAGTGCGTTGCCGCGCTGTGCGTTCAAACCAAAGTCAACCTCACCACGCGCAACCAAGTCCAGGCAGCGGTCAGACACCACATCATGCAGGCGCAGCGCAATACCCGGGTAATCCTTTCGATAGCGCGCCATCTGCTCAGGCAGCCAGCGAAGGTGGGGCGGCCATGCTCACACGGCCTACCTTGCGTTCGGCCCGGTCACGCAGCTCGGTAAGTGACGCGTTGATTTCGGTTGCGATACGGCGTGCGCCTTGCGAAAAAATTTCACCCTCTGGCGTGAGCGCCACATTGCGTGTGTCGCGATCAAACAGCCGTGCGTCGACTTGCTCCTCCAATCGGCTGATCATCTGGCTGAAAGCCGATGGCGACACATGGCAACGCTCGGCCGCAACCGCAAAGCGACGGGTGTCTTCAAGTGCAAGAAAAGCATCAATCAATCGGCCTGATAAATTCATTAGAAAAACAGCATGGTTAGTTGAATAATTCAAGTTTACATACACAAGGTGTGAGTGCACAGTGGCGCTCAGTAAAAAAGGACAACAATGCAAACACTCGCAGTAGGTTGCGGTGCCGGTTTTTCCGGTGACCGCGTGGACGTCGCCGCGCCTGTAGTCCGTACGCTGATTGAGCGCGGCGGCCCCGCTGCGCTGATTTTTGAAAACCTGGCGGAGCGCACGCTGGCGACGCAGCAATTGGTCAAGCGCGCCAATCCGCTGCTGGGCTATGAGCCGCTGTTGGAGCTTGAACTGCGGCCGGTTTTGGCGGATTGCCTGGCGCATGGCATTGTGATCGTCAGCAACTTCGGCGCTGCCAATCCTGCGGGTGCGGCACTGCTGATACAGCGCTTGGCTCAAGAGCTGGGTTTGCCTGCACCACGCATTGCCGTGGTAAGCGGCGACGACTTGTCTAATGCCCAGGGTCAGGCGATCGTGCAAGACCACCTGAAGGAAAATTTTGATGCTGCCCGTTTTGTTTGCGCCAATGTCTACCAGGGTGCCTTTGAAATTGCCGATGCGATTCGCGCCGGTGCGCAAATCGTGGTGACCGGACGGGTCGCTGACCCGTCACTCACACTGGGGCCGGCGATTGCGCATTTTGGCTGGGCGCGTGACAACTGGGATGCCCTGGCCGGTGCCACCATGGCGGGGCATTTGCTGGAATGTGGCGCGCAGGTCAGCGGCGGTTATTTCGCCGACCCCGGCATGAAAGACGTGCCGGGGCTTGAAGACGTCGGTTTTCCGATTGCAGAAATTGACTTTGATGGCAGCTGCATCGTCAGCAAGGCGGCGCGTACCGGTGGGCTGGTCGACGAGCGTACCGTCAAGGAACAATTGCTGTACGAGGTGCACGACCCGGCCGCCTACATCACGCCGGACGTGGTGGCCGACATCTCCGAGGCTACTGTCACCCAGGTCGGTCCAGACCGCGTACGCCTCAAAGGTGTCCGCGGCCACCCGCGCACCGCGACGCTCAAGGCAAACGTGTTTTTTGATGGTGGCTGGTTTGGCGAAGGCGAGATTTCCTACGCTGGGCCCAACGCTGAAGCGCGTGCGCGACTGGCCATGGACGTGATGCAAAAACGCATGGGGCCGCACTTGCCGCTACGCTTTGACTTGATTGGCGTCAGCAGCATTTTGGGCGACGACAGCAACCGCAGGCTGGGCACTGAGCCCATAGGCAAGGCCATGGACATACGCCTGCGGGTAGCGGGCCAGCACCTCAACCTTAATGTCATAGACCAGCTGCTGCGCGAGGTCACCGCGCTTTGGACCGGTGGCCCTGCTGGCGGCGGCGGCGTACGTGTGGCCAAACGCCAGCGCCTGTCTACCCAGTCGTGCCTGATTGCGCGCGAGCAGGTACCGGCATCGTTTTCGTTCGTCACTTCAGCCCGTTGAAAGAACACCATGCAAAAAGTAGAACCTCGCACACATGACGAATTTCTACAACTCTACCAACTAGCCCATGCGCGTGCTGGCGACAAAGGCAACAAGGTCAACATCAGCGTGATTGCCTACCGTGCAGAAGACTATGCACAACTGGTCCAGCAAGTCACCGAGGAGCGCGTCGAAGCGCACTTTTCACACCGCAAACCAAGCCGGGTGCAGCGCTTTTTATTGCCCGGAATAAATGCCATGAATTTTGTAATCGACGACGTACTCGACGGCGGCGTGAATGACTCGCTTAACCTGGACATGCATGGCAAGGCGCTGTCCTTTCACTTGCTGACGCTGCCCATGCTTGACGGCACCAAAACCCTGGCTATTGAATCAACCGCATCGGAGACACCGTGAAAAACCGTATCGTTCTAAAGGCCCTGGGCCTCATTTTTGGCGTTGCTTGCAGCGGCATGTTCACCAGCATCGCACTTGCCCAAAACTATCCCGGCAAACCGGTCAGGCTGGTTGTACCCTTTCCCCCCGGCTCGGCGACCGACCTTGCCGCGCGCGTGGTGGGCCAGCAATTGAGTACCTCGCTGGGCCAGGCATTTGTTGTCGATAACAAACCCGGTGCTGGTGGCTCAATTGCGGCGATGGAAGTCATACGTGCCGCGCCTGATGGCTACACCCTGCTGTTTTCATCCAACTCAGCCATTTCATCGAACGTGGCCCTGCTCAAGAAAATCCCCTATGACCCGAACAAGGACTTTTCGGCCGTGACGGGTATCGGTGAAACCATGCTGGTGTTGATGGTCAAGAGCAATTTCCCGGCAAAGAACGTGCAGGAGCTGATCGCCCATATCAAGCAGCGCCCTGGCAAGGTGACGGCGGGCTATGGCTCGTCTACCTCCCAGGTCAGCATTGCCATCTTCAACAAACTTGCAGGCCTTGATGCGCTGGCCGTGCCATACAAGGGCATTCCGCTGGCAGTAAATGACGTGCTTGGCGGCACGCTGGACTTTACTTTTGTCGATATTGGCAACGCACTGGCGCAGGCCAAGGGTGGCAACATGCGCGCGCTGGGCGTGACTTCGCTCAAGCGCAATGCGCTGGCACCTGACTGGCCAGCCATTGCCGACGTACTGCCCGGCTTTGACGTTACCGCTTGGTTTGCCGTTGTGGGACCCGCAGGCTTGCCAAAAGATGTGGTTGACAAGTTCGATGCCGCCACTGAGCAAGCGCTCAAGCAGCCAGAACTCAAGGCCCGGTTGTCGACCGTGGGTATCACACCCATGCGCATGCCGCCAGAGCAGCTCAAAGCCTTTGTAGGCAGCGAAATCATCAAATGGACGCGCATCGTCAAAGACGCCAACATTCAACCTGAATGAACACCATGAAAAAAGTCATGCTGGTTACCGGTGCCAGCCGCGGCATAGGTGCAGAAATTGCCCTACTGGCGGCGCGCTCGGGTTACCGTGTCGGCGTCAATTACCTGAACAGCGAGAGCGCGGCGCAGCAGGTGATCAAACGCATCGAGCAGGATGGCGGCGAGGCGGTGGCACTGCGCGCTGATGTCAGTAAATCAGGTGAGGTGGTCACGCTGTTCGAGCAGCTCGATGCCGCCTTTGGTGCACTTGACGTGCTGGTCAACAATGCGGGCGTATTGGCCAACTTTCGCGTCGATACAGTCGATGAGCGCAACGTGGTGGACCTCTTCAGTGCCAATGTGTTCAGCGTCTATTACTGTTCGCGCGAGGCCATTCGCCGCATGTCCACAACCCATGGTGGCAAAGGCGGCGTCATCATCAACATGTCGTCGGTTGCATCGCGGCTGGGAGGTCTGGGTGGCGGCGCCGCCTATGCGGCATCCAAAGGTGCGATTGATTCATTCAATCTGGCGCTGGCCAAGGAAGTCGGTCCGGAGGGTATCCGAGTAAACGCCGTGCGCCCCGGCCTGATTGCCACCGATATGCAGAACATACATGGCGGCATTGCCAAAATAGAGCAACTGGCCGAGACTACAGTTCCCTTGGGGCGCGCGGGCTCAGCGCAGGAAGTTGCCCAAGTGGCGCTGTGGCTTGCTTCTGATGCGGCGTCTTACGTCCACGGCAGCATTGTTGACGTGGCCGGCGGCCGCTGACCATCACTTCTGTGCGCCGCGCACCGTGGAGCACGGGAATTGAATGCCTTTGGCGCTCAATGCTGGACGCCAGCCGTCGTTAAATTAAAACAACAATGGTTTTGATCACGGCCCTGAAACCCCGGCGTTTATCTAAAATAATCATGGTTACTATTATTTCAAACGCTTACCAAAGGGACTCTTTCATGCTTTTTAAACGCACGCTTATCACCTTGTCTGCTTTCGCGGCTTTGGCTTCCGCGTTTCCGGCAATGGCCGGTGACGCAGACTTCACGCTGGTCAACCGTACCGGCTACGCGATTCGCGAGGTATACATTGCACCAAGCAAAAGCGCCAAATGGGGTAATGACCGCCTTGGCGACGGCACGCTTGCAAACGCCCGCCAGCGCCTATTCAAGTTTTCTGACAAGTCCAGCTGCAAGCAGGACCTGCAGGTCGTGTTTGACGATGACGGCTCTGAAGTGGTTTGGGAAGGCTTTGACCTGTGCGAAATCAACAAGATCACCCTGAAGTACAACCGCTCGACCAAAGAAGTCTCGGCTGACTCTGAATAAGGAACCGGTTCAGGCTGGGTGCGGCGATGTAGCGGCGCACAGCACGCGGACAGCTCCACAGCTCACAGGGGCCATATGAGGCCGATGCGCGCCGCACGCTGGCCCCCTCTACAAAGGCTTTCCGGGCTTTTTCTTGAGCTTCTCGGGCATTGCAAACGTGCTTTGGTCCCAGCCTTCGATTTCGAGGATTTTCTTCAGGCACTCTTCCATCTTTTCGTGCGCCTTCTCGGTAGCCGCTGCGATGGTTTGATGCACAAGTTCGTCGTTGACTGAATCGCTGGCGCAATTGATCTGGTACGCATACAACTCACGCAATTCAAATATGGCCCGGCAAACCTGAGCTGGACAAGCGCACTGATAAACCAATGCCTGGTCAATCACTTTACTGATTTGCGCCGGATTAAACTGCTCTTTCATTCACATTGCTCCATTGGTTCTGTTTAAGCTGCAGAAGCGGAAAATACAACACAGTCTATGGGCTTGTCAAAACCCCTGACTGGAACGCCGGACACGGATTTTGGTGTCGGCGTCGTCACTCTCGCCGCGACATTGATATCGGTGGTAGCCACCACTTCGCCGGCATTGGCCAGGCTGCACAAACGCGATGCCAGGTGGACCGTAGCCCCCACAACATCGTATTGGCTTCTCTGCCCTGCCTGGTTGGAATCCCCAATCAACCCTGCCAGCACCAGCCCCTGGGCGATACCAATGCCAAAAGGAAACTTTGAATCGTTGTGGAGCGCTGCAAGCTCAAGGCCACAACGCAGTGCAAGGTAGGACCGCCCCATACCTCTGAATATCGCCATGACCCCGTCGCCGGTGTATTTGATCACCGAGCCTTTGTAGTTTTGCACATGTCGCGCCTGGGTGCTGAGCAACTGGTTTAGCTGCTCGAAGAATTCACGCGGGGGCATTTCTCTGATCAGTTGGGACGAGCCGCGAATATCGGTAAAAAGAACAGCCGCTTCAAACATCTCAGCTTCGCTGTGGCGGTCATGCTCGATAACTGGCAAAGCGCCTTCAGGCACCAGATTCGCCAGACGTTCAACCCGGGCGGTCATCTCGCGAGAGGCTGCTTTTACCCTGAGAATCTCTTCCAGCGTCATAAAGAAACGTTCGTCAGAAAGTGGTTTTTCGATGACCACATCGATACCCCGGGTTTGCTTTGCCCACGCGCGGACCGTCTTGAGTGCGGGACCCGGCGACACGATGACAATGGTGGCAACGCGTGGGACCATCGATTTCAGGGTACTGCACACGATCAGGCTGTCAGGGCGGTCTGAATGGTAATTAATCACCACCACATCCGGCTGATGGGTTTCTAAAATCTTCGGCAAGTCCTGATTACTGGCGACCGACTGAACATCGCCAAAGCCTCGCAATAACAAGTCAGCCATCAACACCGACGATGTGTAGCTGTCACTGTCAATGAGCATCAGCCTGGAGTTTTTCATTGTCTTTGGCTTTATGTCTACTAAAGATTCCAGGAGCAGGAGTTTTTTACTTCGCGGCGCAGCGCGCCAGTTTCAAGGCTTCTTCAAATTACCAAAACAAGCTCTTTTTGTAGTTGTAGGTCGTAGGATAACTCGATGGGCTTGTCGTGTGGCGCGCGGGGCTATGGGCAAAAGTTGCTGCAGTCGTCATTCAGGTGTTACCCCGCAAGCGCTCAATCAGGCCATTGAGCTCGTCCATAGAGCTGAACTGAATCGCCACTTCACCCACGTCTTCACGCCGGCCATTGCGCTTGACCTGCTTTTTGATGCGTACCTCGACCTCGGCCATCAACAGGTCTGCCAGCTCTTCCTCTACCCGCCGCGTGTCGCGTGACTTCTCTTTGCTGGCTTTTTGCGGCTTGAGCGAGAACTCGGCGCTGAGTTTTTTAACCAGGCTTTCGGTCTCGCGTACCGACATTTTTTTGGCCGCAATCTGATTGGCCGCTGTGATTTGCGTGGCACGGTCCAGCGCCAGCAGCGCTCGGGCATGGCCCATGTCGAGATCACCCGCCATCAGCATGGTTTGTACCGGGTCGGCCAGATTCAGCAGGCGTAGCAGGTTGGAAGCAGCGCTGCGGGAGCGGCCTACGGCCTGCGCTGCAAGTTCGTGCGTCAGTCCAAACTCCTTGACCAGGCGTTGCAGCCCCTGTGCTTCCTCAAGCGGGTTCAGGTCTTCACGCTGGATGTTTTCAATCAGCGACATGGCGGCAGCGGCTTCGTCCGGCACATCACGCACCAGTACCGGCACACTATCCAGACCTGCAATTTTGGCCGCACGAAAACGCCGCTCGCCGGCAATGATCTCGTATTTGCCGTCGTTGGGACCACTGGTCAAACGCCGCACCAGAATCGGCTGCATGATGCCCTGCGCCTTGATGGATTCGGCTAGCTCATACAGCGCACCCTCGTCCATGCGGGTGCGCGGCTGGTACTGGCCAGGCACCATGTCTGCCAAACGCAGCGAGGCCGGCAGGCCGGGGCTGGTCATGCTGTTCGGGTTGGCATCAAGGTTGAAGTTGATGGTGTCGGGGCCTGCCGCCTCGCTCACTTTGGGACCCAGCAGGGCTTCCAGTCCGCGGCCCAGGCCTTTTGGTTTTTTGGTGACCATGTTGTTTTTCTTTAGTTTTATTTGTTTTCACAGATTTATTCGGCGGTGCTGCCACCCAGCGAGTGCAACACACCGCGCCACAGGGCGTCACGCTCTTCGTAAGGCTGCGCGTTTTGTTTGCCGCTGGCGCTTTCCCACACCGAAGTAAGCACTAACACAATACCGGACGACGGCTGCACGTATACCGTCTGGCCATGGATGCCCTGCATGGCAAACGTACGGTCTTTGAAGGGCATGAGCCAGAACTGGTAACCATAGCCAAAGTAAGGCGTGGCTTTGCGGGGTTTGAAGGCAGTTGGCTGGCGTGCCGGGTCGGTGGCATTGAGGAGGTAGTCACGCGGGATGACCTGTTGCGTACCCGCCTTGTCGCCCGCCTGACCATCCACCCGGCCATCGTTGGCCAGCAGCAGGCCAAGCCGGCCCCAGTCGCGCAGGCTGGCATTAAACGCGCCAGATGATTGCTCTTGCCCATCGCTTGAGACGCGCCAGAACGCATCATGCTCGGCACCCATGGGTTTCCACAGCCAGTCGCTGGTGAGCTCGGCCATGGTTTTGCCAGTCGCGGCTGTCAGGACGCGGCCCAGCACATCGGTCTCGGCACTGGCGTAGACGAACTTGTCGCCGGCAGGGTCATGCCGCTCGGTGATGGAGCGCAGAACATCTACCGGCTTGCCCGCACCCTGCGCGCCAGCGCTGGCACGCGAGAGCCGGGCGATGTCGTCAGTCCCGTCGTAGCGTTCGGTAAACGTCAGGCCGGAACTCATGCGCAGCAGTTGGCCCAGGGTGGTGGCGCCATAGGGGCTGCCGGCCAGCGATGTGGCGTACTTGTCGGCGCTGTCGTCCAGCGAGGCGATGAACCCCCGTTCAAGCGCCTGGCCAATCAGCAGCGAAGTCACACTTTTGGCCATGGAAAAAGACAGAAACCGCGCATCTTCCTTGCGCTCGTAGCGGTAGTGCTCCGCGACAATCTCACCATTTTTGAGTACCAAAAGACCCGTTACCCGCTGGCGGTCCAGATATTCAGCAAGCGTATACGACAGGTTTTTGTAGCGGTAAGTGATTCCTGGTGGCAGCGCCGCGCGGGGCAAAGCCCTGGTCTCGGCAGCGCGCGAGACTACCCGGGTTTGAACACCGGGTACCTTGTCGAGTGCCGACCAGGAGCCCACGCGGTAGGGGTTGTTGTACCAGTTGCTGGCGCTGCCTGTGGGATAGTTCTGCGCTTTCCCCAGCCGGTCTTCATCAGGCTCTGCATGGGCCGCCAAGCCGACACATAAAAGTGCGACCAATGTTGTTTGAACCCATAAGCGCTGCATGTTTGTCTCCCACTCTTGTACGGTTTAACCAGCCATCAGGCGCAGTAACTGCGCGTGTGCGTCGGGCCAGTCGCCCAGGCCGCTGTCGGCATTGATATGGCCACGTTCACCTGCGTCGGTAAAATCAGCCCCCCAGGCGTCGGCAAACTGGCGCCCGCGCGCCGGGCTGCAAAACGGGTCGTTGCTGGAGGCCAGCACCAACGCTTTAAACGGCAGTTTTTGCAGTGGTACCGGTGACCAGCTGGACAACATCTGCCGCACATCGTCGCGCTCGGTGTCTGGCGGTGCGACCAGCAGCGCCGCCTTCACGCGGCCGGTGTTTCCCGAATGCGAGGCCCATGCAGCGGCTTGAATGCAGCCCAGGCTATGCGCCACCAATACCGCCGGCTCGGAGCAGCCGAGCAGCACGTCTTCAAGGCGCGCAATCCAGTCGCCACGCAAGGGCTGCATCCAGTCGTGTTGCTCTACCCGTTGATAGCCGTGCGCGCGTTCCCAGAGGCTTTGCCAGTGCGCCGGCCCACTGTTTTGCCAGCCGGGGAGAATCAATACAGGAGTTGATGTCTGCATCAAGATTACGCTATGTTTTTAATAGCAAATAGCGCCCATAAAACCTGCCGTAAAGTCATTTTTGATGTGTAAATATTGGCGGTTCAACTGCATCACATCACCCGGATACGGTTGACCATTTCTTCGGCAAACGTGACGAAGGCCTGCGCACCTTTGGACGACGGGTCAAACACCACGCCGGGCACGCCGTAGCTGGGCGCTTCGGCCAGGCGCACATTGCGCGGGATCACGGTGTTGAACACCTTGTCGCCAAAGTGATCTTTCAGTTGTTCGCTGACTTGTTGCTGCAGCGTGATGCGCGGGTCAAACATGACGCGCAGCAGGCCAATGATCTGCAAGTCCTTGTTCAGGTTGGCGTGCACCTGTTTGATGGTGTTGACCAGATCTGTCAGCCCTTCGAGTGCAAAGTACTCGCACTGCATTGGCACAATCACGCCGTTGGCGCAGCACAGGCCATTGAGTGTCAACATGCTCAAAGACGGCGGACAATCAATTAATACAAAGTCGTACTCTTTGTCGACGGTGGCCAAGGCTGACTTGAGGCGCTTTTCGCGCCGCTCCACCTCGACCAGCTCCACCTCTGCCCCTGCCAATTCGCGGTTGGCACCCAAAATGTCATAACTGCAACCGGCTGCTATGAGCTTGTCGCTCTGCACCCGTGCCTCAGCCACTGAAGCCGATTCCAGCAGCACGTCGTACACCGTGAGTGCGAGCTTGCGTTTGTCAACACCTGAACCCATGGTGGCGTTGCCCTGTGGGTCCAGGTCAATCATCAGCACGCGCTGCCCGACCTTGGCCAGACCAGCCGCCAGATTGAGCGTGGTGGTGGTTTTTCCGACACCCCCTTTTTGATTTGCAACGCAGAAA
>JANXTM010000141.1 GCA_025352405.1 Polaromonas sp.
GGCGACTGCCTTGAAACACTTGAAGAAATCAACATGGAAGCGCGCGAAGCGTTTTTGCATGCGGGCGGCCAGAAATTCACCTACATTGCCTGCCTGAACGACAGCCCCGTGTGGATAAAAGCCCTGGCAGAGTTCAGCGCGCAACACTTGGCAGGCTGGCCTACCCTGGTCGCGGACAACACGCAGACGCTTGCTGCGTCAAGATCTACCGCTCTGGCTCTCGGTGCGAAACAGTGAGATCTTGATTGTCAAGCCGCCTTTTGACGGCTTTACCAACGCCTCCCCAAACGCGGCAATACGAGTACAGCTGCCACCACCACAATCAAAATCAGCGAGACCGGCCGCTGCAGAAAAACGATGGCACTTCCCTCGCCGATAGACATGGCGTTACGCAATTGCGCTTCAGCCAACGGCCCCAAGATCATGCCCACAATGACCGGCGCGGTCGGAAAATCAAAGCGCCGCATCACCACACCCAGCACACCAATGGCGTAGAGCAAAAACAGGTCAAATGCACTTTGACGCATGCCGTAGACGCCCACAGTCGCAAAAATTAAAATTCCTGCGTACAAATAAGGCTTGGGTATTTTCAGCAATTTGACCCACAGCCCGACCATGGGCAAGTTCAGTACCAGCAGCATCACATTGCCGATGTAGAGCGAGGCAATCAGCGCCCAGACGAGCGAAGATGACGTTGTGAAAAGCTGCGGGCCGGGTTGAATGCCGTAGTTTTGAAAGGCCCCCAGCAAAATCGCCGTGGTGTTGGAGGTAGGAATGCCCAGTGTCAGCAGCGGAATCATCGCGGCCGTCACGGTTGCGTTATTTGCGGCCTCCGGGCCTGCTACGCCTTCGATGGCACCCGTCGTTCCGAACTCGCCTTTTGCGTCGGAGTCTTTGGCGAGTTTTTTCTCGGCGGCGTAACTTAAAAAAGTCGGTATCTCCGTGCCGCCTGCCGGAATACAGCCAAACGGCACACCAATCGCGGTGCCGCGCAGCCAGGCCGGCCACGAACGCTTCCAGTCACGCCCTGTCATGTGGACTTTGCTGAGCTTGTTTTGCGCATCGACCACTTTGCCTTCATACAGCACGGCGTGCAGCGCTTCCGCCACCGCAAACAGGCCCACAGCCACCAGCACGATCTCAATGCCGTCCAGCAACTCGGGCACACCGCCGGTGTAGCGCGCCTGCGCAGAAATCTGGTCGAGCCCGACCAGGCCCGCCGCCAAGCCGATAAACAACGCGGTCATACCGCGCAGCGTGCTTTTTCCCAGCACCGCGCTCACGGTGGTAAAGGCCAGCAGCATCAGCATGAAGTACTCGGGGGGCCCGAGCTTGACGGCCAGGTCAGCCACCACAGGCGCAAACAGCGTGACCAGCACAGTGGCAATCGTGCCCGCCACAAACGAGCCGATGGCGGCGGTGGCCAGCGCCGCGCCTGCACGCCCGCTTTTGGCCATCTTATTGCCCTCCATCGCGGTCACCATGCTGGCCGTCTCGCCTGGTGTGTTGAGCAAAATCGAGGTGGTGGAGCCGCCATACATGGCACCGTAGTAAATGCCGGCAAAAAAGATCATGGAAGCGGTGGCTTCAACCTTGACGGTAATTGGCAGCAGCATGGCCACCGCTACCGCCGGCCCAATGCCCGGCAGCACGCCGACAGCGGTGCCAAGCGCACACCCGACAAAACACCAGAGCAGATTGACCGGTGTGGCTGCAGTGGCAAAGCCCTGCATCAATTGATTGAAAATATCCATTTACAGCCACCCTGTTGCGGTCAGGCCTGGCAAGTTGATCGCCAGAAATTTGGTAAACATCCAGTAGACCGGGGCTGCAATCGCCATACCAATCGCGACATCCTTAATCAGCAGCGCCGGCCGCAAGTCAGCCTGGCCTTCTGCCCCGCGCAGGCCTTGCACAGCCAGTACAAAGCACAGCGTACAACTTAAAATAAACCCCACTGTGGTGATGAGTGCTGCATTGGCCAGTAAACCCGCAGACACCCAGACGAAGCCTGGCCAGTACGCACCCGCGGCACCTGCAGGCGTGTCCATCGCACGAAACCCGCCGGTGCGCGCCTCCCGCATCATGAAGCCGCCGCACACCACCAGCGACACAGCAACCAGCCACGGCAAAAAATTTGGGCCCACGCCGCCGTAACCGGCCGCCGACGGAATGCTGATGGCACCCGCCGCCAACCCAAGACCAATCAGCAGAACGCCCGCGCCTATCAAAGTCTGGAGTGTGGAGGGATTTTGTGATGTCATTTTTTGCCTCTTATGTTTTTATGAACATATCTGGAAATTCAAATTTTCGGGATAGAGCGCAAGGCGCAAAGGACAACGGAATGCACTTGTGTGCATGAGGATTCCAAGCACCTGGCAGCGCCGCAATTCGCCCGAAAAATGGCTTTACAGATCCGTCCTAAATCATTCCAGACTTGACCATGGTGGCGCGCAGGCTGGCAAAGTCGTCGTCGACAAACTTGTCAAAGGCCGGCCCGGTCAGCACGGCGGATGTCCAGTTGTTTTTCTCGGATGCCTCAAGCCAGCTTTTCGATTTCACGGCCTTGAGCACAATGTCTGTCAGCCCCGCGCGCTGTGCAGCGGAGATGCCGGGGCCACCATACACGCCGCGCCAGTTGCCAATCACCACGTTCACGCCTTGCTCTTTCAGGGTAGGCACATTGACCCCCTTCAGACGCACCTCGGAGGTCACCGCCAGCGCTTTCATCTTGCCGGTATTGATGTACTCGGCGAACTCG
>JANXTM010000148.1 GCA_025352405.1 Polaromonas sp.
CGTCATGGCACTTATTACTTACATTGTTGAAGACAGCGCCACCATCCGCGAAAACCTGATTTCAACGCTAGAAGAAATTGCACCGGTCAAGGTTGTCGGTTTTGCCGAAACTGAAAGCGAAGCCAGTCAGTGGTTATCAGATAACAACGGCGACTGGCAACTGGCCATCGTCGATCTGTTTTTAAAGGAAGGCAGTGGCCTGGGCGTGCTCAAAGGCTGCCAGCACCGGCACAATTACCAGAAAGTAGTGGTGCTTACCAACTACGCTACCGCCGATATTCGCGAGCGTTGTGCCGTGCTGGGCGCCGACGCTGTGTTCGACAAATCCAACGAACTGGACCTGCTATTTGACTTCTGCGCGGCAGCAACCACGTATTGAAATGTTCTCAAGTCATATCACGGGTTTGCTCTTCCGACTTGGCGTACAGCCGCCCTACCGTCCACCACGCCGGTAGCAAAGCCAGTACCTGAGGCTGCGTAAACCGGTCATCCATCAGGTAGATAACCCCCCGATCCTGTTGCGTGCGTATCACCCGCCCCGCCGCCTGCACTACTTTTTGCAGGCCAGGGTAAAGGTAGGTGTAGTTGTAGCTATTGTCAGCGCCTGTGCCGGATTTCCATAAGTCTTTGTCAAAGTACGCCGCCATGCGTTTTTTGATTTCTTCATTGACCGGATTGACTTGCGGCAGTCCCAGCGTGGCAATGAACGCGCCGACCAGGCGCTTGCCGGGCAGGTCTACCCCTTCTGCAAATGCGCCGCCCAACACTGCAAAACCAATACCTTGTGATGTGGGTGTAAAACGCGCTAAAAACTGCTCGCGCCCGGCTTCGTCCATCTGCCGGGTCTGTTCCCAATTGGTGATGTGCGGGTAGCGCTGCCTGAACAGCACCTGCAACTTCTGCAGGTAGTCGTAGCTGCTCAAAAACACCAGGTAGTTGCCTGGCGCGCGCGCGTATTGCTGGGCCATCAGGGCGGCCATCGGTGCCAGCGACTGGGCGCGGTGCTGGTAACGCGTTGAAATATTGCCGACTGCTGCCACCCGTAGCTGTTCGGGTGCAAACGGTGAAGGCACGTCTATCCACCGGGTGCCTGACGGCAGACCCAGGGTCGCCTGGTAAAAACTCTGCGGACTCAGCGTGGCCGAGAACAGCGTCACGCTTTGGGCCGCTGCAAAGCGTGGTGCCAAAAATGGTGCAGGCACCACATTGCGAAGGGTCAATGTGGCGTAGCCGTGGCCGCCGGTTTGATCACCGTTCAGTGCCAGGCTGCCAGAAGCGCTGTGCAGAACCTCCTGGTCGTCATTCAGGGTGATGTCAAACATCGAGTGCGCTCCAAACGCATCGGCCATGCGTGAAAAATGCAGGGCTTCAAAATAAAACGCTTGCAGCGCGCCATCTACCCGCGTCGGATTAGCCACCAGAAAGTCCGTGATGGCGGTGATGGCTTGCTGCAAGGCTTTTAAAAAGGCTACCGGCAACCCGGTCACCACCTGCCACGGCACCAATTGGGTTTGATGCACTTCGTTCATGGCGCGGTTCAGGCGCTCAAGTACGCTCTTGAGGGCTTTGGGTGCAGACATATGCAGAGCGCGCAGCGAGGCTTGTTCCAGCACGGCTGTGTACATGCTGCGCGCGCGCTCCACCAGGTTGTGCGCTTCATCAACCAACACGCCCACCCGCCACTGGTAGGTCGCCATCATGTTGTAGAGCAGTGCGCTGGTGTCGAAAAAGTAGTTGTAGTCGCCCACCACCACATCAGTCCAGCGCACCATTTCCTGGCTCAGGTAGTAGGGGCACACATGATGCGTCAATGCCACCTCGCGCATGGCCGTTTTGTCCAGTCCATCAGGGGTGCCAGGTCTCTGCGCTGCGCCCGCAAACTGCACCGCCGACTGCCGGGCATGTGGCAGACGGTCATAAAAGCCTTTGGCTAGCGGGCACGAATCGCCATGGCAGGCTTTGTCCGGGTGTTCGCATGACTTGTCGCGTGCCACCAGTTCCAGCACGCGCAGCGGGAACGGATGTGTTGCAGGTTTTGCGCCGTCTGGGGTGCTTTCCTTGAGAACCTTCAGCGCGTCAAGTGCCAGCTTGCGCCCTGGCGTTTTTGCTGCCAGAAAAAACACCTTGTCAAGGCGCTGTCTGGGCATTGCCTTGAGCAGTGGGAACAGCGTACCCACGGTTTTTCCGATGCCAGTGGTGGCCTGCGCCATCAGGCATTTGCCAGCTTGCGCTGTCTTATAAACCGCCTCGGCCAGTTCACGCTGGCCAGGCCTGAAGCTAACGTGCGGAAAAGCCAGTCCGTCAAGCGCCGTATCGCGCGCCAGTCGGTGCGCCAGCTCCTGGTCCGCCCAGGCAAGAAAGCGCTCGCACTGCGCTTCAAAATAGTCTTGTAGTGATGCCGCTGTGAAGTGTTCGGTCAGAGGCGTTTCCTGCAGGCTGGCAACGTCAAAGTAAACCAGCGCCAGATTGATATCGTTCAGGCCTTTGTCCTGGCACAGCAGCCAGCCGTAAATTTTGGCCTGCGCCCAATGCAGGTCGCGTCGGTTGTCGGGAATGGTGTGCAGGTCGCCCCGGTAGGTTTTGACTTCCTCAAGCAGGTTGTTGGCCGGGTCGTAGCCATCGGCCCGGCCCCGCACGCGCAGTGTTTTGTAGTCGCCTTCCAGGCTGACTTCGGCTTGGTAGCCTTCAGCCCGGCGCGAGGCCACCAGTGCATGGCCCGCCACGCCTTCCTGCGCGGAAGGTGAGGGCGTGAAGCGGAGGTCGAGGTCGCCATGCTTGGCCGTGAATTCGCACAGCGCCCGGACGGCTACAAGGTATTTCAAGAGAGGCGCTTTCCAATCAAATGCAAGTGATTTTTGGTTTGTTTAATGTTAGCCTGTGCTGACACAATGCCATCTTCACAATCGGGCTTGTCGCAATAACGAATAGCCCTCAAAGACGTTAAACTTACACGTCGTAACACGTTAGCGTCTTCCCCGCAAAGTGATTCGACCAATCTAGTTCAGAAAGGCGCAGCTCCTACATGAGTCAGACCACCCAGGAAATGTCAGTGCAAATGCCGGAACCGGAGTGCACCAACGAAAGCCTGCGGCTAGAACTTGCTGCCGCCCGGCTGGTCATCGACGCGCTGGAAAATAGCGTTCAGCGCATGCGAAGTCTGGCCACCATTTCTGCAGACTGGTATTGGGAGCAAGATGTCGACTATCGTTTTGTGACGTTTAACGCTGCCGTGGCTGGTGACCTTGACAAAGGGATCGTATACGACGACGGGATTGGTAAATGTCGCTGGGATTTACCCGACGCAGGGACGCTCGGTGTGACCTGGGAAGCGCATAAAAAAATGCTCGATGAGCGCCAACCGTTTCGTGATTTCGAGTTTTTTCGCTCGCTTGCCGACGGAACGCTTTGCTATTTGTCGGTCAGTGGCGTTCCTATTTTTGATACATCCAAGCGGTTCACCGGCTACCAGGGCACGGCGCGGAATATTACCAACCGCAAGGCAACCGATGCGCGATTGCGAACGGTCGTCGCGGCATTGGCCGAGGGTGTGGTCTTGCGTGACGCCGACGGGCGGATTTTAGATTGCAATGCTAGCGCCGAGCGCATCCTTGGGAAAACATTTGCTCAATTGAAAGGGCAAACCAGCATCGCGCAAGAGTGGCAGATGCTGCGTGAAGACCGGTCGCCTTTGCCGGACGACGAACGTCCCTTTGTCGTAGCCAGGCGAACTGGGCAACCGCAATCAAACCAGGTCATTTGTTACCGAAAACCGGACGGCAGCGAATTGTGGGCGCTGGTCAATGTTCAGCCGCTGTTCGACGGGTCGGTGAAGACGCCTTCGGGGTTTGTAACCTCGCTCACGGACATCAATAAACACAAGCACGCCGAGCTGGAAATCGTCAGGCTTAACGTGACGCTTGAGAACCGGGTTTTGCGTAGAACTTCCCAACTGGAGGCTGCCAACAGAGAGCTTGAAGCATTCTCGTATTCAGTGGCGCATGACCTGCGCTCGCCCCTTAGCACCATCAACGGCTTCAGCGCTCTGCTACAGAAGGCAGTGCCGGTTGATTCCGGGGATCGAGTCAGGCATTACCTCGACCGGATTCGGGTCGGCGTCCAGCGTATGGGCGAATTGACCGACGGACTGCTGTCCCTGGCACAGCTGTCGCGTACCAGCCTGCGTTGGGACTTTGTAGACATGAGCGCCGAGTCGGACACTATCCTGAGGCAGCTATCGGAAAGCGAAGCCGCCCGCAAGGCAGTCATCAAGATTGCGCCGGACCTGCTGATACGTGCCGATCGCTCGCTGTTCCGCCAGGTGCTCGATAACCTGATTGCCAATGCCTGGAAATTTACGTCGAAAAAATCCTGTGCTGAGATCACGATCGGAAGGCAAACAGACATTGGTATGGAACCTGTCTATTTTGTCAAGGACAACGGGGCTGGTTTCAATATGGCTTATGCCGACAAACTGTTTGGTACTTTTCAGCGTCTTCATTCACCAGAGGAGTTCTCCGGGAGCGGCATCGGGCTGGCCACTGTCAACCGCATCATCACCCGGCACGGCGGGAAAATCTGGGCCCGTTCGGCTGTTGGCGAGGGTAGTACTTTTTATTTCACCATTGGCAGGGAGCAGTCCTCTATCGTCTCCGACACGGCGGCTGGTCAGCCAGGTGTTTCGCCGAAAGCCATCCCCGGGACCTTGAGCAGGGACAACGATCTTTTCCTGGTCGGTGAACAGTACTTCAGCAATACTTTTGAAAACGCTGCCATTGGTATGGCACTGGTTGCGCTTGACTTTCGCCAGCTTAAGGTCAACGGTGCCCTTTGCCAGATACTCGGTTACTCCGAAGCCGAGATGCGGTCACGTGATTTGATGGACATTACCCATGCCGACGATATTGAGTGGGATGTGTTGGAAAAACGGCGAGCACTGG
The DNA here is from genome assembly GCA_025352405.1 of Polaromonas sp. Classification (GTDB taxonomy): domain Bacteria; phylum Pseudomonadota; class Gammaproteobacteria; order Burkholderiales; family Burkholderiaceae_C; genus Polaromonas. The sequence goes on from JANXTM010000148.1 coordinate 4,938, forward strand.
GCGGGGAGATCGAAACCTACCAGCGGGAGAAACGCTATGTCCACAAGTCGGGGCGCATCATTTGGGGTTACCTTACCTGCTCGCTGGTGCGGGATAGTGACCGTCGTCCGCTTCACTTTATCTCTCAAATTCAGGACATCACCGAACGCAAGCAAAGCGAACGAATTTTGATGGAGAGCGAGGAACGCTTTCGCGCCCTGACGGAGCTGTCGTCAGACTGGTTTTGGGAGCAGGACGAAAACTTTCGCTTTGTCTTGATATCAGGTGTTGTCAAAGATCACGAGCTGTCGCGGTATGCCATCGGAAAAACGCGATGGGAACTCGACCATACGGTCGATGCTGCCGCTTGGGCTGCGCATCGCCTGCTGCTCGAGCGGCATGAGGTGTTTCGGGATTTCGAGATCACACGGCTCGACGACAACGGACAGGTGCAATACCTCTGTATCAGCGGGGAGCCGATTTTTGATGTATCGGGGCGGTTTACCGGCTATCGTGGTGTTGGTCGCAATCACACTGAAATGCGCCGCGTCAGCGAAGCCCTGCGTGTCAGTGAACTGCAGTTGCGGCAGATTACGGACACGCTGCCCGCGCTAATTGCTTATGTTGATTGCGAGCAACGTTTTCGCTTTCATAACCGTTCCTATGAAGAGGTTTTTGGCCTGACATATGAACAGATCAACGGTAAGCATATGCGCGACGTCATGGGCGTCGATTTTTATCAGGTCGTCAAGTCGCGGGTTCAAGAAGTGTTGTCAGGTTATCCAGTGGTTTACGAGCGTTCCCAAAAAACATCGAGAGGCACGTACCGCGACTACGTGGTTAATTACTTCCCGCGTTATGGCGAAGGCGGAGATAACGGAAATGTCATAGGTTTTTATTCGCTGGCGACCGACATCACAGAATTCAAGCGTATTGACCGCATTAAAAATGAATTTATCTCTGCGCTTGATGAGCAGTTGGGCACGCCGCTGATCGCCCTTGAGCGTTTGCTGGAACGCGTGAAGGCAGGTATGGCGGGGAATTTGCCGGAACAGGATGACTTGCTGCTAGGGGCAGCCCAGGCGCAGGTGGCGCATGCGATACGATTGCTTAGGGAGAAGGTCGCATCAAACCTATCTGCTGGTCCGTCGTTACCAAAAGCGGGCGCTCGCGTTGATGTTGAGCGCGTTGCAACGCAGTACGGGTCTGAAGCGGGTTCGGATGACAAGGTAACAATTTGAATTTCAGACATGTCCCACAGGCGCAAAAAGGCGCACACTTGAAAAATGCTCATACAGCGCAGTTGATGGGGCTTTAACTGGCGTGACGTGACTCGTTTTAGCCCCGTGGCCTTTTTCTCATCATTGAGGGTAATTGTCATGACCAGCAGCAGCTTTTTAGGTGGTCAGCGGCTTCCTGAACACATCAAGGGCAAAGACACCAATGCGCTGGGTCCCAGCGACAACTCTGACAGCGGCAGTGACGCGCAGGGTGCCTACGGTACCGAAGAAATGTCCAGTGACAGCGACGCCGAAGGCACCGGGGAGCGCGCTTCGGCGGGCCTAGGGCTTGAAGCCTGTGACGCGGACATCATGCCCGACCATATTGAAGGACCTCCTGGCGACCCGGAATTTGAAGAGGACGCCGACTACGAACGTGTGGAGGCTGGAGCGATTGATTCGCTGGCCTCCGACGAGGCAGACGGCATTGATGGCGCCGATGAGGCAGATGACAACAAGCCGTAAAAAAGTAGTAAAACATGTTTTCATGGCATCAAATTCGGGCACTATGCGCTATGTATTTCGTAGCAAATTGCTTTTGTTTTCTGGCAGGTTGTGGTTCGAGTCAAACCAACCCCGCCGCATCAACCGGGCATAGTGGAAAGTCACTAGGACACATCGACCATAACCCGGAGATCTCTTGCGCTGAATGCAAGCTGCCTTTTAACCATTGAAAGGCGCTGGTGCAGCGTAAATCAATAGTTTCAGCGAAAACTCATTTCGCGTCTGAGTGCTGGCGTGGACGCAACCGGCTGCAAAGTTGCCAATCGGCAAGCAAATATTCATGACGCCAGTGTGCCGCCCGCGCCCTTTGTGTTGTCAGGCGAAATGCTCAGCGCCGGTTCAGCGCGTTCCCGAACTCTGTCAGTGACAGCGTGCCATCCTTGTTGGTATCGGCTGCATCAAAGTGCTTGGCAACATTGGGGAAACCAGCGGCTTCTTCACGGCTGAGCTTGCCATCTTTATTGGCATCCATGAAGCTGAATGCCCGTTTTATATCGGCAGCGCTGTACTTGGGGGGTAGTCTGACCGTGTCTGGCGCGGCAACTGGCACAGAAGCAATACGTGACGTTTCCGGCGCCGGAGGCGCAGGCCCGGTGGTTTGAGCATCGACGCCCGTCACTGGCAGCAACATGGCCGTCACCAACGCCGACAACATGCCAACCCTCCAATAACCACAAGGCAGCGATTGAAGAGAACGCGCTGGTGTTCCACGCTTTACAACACCAATCGAATCCATCAGGACGTTCGAATTTGGCATAGCCCACCCCGTAGTTGCTTAAGCGACCGTCTTGAGTGATGACATGTCCACCACAAAGCGGTATTTCACATCGCTCTTGAGCATGCGTTCATAAGCCGTGTTGATCTCGTCCATACGTATCACTTCAATGTCTGAAACGATGCCGTGCGCGGCACAAAAATCAAGCATTTCCTGGGTTTCACGAATACCGCCAATCAGCGAACCTGCCAGACTGCGGCGTTTGAGGATCAGGTTGAACACGCCGGGAGAGGGGTGGGGGCTGGCCGGCGCACCCACCAGTGTCATGGTGCCGTCAAGTTTGAGAAGTGTCAGGAACGCGTCAAGATCATGCGGTGCTGCTACGGTGTTGAGAATGAAATCAAAGCTGTTGATGTGCGCTTGCATTTCGTCGGGATTTTTCGAGACCACCACTTCTTTGGCACCAAGCCTCAGCGCGTCCTCGCGCTTACCTGCCGATGTGGTGAACAGCACCACATGCGCGCCCATGGCCGCTGCAATTTTTACGCCCATGTGACCAAGCCCGCCCAGGCCCACAATACCCACCTTGTGCTCCGGGCCGACCTTCCAGTGACGCAGGGGTGAATAGGTGGTGATGCCCGCGCACAGCAGCGGTGCCACAGCGGCCAGATCACCCGCGTCATGCGAAATCTTCAGTACGAAAGATTCGCGCACCACCATCTGGTTGGAGTAGCCACCATAGGTATTGGCACCGGTGCCTTGTTCGGGGCTGTTGTAGGTGCCCGTGAAGCCGTTTTCGCAGTATTGCTCCAGGTCATCGGCGCAGGGCTTGCAGTGTTGGCAGCTGTCTACCATGCAGCCCACACCCACCGTGTCACCGACTTTGAATTTACTCACCAGATCACCGACAGCGGTCACGCGCCCAACAATTTCATGGCCGGGCACGACCGGGTAGATTGCTGCGCCCCATTCGCTGCGCGCTGTGTGCAGGTCAGAGTGGCACACCCCGCAGTGCAGAATTTCAATAGCCACATCCAGCTGGCCGGGAGCGCGGCGCTCAAAAGAAAAAGATGTGAGTGGTGAAGTGGGCGATGCGGCGGCGTAACCGAGTGCTTGTGACATGTAGGGTTCTACTTAGGGTAAACAAGTATGGTACGCGGTATTGCATTCTTATGTCTGTCAGACGGCTACCCGAATAAAGTGCCAGCCTTGACTTCTTTCCAACGTGTCCCCTTAGATGTTTGATGGTGAAAGCAGCGTCCCTTCGTCTGGCAGATTAGGACATGCAATTACTATTATTTATATAGCATATAGACCCCGTATTTAATTCTGCAACGCCATGTTTAACCCATAACATTGGAGCGTGGTGTCAAGCTAGACTTTGCACGATCTCGTCAAACAGTGGCCGCTGCGCTGGTGTGCCCAGGCAGCGCGCTTGCAGCGCAATCAATGCGGCCGATGGCGCTTGAATGCCGTGCGCGAGCAGTTCTTCCAGCAGGCAGCCAAATGCGCGTACTTCGAGCCGCTGCAAGGCTTGCGATGCTGCTTGGTCCGCGGGCAAAAACGAAGCACCACCCATATCGCCCAGCAGGCAAAAGCCGTCTGCATCGGATTGCACGTTGTGCGCATACAAATCGCCATGCAACAGGCCCCGGGTGTGTAAATGCGCGGCGGCGCGCGCCACACCGAGCCCGATACGCATGATTTTTTGCAGTGAAAAGCGGCTGCCTGCCGGGTAAACGTCACGGGTGCAAGTCTGCAGGCTGGGCGGACCGGCCAGGGTAGTAAAGCGCGGCGGAACCAACTGCATCACCAACCCGGCGCTGCCCTCTGGGTGCCCTGCAAGCGGGCCGATGACCGGAATCACGTTCGGGTGCGGTTTTGTGGCCGCAGCCAGACAGGCCGCCAGCTCACTGTGCGGCCAGCCGTCGCTGGTAACGGTACCTTTGAACAGTTTGACCGCCACGGTGCTGGGCGCGCAATTCTCGTGGCTGTCGTCTCGACGAGTACTCAGCAGCGCCTGGTAAATGACGCCAGACGCACCCTCGCCCAATACGTGTTGCAGGCGCAAATTGCGCCACTCAATCGCGCTGGACGGTGTGTGCTGGTGCGCCTGGGAGTACACATCGCTGAACGGGTTGCCTGCGCAAGCCAGCCAGGCCAGCCGGGGCAAATCTACCAGCCACGGCGGCATCACTCCCAGCTGGTTGGCTGATATGCGCAGCAGCTCCAGTTGCTGGCATTGCACCAGTTGAGTGGGAAGTTGCTGCAACCGGTTGCCCGCCAGCATCAGCTTTTGCATCTGGCTGCACTCACCGATGCTGGCGGGCAGCGCTTC
>JANXTM010000228.1 GCA_025352405.1 Polaromonas sp.
GGTTGAGCAACTGCACGCCCAGCCGCGCCTCCATAAGGGCCAGCCGTTTGCTGATGGCAGCTGTTGTCATGCCAAGCTCGCGGGCCGTGGCTGAAAAGCTGCCGCTGCGTGCCAACAGACTAAAAAACGTCATTTCAGAAAGCGGTGGAACGGGCGGGGTGCTTGATTTCACGCTCATCACTTTCAACCTGAAGTTAACAATGACATCACTTTAAGTGTTTTTTATGCGCGTATTCGGCCCTAGAGTAGCGGCACTACAACTTAAGGCATCTCATGAAGACTTACAAAATCGCTTGCATTCCCGGTGACGGTATCGGCAAGGAAGTCGTGCCCGCGGGCCAGACCGTGCTTGAAGCGCTGGCCGCAGCTGAGGGCAGCTTCAAATTTGATTTTGAAAATTTTGGCTGGGGTGGCGACTGGTATCGCGCACACGGCGAAATGATGCCGCAGAACGGCCTGGACGCCTTGCGCAACAAAGACGCCATTTTGTTTGGCTCGGCCGGTGACCCGCATATTCCCGACCACATCACGCTGTGGGGCCTGCGCCTGAAGATTTGCCAGGGCTTTGACCAATATGCCAATGTGCGGCCGACGCGCATTTTGCCGGGCATTGACGGTCCGCTCAAGCGTTGCAAAAGCGAGGACCTGGACTGGGTTATCGTGCGCGAAAACTCCGAGGGTGAATACGCTGGTGTTGGCGGCCGCGCACACCAGGGCCACCCGATTGAAGTCGCTACTGACATGTCGATCATGACGCGTGCCGGGGTTGAGCGCATCATGCGTTACGCGTTCAAGCTGGCGCAGTCGCGGCCGCGCAAACTGCTGACGGTGGTGACCAAGTCCAACGCCCAGCGCCACGCCATGGTGATGTGGGATGAGATCGCAGTGCAGATCAGCAAAGAGTTTCCTGATGTCACCTGGGACAAAGAGCTGGTCGACGCCTGCACCGCCCGCATGGTGAACCGCCCAGCCACGCTCGACACGGTGGTTGCAACCAACCTGCATGCCGATATTTTGAGCGATCTGGCCGCTGCACTGGCCGGTAGCCTAGGCATTGCGCCGACCGGCAACATTGATCCCGAGCGCCGTTACCCTTCGATGTTTGAACCGATTCACGGCTCAGCGTTTGACATCATGGGCAAAGGCCTGGCGAATCCGATTGGTACTTTTTGGAGCTGCGTGATGCTGCTGGAGCACCTGGGTGAAGCGGCAGCGGCGCAGTCGTTGATGGCTGCAATTGAAAAGGTCACTGCCAACCCGGCCTTGCACACCCGCGATCTGGGTGGCCAGGCCACTACAAATCAGGTGACCGCAGCGGTCTGCCAGCACCTGAATACTGCTACCGCATCTGCCGAATCTCCGCCGGTATTGCACGGCACCCCAAAAACTCTTTCAGGAGATAAATCTTGAAAGCGATTTTCGGCCTTGTGTTGACTATGGTGTTGCCCTTCAGTGTGGCCGCACAAACTTACCCCTCAAAGCCGATCCGGTTTGTGGTGCCCTACACGGCAGGCGGCACCTCCGATGCCATTGCGCGGCAGGTTGGGCAGCGGCTGTCAGACGTCTTGAAGCAGCCGGTCATCATTGAAAACAAGGGTGGAGCTGGCGGAACAGTGGGGACGGCTCAGGTCGCTACTGCGCCGGCTGATGGCTATACGGTTCTGGTCACCTTGTCTTCTCACGCCATCAATCCGGGGCTTTACAAATCACTGTCTTACGATACCGAGAAAGATTTCAAGGCCGTCACCTTGCTCGCCAACGGGCCGCAAATTCTTGCCATTCATCCCAAGATACCGGCCAATACGCTTAAAGAGTATGTTGAATGGCTGAAGAAAAATCCGGCTGAAAGTAACTACGCAAGTGGCGGCCAAGGTACACCTGGGCACTTGGCAGCGGAGCTGTTGTCTTCCATGGCTGGCGTCAAGTTTCAGCATATTCCCTACCGGGGTGGCGGTGCTGCGGTGGTTGATGTGATTGGTGGGCAGGTCAACGCGGTCTGGGTGACGGCTATCGCAGCCATTCCCCATGTGAAGGCTGGACGCTTAAAAGCATTGGCCGTGACAACAAAAGACCGAATCGCTGCACTGCCTAATGTTCCGACGATTGCAGAAAGTGGTTACCCTGGCTACGCAGTCGACGCTTGGGTCGGCATGTTCGTGCCGGTCGCAACGCCGCAAGCGACAGTCGACATGCTTTATAAATCGACAGTGCTTGCTTTGGCCAACCCGGAGCTTAAAGCCGCCTTGTTGGCGCAAGGCTCTGAGATCATCGGGAATTCGCCACTGGATACGACCGCTGCAGTTTCTTCCGAGATCAAACTCTGGCGTAAATTAATTGCAGAACGCGGTATCAAGCCGGAGTAAATTGGCCGGCGCTATCAAACAAAAATGGAGTTAACGATGAATCAACTGAAGTTTCCAGAAGTCAAGGCCATGATTTTTGATGTTCAGGGTACTGCCACCGATTTTCGGAGAACGCTGGCTGAAGAGGCTGCACGTTTAAGTGGTGGCCGGGCGGGTGATATGGATTGGGGCAGCTTTGTCGATACATGGCGCGGCATGTACCGCCCGGCACTTGATGAAGTTTTAGCGGGGACACGGCCTTGGACATCAGTTGACCTGATTTATCGCGAAGCGCTTGATTTGCTGCTGGAGAAAAAAAAGTTGTCATTTTTCTCTGAAGATGAGCGGGTCGAACTGAACTTTGCGTGGCAAAAAATTCGTCCCTGGCCGGATGCAGTGGCGGGGCTGGAGCGGCTCAAAAAGCGCTACAAAATCGCCACGCTGTCCAATGCAGACGTGAGCGCCGTGGTCAATATTGCAAAACACGGCGGCTTGCCGTTTGATGCAATCTTTGCAGCCGAAATGGTGGGCACCTTCAAGCCAGACCCGCGCACCTACCGCATGGCCGTGCAGTATTTGGGCTTGCAGGCGCATGAAGTCATGATGGTGGCCTGCCACAAATACGACATCGTGGCGGCCAAGGCGTTGGGTCTGCGCACGGCATTTGTGGCCCGGCCGCTGGAGTTTGGACAGAATGGAAAAGTCGATGTCCGCTTCGAAGACCAGTTTGACGTCAATGCCCGGGATTTCCTGCATTTGGCCGAGCAACTCGACTGTTAGGCTGCTAGGCTACATATAGGCTGCGTTGTGCAGTCGACAGCCTGCAAACCAACCGCCATCCGTAACGCCCAAGGAGAAAACCATGCACAAGAAAACGCGCTATTTTTCAACATGGATTCAACCCAGCCTGCTCGCCTTGCTGGCAGCTGCTGCCTTAGCTACATTAAGCAGCGGGAGCGCCATGGCGCAGGCCTGGCCGGCCAGGCCGATCAGCCTGATTGTTCCGTTTCCAGCGGGCGGTACGACTGACGTGCTGGCGCGTGCGGTGGGGGTGGAGTTGTCCAAAAGCCTGGGCCAGCCGGTACTGATTGAAAGCAAACCCGGTGCCGGAGCCACTTTGGGGGCTGATTTTGTGGCCAAGGCCAAGCCCGACGGCTACACATTGCTGATGGGCGCTGTGCATCACACCATTGCCACCAGCGTCTACAAAAAGCTGCCTTACGATTTTCAGAAAGACTTGTTGCCCATCACGACTGTGGCGCTGGTGCCCAATGTGCTGGTCGTGAATGCCGCCATGCCCGCAAAAAATGTTGGCGAGTTGCTGGCACTGGCCAAAGCTTCTCCGGGAAAATTCACCTTCGGCTCTGCTGGCAATGGCACGGCACATCATTTGATTGGCGCGCAGTTTGAGGCCATGGGTGGCGTGCAGCTGCTGCATGTGCCGTACAAAGGAAGTGGCCCCTTGGTGACTGACTTGCTGGGTGGGCAAATCACCATGTCTTTTGACACCATCACACCGGTGTTGCCACACATCAGGGCGGGCAAGCTTCGGGCGCTGGCAATCACCACCAATAAGCGCTCGCCCGCGTTGCCCGATGTGCCCACGCTTGATGAGGCTGGGCTCAAGGGCTTTAACCTCGGCACCTGGTTTGGTGTGATGGCGCCCGTAGGCACACCGAAAGAGATCGTCGTCCGTTTGAATACCGAGCTGTTGAAAATCATTCGCTCGCCCGAATTCAAAAAACGCATGGATGACATTGGTGCCGAGCCGATTGGCAATACGCCCGAACAAATGGGCCAGCAGATCAAGGAAGACACCGAGCGCTTCGCGAAGCTGGTTAAGGATGCCAAAGTCACTATTGACGGCAATTAAGTCTCGCTGAGAAAAACCCGACGAGCCGAATACCCGAATACCCGCTCTGCGTCAGTGCATGCTGGACTTCGAAAACAGGTTCAGCACCACGACGCCGGCAATGATCAGCGCCATGCCGAGCATGCCCATGGCGTCTATCTTCTGCTGGTGAAAAAAGTAGCTGGTGATGCTGATCAGCACAATGCCCAGTCCTGACCAAATGGCGTAGGTGACCCCGGTGGGGATACTTTTCATAGTGACAGTCAGAAAGTAAAGCGCAGTGCCGTAGCCGATCACCGTGATGACGGACGGCACCAGGCGTGTGAAGCTGTCGCTGGACTTCAAGGCGGTGGTAGCAATGACTTCGGCAATGATGGCGATGCACAGGGCCAGATAAGAGTTCATGCG
>JANXTM010000245.1 GCA_025352405.1 Polaromonas sp.
CCAATGCGGCTCCAGTACAGCGCAATCAGAACAGCCACCGCCGGCATCGCGGGAATCAGATACCGTGCCGAGCGCTGGTTGGGTAACAAGAACACCAGCGCCAGCGCCAGCAGCCACAGCCACATTATTTTTTCAGCATCACTGAGGGTCTGCCGGCTGGCCGGCAATGCAGCGCGGCGCTGGCGGTAGCTGCGCCAGGCGGCCCAGGCACAGCCCACCGTCACGGGCAGCAGCAAACCGGCATTGGTGAAGTAGCTCGTCACCACCACCATGAAGCCGCTGCTGCCGCTAAATGCCACTTTGAAGTAGCCCGGCGATGACTTGAATTTGCCAGCGTTTTCACCCACTACAAATTCGCGCCACACCTCACCCGGCTGCGGGTCTACCGCAAACCACAGGCCAAACACAGCCAACCCGATGACGCACATGGCAAGCACTTTGACGGCATCGGTGAAGATGCCTGGCCTGACGATCTGCCACGGTGCCTTGCGGGCCGCCACCATCTGGTAGCACAGCGCCAGGCCAAAGCCCATGGGCACGACCATGGCAAACGATTTGTACAGGCTGCCGACGCCCATGGCCAGGCCCGCCAGCAACGGGAATTGCCAGCGCGAGGCAAACCAGCGGGCAGGTGACCAGGCCAGAGCAAAAAACACGCCAAACAGCCAGAAGGTTTCAGCGGCACTGGTCAGGTACGGGCGGCCATAGCGGTAGCTGCTGAAAAATGACAGGTAAACGATGGCGGCGATGGCGCCCATGGTTACGGCATGCGCGCGTCTGGCCTCTGGTGTTTTCCCCTCGGTCACCGCTTCGTCTTGAACCATCTTCCACATCAACAGCCCCACCATGAGCGCGGTGGCCCATGAATAAGCCAGGCTCGGCAAGCGCAGGTTTAAAAGCGTCCAGTGCTCGCCCCAGCCACCGGCCACCATGGCCTGCCAGAACAGCAGGGGCGGTTTGGTGTTGCGCATGAAGTCATACGAGCTGACCAACGGCAGCCAGTGACCGCTTTCGGCCGTCAGGCGCGCAATGTGGGCATACACCAGCTCGTCGCCGTTGCGCGGAATGTGGTCGCCCGCCAGGCCGAACAAATAGCCCAGCGCAATGACGATGCTGAGCGCCAGCCAGACCAGGTGGGCGGGCAGTTTTGACGTGGTGGTTTCAAAACGGGTCATGGCTCGTGCCTCTGTGGGTCCGACGAATCAATGGTGGGGCGGCGGCGAAAGGTCATGCGGTCATTGGCCAAAAAACTGCACACACTGGCCAGCACAATGGCGACCAGGTTGGCCACGATGTAATGCAGGTACAAGGCCAGGTATTTGGTCAGCAGGGTCTGCACCGCAATCGCCAGTGCAGCAGCCATCACGTACTTGAAAAACAGAAACAGCGCAGAGTGGTGCGCGGCCGCTTTGCGGTCACGCCACGTCAAACGCCGGTTCCAGTAAAAATTATTGATGGTCGCCACGGTGATGGCCAGTGCGATGGCGTAATTGAGCCGCATATGAAAATCTTCAATCTGACTGAAGAAAAACTCTTGCGCCATGTAAAGCACGGCGATATTGATCACCGTACCGCTAGCACCCACCATACCAAATTTGACAAAGCGCCAGCGCACCATAGGCTGGAGTTTGGTGGGCAGCCGGCTGACCAGTGCTTGCGCGAGGTGTCGGAGCATGGACATCAGGCGGTGGCCTTGCTGTCAATCGGGGTTGCTTCCAGATCCTTATCCAGGCTGCTCGCCAGGCATTCACGCGCCTTGGCCAGCACCGTGTCCGGGGCGATGACCTTCAGGCACTGGTTGTCTCCATCGCAAAAGCTGGCGCGGTGGTTATACGCTGTCAGGCAGGGCGAGCATGGCCAGCGGCTGTAAAACGAATAGCATCTGGGCGTGAGCGGGGCGTACAAGGCCGGTGTTTCGGGTCCAAACAGCATCAGCGTCCAGATCGGCGTGAGGGCCGCAAACTGTCCTGGCCCGCCGTCGTTCGTCACCAGCAGGCGCGCCACATGAAACAGCGCCAACAACTCGACTATTGAGCGTGTGTAGCCGGTCAAATCAACGATATTGCCCCCACGGTCGCTCCCTTCGTGTAGCTCCCAGCCCCCCCGGGGGGGGGCTGCGCCAGCGGTCTGGCCAAGCCAGTCCCGCGGCCCCTGCTTGAATAGGGAGTCTCCACGGCCTTTTGCACCTGCGCCGCTGCCGGATGCGCCGCCTGCTTGCACTTGCGCTACCAACTGTTGCGCCAGTGCCTGGTCGTCTTTCAGACCAATCACAGCAACTGCGCAGCCGTCCGCCACCAGGCCTTCACACAGCGCGGTGTACGCGGCCAGCGGCCACGCGCGAATCGGCAAAATACCGCCACCGGGGTAGACTAGCACCAGCGGCCTGCCTGCAATCGCCGGAAAGTCGCCAGCCAGGCGCTGGCTGATGTTTTCGATCAGCGCCGAATCAAGCTGGACATGAGGTGGTGCCTGGCTGGTCACCACCGTGGGCAGTTTTGACTTTGGGTTGGCGGGCGAATCAATCGCCCGGGCCAGCGTTAAAAACTGCGCACTGATATGGCGGTAAGGGTTGTAGGGCACGGGCCGGTTGATGTGCGAGCCGCGGTACAAGCCTTCTTGCGTATGCCGATGAAAGCCCACGCGCACCGCCGCGCCGCTGGCATAAGACAGCAAACTGCTGATGCGGGAAAACAGCTCGCAGTCAATCGCCACATCGACATGGGCGCGGCGCAGCTCGCCAATGGCGCGCCACAGGCTGCCGAGCAAACCTGACAGCGACTTGTCATCTACTGTGTGCACATTGGCCGGGTCAATCACCCGCATCAGGTCCAGAATTTCGCGGTTTTTACCAAACAGCAGCGCATGCAGCTGCGCGTTGGGGTAACGGGTTTTAAGCCGCGTGAACATGTCGTGCGCCAGCACCAAGCTGCCCATCTCAGATAGCAAAATAATCACGATGGCCCGTGGCGCGGTATCTGCTACTGAAGTCGGCCTGAACCTCGCAGAAATCGCATCAACGGCAGACACTGCGGCACACAGCGGAATGCCCACCCAGCGGTCAACCCAGCGCTGCAAATTGATATTCATGAGCCAGCTCTAAACACCGCGTGCGCGATCTGCGTGAAACTGCGCCACGAATTCAGCAAAGCGGCCTGCATCCAGCGCGTCGCGTGCTTCCTGCATCAGGTTCAGGTAGTAGTGCAGGTTGTGGATGCTGGACAGCATGGGGCCGAGCATTTCACCGCAACGGTCCAGGTGGTGCATGTAGGCGCGTGAAAAATTCTTGCAGGTGTAGCAGCTGCAGGTCATGTCTGCCGGTGCGTCTTCAGTTTTGTAACGCGCGTTGCGTATCTTCAGGTCGCCAAAACGGGTAAACATGTGGCCGTTGCGCGCGTTGCGTGTGGGCATCACGCAGTCAAACATGTCCACGCCGGCGGCAACACCTTCCACCAGGTCTTCCGGTGTGCCCACGCCCATCAAATAGCGCGGTTTATTGGCCGGCAGGCGGTGCGGCGTGTGCGCCATGATGCGCTGCATCTCTTCTTTTGGCTCCCCCACGCTGACGCCGCCAATCGCGTAACCCGGCAGGTCCAACTCAACCAGCGCATCGAGCGACTCCTGGCGCAAATTTTCAAACATGCCGCCCTGGACAATGCCAAACAGCGCGTTCGGATTTTCAAGCTTTTCAAACTCGGCCATGCAACGACTGGCCCAGCGCTTGCTGAGTTCCATTGAGGTGCGCGCCTCAGCCTCGGTGGTGATGTGGCCCGCCGTGTCATAAGGCGTGCATTCGTCAAACTGCATGACGATGTCGCTGTTCAAAATCGTCTGGATCTGCATCGAGATTTCGGGTGTCAAAAACAGCTTGTCGCCGTTGACGGGAGATGAAAACTTCACGCCTTCTTCAGAAATTTTGCGGCCCTTGCCATCGGTGCCGCCCAACGACCAGACCTGAAAACCACCGCTGTCTGTGAGGATGGGTTTGTCCCAGCTTTCGAACCGGTGTAGTCCGCCAAACTGCTTGAGCACCTCAAGCCCGGGACGCATCCACAGGTGAAAGGTATTGCCCAGAATGATTTGCGCGCCCATCTCGTGCAGCGACTGTGGCATCACGCCCTTGACCGTGCCGTAAGTGCCGACCGGCATGAAGATGGGGGTTTGAACCACGCCGTGATTCAAGGTCAGCGTGCCGCGTCGGGCGTGGCTGGTGGGGTCGGTGGTGAGAACTTGAAAGGTCAGCATGAAAGTGTTGAAGTTATCTGATTGTAAGGCGCTTGATATTGAGTTATGCTTTACTTTTAATTAAGTAAAGAGAGATGTGATTTCTTTACTAATACAGGAGCCCTATGCAAGCCAATGCAGTCGTTTCCAGTAAAGGGCAAGTCACCTTGCCCGCAGCTATGCGCGCCAAGCTGGGCCTCGTGCCTGGCTCGCACATCCATTTTGAGGTGCGTGGACATGAACTGGTGATTATTCCCGAACTGCCCATGAGCGCTTACTACGGCATGTTGAAAGGTTACGACCTTGGCGATATTGAGCCCGAGAAAGAGTTAGATCGGACATTTGAATGAATGTTGTTGATTCATCCGGCTGGATTGAGTTTTTTCTGGCGGGTCCAAATGGCCTGACTTTCAAGTCCGTGATCGAGCAGCGCGACCAATTGCTTGTACCCACCATCGCCCTGTTTGAAGTTCACAAAATTTTAAGTCGCAGC
>JANXTM010000257.1 GCA_025352405.1 Polaromonas sp.
TCGGTCTTCACCATCGACGTGGCCGCCTACGCGGTCATGAGCAACCACTACCACGCAGTGGTTCGGGTAGACAAGGCGCGGGCGCTGGCGCTGGATGACGAAGCCGTGTTGCGCCGCTGGACGCAGCTGTTTACCGGGCCGTTGCTGGTGCAGCGCTACCTGTCTGAGGCGCGTAGCCAGATGGGCGAGGGCGAATGTGCGAAGGTGAAACAGTTTGCCGAGCTGTACCGCCAGCGCCTGCATGATTTGTCGTGGTTTATGCGGGTGCTCAACGAGTCGGTTGCCCGCCAGGCCAATGCTGAAGACGACTGCACGGGCCGCTTCTGGGAAGGGCGCTTCAAGAGCCAGGCGCTGCTGGACGAGCAGGCGCTGCTGGCCGCCATGGCCTATGTGGACCTGAACCCGATTCGGGCGGGCATGGCCGAGTCTTTGCCGGAGAGCCGGCACACGTCCATTCATGCGCGCCTGGCCGACATGCAAGGCCACGCCTTTGTGCCCGTGCTGGCTTCGGTGGTGCCGCTAAAAGCGCTGAAAGTGCTAAAAGTTGTGGCTAAAGTAGACCCCTCGCCCCCGCAGGCGTTGCCTGGGCTGCTATCAGAAGCAGAGCTGGCAGCGCTGCCAGAAGCGCCGCTGATGCCGTTTGACCCCACCAGCCGCTTTGAGCAAGCCGTGCCGTTTGGCCTGGAGGAATACCTGGAGCTGGTGGACACCATGGGCCGTGTTCTGCACCCCGGCAAGCGCGGCGTTATTCCGGCCACCACGCCGCCGCTGCTAAGCCGCCTGGGCATGGACGCCGAGGCTTTTATTGCCTGCGCTGACCATTTCTTCAAGGACTTTGCCGGGGCCGTGGGCACGCCCGCCAAACTGATTGAAATTGCCGCCCACCGCCAGCAGCGCGCCTTGCGCGGTTTGGCTGCGGCACGCCGGGTGTTTGAGGCAAGGGCGGCTTGATTCTGGTTGGCACATCACCTGGGGTCAGGGTTGGCGTTGCAACAAACACAAGCTGCTATAAATTACATAGCTGCTGGCCCCTGTAAATGCTGCCGCAGAAGCCTAAAATGCTTGAAATATAAGTATGGGTAAATATAAAGTCGCTGTCCCGGTAGGCCGTGCAGCGCCTGGCCTGGGTAACTTGGGTAACTTGGGTAACTTGGGTAATGTGGGTAGTGCGCAGGGAGTAGATAACGTCAACCCCGGCAGGCGCTTTGATGCTGCTGATTTTCCCCATTTCAGCCCACAGTTATGTTCAAGTTGTTTTCGCGTTGTTTTCAGCTTGTTTTCAGCTTGTTTTCAGGCACTGAAAATCTCTTTGTCATGGCAGCGCAGGGCAACTTTTAAAGCGGGGCTTGAATTTAGCTTTTAGAATCCAGGACACGTTTGAAACTTCTTTAACCTGTTCAACCCCGGCAGCCGGGCCCACCACCTGGTTTCCTCACTTCAGAAAACAGCCATGCCGATCATCAAAATTGACAACCAGGACTACGAACTCGACACCTTGCCAGCCGAGGCCAAGGCGCAACTCGCCAGCCTGCAGTTTGTAGACGCAGAGCTGCAGCGGCTGTCGGCCCAGGCTGCTGTGCTGCAAACCGCCCGCATGGCCTACAGCAATGCCCTCAAGCAGGCGCTGGCCCCGGCCGCACCGGCGGTGCCCACTTTCAGCGGTGACACCCTGAAGTTTGTCAACTAGGCGCTGCCGGTGTACCAGCCGCTGCGCGCTGCTTTAAACGAGCCGCCATGCGCCTGCAGTCAATGGCTGCGTATTGGCCATATTGGCTCGCTGATCCGCTGATGGGCTGGCGCTGGTAGCTTTGCGCATGAAGCCCTTGTTAAAAGCCCTGCTGCCGTCGCTATGGCTGGCGCTGTTTGTGGGGGTTTGCCTGAGCCGCTCCAGCGTTGGCCCGTCGGCTACGCCCCTGCTGTGCTGGCTGGCCGCTACCGGTATGGCTTACGTGGGCTTGACATCACCGGGGCAGTTGTGGGCGCTGCTGGCCCGATACCGGTTGTTGTTTGGCGCACTGGCCGCGCTGTCGCTGTGCATTGTGGCGGCTGAGGCGTTGGCCTGGCCTGTTGCACCTGGTTGGCTGGCCCGTTTGCCGCCACAGGCTGCTCTGCTGTGGTGTGTGCCACCACTGGCGCTGTTTTTGTTAAACCAGCAGCGCCTGCAGGCTGTGATGGTTGTGTTTGGCGCGGTGTGCGTCTGGCACCTGGTGGCCATGCCGATAGAGGCGGTGTACGGCCTCAAGCTGGGCTGGCACCCGCTGGCCTTGTTGCCGCGTGTTGCTGGCCCGCTTAATTTTCAGGCGTCTGGCCTGGCGTCGCAGGCGTATTTTTTCACCGGCTTGTTTTTGGCGATGTTTTACATGGTGTCTGGCCCGCTGCATGCGGGGCGGGTGTTTAAAAAGCTGCGTTTGTCTGGCCCGGTGCTGGTGGGCTTGACGGCGTTGTGGCTGGTGCCGGTGGCGGCGGTGCAGTCGCGCAGCGCGCTGGCGGGGGCGCTGCTGGCCTGCCTGCTCACGCTGGCGGCGCAGTTGCGCGACCGCCGTTTTTTGCGGATGCTCTGGCCCGTCGTGGTGGTGGCCCTGCTGGCGGGCCTGGGGTTTTACTGGTTTTTGTTTTCAGCCAACAAAACCGGGCTGGATTTGCGCCTGCCTTACCTGCAGCACTATTTTGTGGCTGCGCTGCAGTGGCCGTATGTGCTCACGGGGCATGGGTTTTTGCTGGCCGATGCGTCCATGCTGCTGCCCGGCCTGACACCTGTGGGCCACAGCCACAATGACCTGGTGCAAATTTTGTACAGCTGGGGCCTGCTGGCACTGCTGGCCTACCTGGCGTTTTGGGCTGGGCTGCTGCGGCTGGTAAGCGCGGGCTTTGTTAAAAAAGGCGAGTACTGGCCGGTGTATGCGCTGGTGGCGGTGCTGCCGGGCATGGTCACCGACCTGGGTTTTCAGCTGTTTGAAAAGGCTACGTTTTTAGTCTTTTTAACCGCCCTGTGCCTGGCGTTTGACCAGCAGCCAGCAAAGGCACCACCGCCCACCACCCCACCATGAGGCTTTTGGGGGTGGGGCAGGTTGCTTGGTATGCTATTAAATATATAGCTACACGCGCTAGTGAAATATAGCGCTGGGCACTAAAAGCACGTGAATGTGGCGACTCAATCCTGCAGCACGCGGTTGACGGCCACCACGGCGGAGGCATCGGCCTCGCCCACCAGTGCAAGCAGCCTGAGCTTTGAAATCAAATACACATAGCGTGCCTGGGCCAGGTCGCGCTGCACCACGGTGCGCTGTTGCTCGGCGTTGAGCACGTCGACCACTGTGCGGCTGCCACCTTGGAATGACTTGCCGTTAGACAGCACCAGTTGTTCGGCAGATTTGAGGGCCAGCTCAAGGGCCTTGATTTTGGGCACGTTTTCAGTCACCCCGCGAAACTCTTTGTACACGCGCACACCCAGGTCGCGCCGGCCGGCCTCTAGCGCCTGGCTGGCGCGCTCTTGCAGGGCCAGCGCCTGGCGCACCTGGGAGTTGACGTAGCCGCCCTGATAGATCGGAATGTTCAGCTGCAGGCCGACCGAGGTGTTGGTGTAGCGGTTGGTGGTGTTGGTGACGTTCTCACTTTGGCTGCGCGACCACTGGGCCACGGCGTCCAGCGTGGGGGTATGGCCGGCGCTGGCCTTGGCGACTTCTTCGCGGGCGGCGCTTAGCTGGGCCCGCAGCGAGCGCAGCTGGGGGCTGCTGTCTTCGGCGCGGCGGGTCCAGTCTTCGATGCGGTTGGGCTCGGGGTTGAGCAGTTCGATCTTCGACACGTTCAGGGTTGACAGCTTGCCCACCGGCTGGTTGACCAGCACTTCAAGCTGCTGGCGGGTGTAGTCGACGTTTTGCCGGGCCTCGATCTCCAGTGCCAGGGTTTGGTCGAGCCGGGCCTGGGCTTCGTCAACATCCGTGCGGGTGCCTGTGCCACCGGCAAAGGCTTTGCGGGCGGCGTCAAGTTGGGTCGTGGTGGTGGTGCGCTGGGCCAGCACCAGTGCCAGCTGGTCGTAGGTGAGCATGGCTTCAAAGTAGGCGCCGCCCACACGGGCCGAGAGGTTTTGCTCGTCTTGCAGCAAGCTCGCTTCGGTGTCTTCAACCTGGGCTTTGGCCTGGCGGTATTGGGCCGTGAGGTAGGTGCGAAACAGTGGCTGGCGAATGGTCAGCGTCTGGTTGCTGCTGGGGTAGTTGGAGTCGGTGGTTTGCTCGACGCCGGCAAAATTGGGGGTGGTGCTGGAGAGCTGGTTGTTGTTTTTTTGCAGGCCAAAAGAAACGCTTGGCAACAGCTGCGAGAACGCCTGCGGCAGCCGTTCGCGCCCGGCAGCAGCGCCAGCGCGTGAGGCCAAAATGCTGGCGTCCTGGGAGCGTGCGGCCTCGTAGGCCTGCAGCAGGTCCATAGACCAGGCGCTGGCAGACAGGCCGAGCAAGGCGCTGACGGCCAGGCGCTTGAATGGCAGGCCGTGGGGTGTTGAAGGGTTGCGCTGCATGGTGGTCACTCCTCTTTCATGGACGCGGCAAGCCGCTTGGTCAAGGGGTTGAGCAAATAGGTCAACATCGAGCGCTGGCCGGTGATAAACACAACCTCGACGGGCATGCCGGGCTGCATTTGGCGTTTGCCCAGCACCTTGTAGCCGTCGGCGGTAACGGCAATGCGGGCCAGGTAATAAGACTGGCCGGTTTGCGGCTCGATGATCAAATCGCCTGAAACAGACGCCACCTTGCCTTGCACCACCAGCTGCGGCGTGTTTGAAAAGCCCGAAAAACGCACATCTACCGGCAGATTGGCATGCACTTTGTCGATCAGGTGCGGTGCTACTTTGGCTTCAATCAGCAGGGCCTGGTCTGCGGGCACGATGTCCATGAGCTTCTGGCCACCCGCAATCACGGCGCCCACTGACTGCACTGCCAGGCCGACCACCTGGCCATCGGTGGGCGACTTGATGTCGACACGGCCCAGGTCGTCTTTGGAGGCGCGGTATTTTTCAGAGTCGCCCTCGACTTCGCGGCTGACGTCGGCCAGCTGGGACTCGATTTCTTTGCGCACTTCTTGCTGGCGCAAAAGCACGCGCTGCTTGAGTTCGCCGACCGAACGCCGGGCGCGTATGGTGTTGCCCTGCAGCTCGGCTAGGTTGGCGCTGACTTCAGAGCTCATGCGCTCCAACTCGAGCTGGCGGTTGCGCGGCATATAGCCTTCTTTCACCAGACTGCGGGTGTTGGTGAGTTCTTCGCCCAGCAGCGACAGCTGGTTTTTGCGGTTGATGAGCATGCTGTCGTAGGCGTTAATCATGCCCTCCTGGCCCAAAATGCTTTCCTGAATCGACTGCAGCTCGGCGCGCTGGGCGGCTTTGCGCGACGCAAACAATTGCTCTTGGTTAAAAACTACCTGCTGGATTTGCGGGTCACGGGCGGCTTCCACCACGTCTGGATGAAAGGTGATTTTGGGCAGGTTGCGTTGTTCGGCCTGCAAGCGGCTTTCCATGGCGCGCAGGCCAATGTAGCGCTGGCGCACGCCCTCGAAATTGGCCCGGGCCACGGCTTCGTCCAGGCGAATCAACAGCTGGCCTTCCTTGACGCGGTCGCCTTCGCGCACCAGCACTTCCTTGACGAGGCCGCCGGTCAGGTGCTGCACGGTTTTTTTCTTGGTGTCGATGGCGACCATGCCCTGGCCGGGCACGCCTTCGTCAAGCGGTGCAAACGCGGCCCACAGCAAAAAGCCACCAAAGCCGATGCCGAGCGCCCACAGACCGATTCGGGCAGAGCGCCCGCTGTCGCTCATCAACGTATGCTTGGCGTTTGCCTCGTTGTTGGGCGTGGCGTCCACGGGGGTCTCCTGGGCAGCGGCCAGTTTGGCGGTGAGACGTTTGTACATATCCGGTTTGGTCATGACAGATCCAGCAATCAATAATTAAAAAGGCAGGGTGGTGCAGGGCTCAGGCCGCAGCGAAGGGGTTGTGGGCACCAAGCGGTGGTGCGGAGCTCGCTGCGCGTGCGGCCTGCTGCGCCGCTTGTTGCGCGCTTTGCAGGGCGGCGACCACAGCGTCGCGCGGGCCGTCGGCTTGCACGGTGCCATCGCGCAGCAGCAAGATGCGGTCTGCCACGGCAACGGCGCCGGGGCGGTGGGTGATCAAAAACACGGTCTTGCCCTTGGCCTTGAGCTCTTCCACGGTTTTGTAAAGCGCGGCCTCGCCCATGTCGTCCAGGTTGGCGTTGGGCTCATCGAGCACCACGATCATGGGGTTGCCGTAAATGGCGCGGGCCAGGCCAATGCGCTGGCGCTGGCCGCCCGAGAGCAAATTGCCGGCCTCGCCGATCGAGGTGTCGTAGCCTTTGGGAAAGCGCAAGATCATTTCGTGCAGGCCAGCGCTCTTGGCGGCTTCAATCACTTTGGCGGCGTCGGTCTGGCTGAAGCGGGCAATGTTTTCGGCGATGCTGCCTTCAAACAGCTCGACGTCTTGTGGCAGGTAGCCGATGTGGGGCCCAAGCTCGATGCGGTTCCAGCCCTCGACTGGCAGGCCGTCGAGCAACACCTCGCCCGACACGTTGGGCCAGATGCCGACCATCACCCGTGCCAGCGTTGACTTGCCCGAACCCGAGGGGCCAAGAATGGCGGTGACGCAGCCGGCAGGTACCTCAAAAGCGACGTTTTTCAAAATCGGCTCAGCCCGGCCGGCGGCCAGTGCAAACACCTTGCGCAAAGTGATCTGGCCGGTGGGGGCCACGCGTTTGAGGGCGGGGTCGCGCTCGGGGTAGTCGGCCAGCAGCGTTTCGAGCCGGACAAATGCTGCGCGCATGCCGGCAAACTGCCGCCAGCTACTGACCAGCATGTCGATCGGCGAGAGCGCGCGGGTCATCAGCACGTTGGCTGCAATCATGCCGCCGGGGGAAAGCTGGCCGTCAATTACCAGCAGGGCACCGGCGCCCAGTGCCAGTGACTGCTGGCTGTAACGTATGAATTTGCTGATGGCGGTGATGCGGTGCATCAGGTGCTGCGAGTCGCCGTTGCGTGCGAGCGCGGTCTGGTGGCGCTCGGCCCAGCGCAGCTGCAGGCTGCGGATCATGCCCATGGACTCCAGCACTTCTGCGTTGCGCAGCTTGCTTTGCAAAAAGCTCCCGGCCTCGGCCTGGGCAGCAGCGGCGGCTTCTGACGGGGCCAGGGTGTTGCGGTGTCCAAACCAGGCCAGCGCCGCCTGCAGCAACGCAAACACCACGCCCAGCACGCCAAGCCAGGGGTGCAGAAAAAACAGCACCGCCATGTAAATGGGCGTCCACGGCGCATCAAAAAAAGCAAAAATGCCGTTGCCGGTTAAAAACTGGCGAATCTGAATCAGGTCGCCGAAAGCCCGTGAGGGGTTGCTGCCGGACTGGCTCAGGTGGGACTCAAAACTTGCGTTAAACACTTGCGTGCTGAGCTGCGAGTCAAGCCGCACGCCGGTGCGCACCAGCAGGCGCGAG
This sequence comes from Polaromonas sp., assembly GCA_025352405.1. Lineage (GTDB taxonomy): Bacteria > Pseudomonadota > Gammaproteobacteria > Burkholderiales > Burkholderiaceae_C > Polaromonas. The sequence goes on from JANXTM010000257.1 coordinate 7,476, forward strand.
CGCATCCACTCGGCAAAGGCCATGATGGCAAACAAAAACAGCGTCAGCAGCGACATGGCGATCAGTGTCAGCTCACTCTGGCTGGCCAGCACGCGGTCGTAGACCTGCAGCATATAGAGCGTGGGGGCCAGCATGAGCACGTTGGCAATCATGCTGAAGATGCCAACGATGACAAATTCGCGGCGAAAGCTCCACAAGGTGGACGTCAAATCGCTGCGCTTGAAAAACTCGGGAATTTTCATGGTGGGGGATCCTTTTTCAAGCAGTGGCAGTGGTAGCAGCAGGGCGGGCAGCAGCCTGCGGTTGGGCGACGGGCTGGCTGGCTTTGGCGTGCGCTTCGGCCAGGGCTTTGAGCACATCGTCGCGCGCGCCAAACATCTGCGCCGCGCCGTCGCGCAGGACCAGCATCTTGTCGGTCACGCTGAGCACGCTGGTACGGTGCGTCATGATGACAAAGGTGGTGCCGCGTGCCTTGAGCTGGGTGATGGCAAAGGCCAGTGCGGCGTCGCCTTGTTCGTCCAAACTGGAGTTGGGTTCGTCGAGCACCACAAACGCCGGGTTTCCGTAAATGGCGCGGGCCAGGGCCACCCGCTGGCGCTGGCCGCCCGACAGCATGGCACCTTCACGGCCAACCGGGTTGTCGTAGCCCTTGGGCAGCGCCAGAATGAATTCGTGCAGACCGACGGCGCTGGCTGCGGCTTCAACTTTGGCCTGGTCGACGACGCCGAAGCGGGCGATGTTGTCGGCCACCGTGCCGTCAAACAGTTCGACGCCTTGTGGCAAATACCCCATGTGCGGACCCAGTTCGGTTTTGTTCCAGGCGTAGACGTCGGCGCCGTCGAGTCGCACTTTGCCGCCCATGGCTGGCCACAAGCCAACCAGCAGGCGTGCCAGGCTGGTCTTGCCGGATGCCGACGGTCCGACCACAGCCAGCACTTCGCCGGGCTGCAGTGCAAAGTTCAAGCCGCGCACAATCGGCACCTGGCTGCCGGGTGCGGCGGCTACCAGGTTTTCAACCAGCAGGTGGCCCTGCGGGGCGGGCAGGGCCATGCCAACCTCGCGCGGGGGCACCATCGCAAGCAGGTTTTCAAGCCGGCCATAAGCATCACGCACATTGACCACGCTTTGCCACTGCGCCACGATTTGCCCAAGCGGCGCCAGGGCACGGCCGCCGAGGATGGAGCCGACAATCATCATGGCCGCGCCACCATTGAGCTGGTTGCGCAGCAGCAGCCAGGCGCCGAGGCCCAGCAGGCCAGAGCTGATGGTGTTTTGCAAAAACTTGGACACCGCCTGGTAGAAGCCGCCGTGGTCCGAGGCGTTGGCTTGCAGGCTCAAAAATTCGCGCTGCTTGTTGATCCAGCGGCGGTGAATTTCGCGCAGCATGCCCATGGACTCAATCACCTGCGCGTTGCGCAGGGTGCCGTCGGCATACTGCTGCGCGGCAATGGCGCTGCGGTTGGCGGCCAGCAATGGCGGCTGGGTGCTGCGCTCGTTGAGCCAGCCAACAAAGGTCTGCAGCACAGCGGCGACCACAGCGGACCAACCCAAGACCGGACTGATCATGAAAATCAGCACCAGACAAACCAGCGATATCGGCGCTTCCATCAGGCCAAGCAAGGCCTGTGACTGCAGAAAATCGCGGACCACTCGAAAGTCATTCATCGGTTGCGCCGAGCCGCCTGGCATGCGCTTGAGGTTGGCCTCGAAAATCGCACCAAACACCCGGCCACTCATGCGCCGGTCAAATGCCAGGGAGGCCTCATGCAAAACCCCTGAGCGCACCCATTCGAGCACCTCCATCAGCGCGTAAGCGGCGAGCACCAGCAGGGTCAGCATGGCCAATGTCATGTGGTTGCGGCTGTTGACGACGCGGTCATAGACCTCCAGCATGTAGCCGGATGGCGCCAAAATCAGTACGCTGGAAAACACGCTGAACCAGGCAGCCTGTTTGAAGTAGGGCCGCAGCGCGGTGAGGGCTTCGCGCAGCTCGGAAGGGGGTTTACTGGGATTCATGGGAATTAGGCCTCCTCGACCATCACATATTCAGGAACTTCGGCATTGCCTGGCAGGGCGGGCTCGGGGGTGTCGCCGTCCTGTTCATCACTGAACAGAAACGACAAGCCGAACACGTTGTTGATGCCGCGCGATAAAACGATCTCGCGCAGCTTTTTTTCTTTGAAATTGGCTTCGTCCGCCGGCTTGAGCGCCAATGCGAAGCGCATGCGGCCATCCAGTGTGTACATAGACAGCTGTCCGGCCTTGACGCTCAGGGTGTGGCGATCAAAATAAACCGGGCAATTGTCGGAAAAACGCAGCAAAGGCAGGGCTTTGTCGCCTAACTTTGCTAAATTAAACGGACTTTGCGGGTGCTGAAACACCAGGCGGCAGGTGCGCGACACCGAGTAAATGGCGTTGCAAACCATTTGCGAGCCCATGTCCGGGAAACGCTCGCGCAGTGTGCGGTACATCAGGTGGTGCAGTGCAACGCGGTTCCAGACCCGGGTTTGCTGCACTGTAGGGGCCAGGCCATTGCAGACGCCGGCAAATGCGACCTGCAGGGCTTCCAGCCGGGCAAGTTGTTCTGCAGAAGTGTCCAGCGGGACGTGCAACAAAAAATTCATATAGGAAGAAAGTGTAGCAGACTCATATATGAATAATTTTGACCAGCTGCCTGCGCTTTTTTGCTTGGGCTCTGTAACGGCATCAGTCGCGGCTAATCCATAATCCGGATTTCTGTGACTTTCTGCATCTGGCAGCAGTGATTGGCCCGAGGCCGGATGTTTTTCGATTTACACCCGTTGCGCTATAAGAGATGATACGGGCTTGTGCAGGATTTAGGACCCATGGCTGTTGTTAACTCGATTGGAAATGAAGCGACTTCACAGGCTCTGCCTGGTCTGGGCCGCGCCCTGGTATTGGCGGGCAAACTGGGCCAGCAGGCTGCGGAAGAAATTTTTGCCAAGGCCAAGAGCCGCCGTATCAGTTTTATTGCAGAACTGACAGAGTCGGGGGCGGTGTCTGCCTTTGATCTGGCGCACACGATGTCCACTGCCTTTGCTGCGCCGCTGCTGGACCTGGATGCGATTGATCCGCAGCGACTGCCCAAGGGCTTGCTGGACCCCAAAATTTGCCAGGCCTACCGCATTGTGGTGCTGAGCAAGCGGAGCAACCGGCTGATGGTCGCCACGGCCGACCCGTCCGATCAGGAGGCTGCCGAAAAGATCAAGTTTTCAACCCAGATGGGTGTGGAATGGATCATTGCAGAGTATGACAAGCTGCTAAAGCTGGTCGAGGCTTCGTTGGCAACGACGGCCGAGGCCATGGATAAAATCATAGGCGGTGATTTTGAGTTCGAGGAGTCTGCGCTCGACCTGGCCGCGATTGAGGCCGAGGATGCCGCGGTCTCTGAAGTGGACGATGCGCCTGTCGTCAAATTTTTGCAGAAAATGCTGTTGGACGCGTTCAACATGCGGGCTTCCGACCTGCACTTCGAGCCGTTTGAACACACCTACCGCGTCCGCTTCAGGGTGGACGGCGAGTTGCGTGAAATCGCCTCGCCGCCTGTTTCCATCAAGGAAAAGCTGGCGGCCCGCATCAAGGTTATTTCCAAGCTGGACATTTCTGAAAAGCGTGTGCCGCAAGATGGCAAGATGAAGCTCAAAATCGGGCCGGACCGGGTGATTGATTTCCGGGTCAGCACTTTGCCAACCATGTTCGGTGAAAAAATCGTGATCCGTATTCTCGACCCGAGCAGTGCCAAGCTGGGGATTGACGCACTGGGCTATGAGCCAGCTGAAAAAGAACGGTTGTTGGCAGCCATTTCCCGGCCCTACGGCATGGTGCTGGTGACGGGGCCTACTGGCTCGGGCAAAACGGTTTCGCTCTACACCTGCCTGAACATTCTCAATACACCAGGCGTCAACATAGCCACGGCGGAAGACCCGGCCGAAATTACCTTGCCGGGGGTCAATCAGGTCAGCATGAATGACAAGGCCGGCATGACTTTTTCTGTCGCGCTCAAGGCTTTTTTGCGGCAGGACCCGGACATCATCATGGTCGGTGAGATCCGCGATATTGAAACCGCGGACATATCGATCAAGGCTGCGCAAACCGGTCACCTGGTGTTGTCGACACTGCACACCAACGATGCACCAACCACCCTGACACGCATGCGCAACATGGGCATTGCGCCCTTCAATATTGCCTCCAGCGTGATACTGATCACCGCGCAGCGCCTGGCACGCCGCTTGTGCCCGCACTGCAAAACGCCTGCAGATATTCCGCGTGAAACCCTGATCGAGGCGGGCTTCAGGGAAGACGATGTGGATGGTTCCTGGACACCGTATCGGCCGGTAGGTTGCGCCTTGTGTACCAATGGCTACAAGGGCCGCGTCGGTATCTATCAGGTGATGCCGATCACCGAAGAAATCCAGCGCATTATCTTGCGTGATGGCAGTGCCCTTGAAATCGCCGCCCAGGCGGAATCTGAAGGCGTCAACAGCTTGCGTCAGTCGGGTTTGCATAAAGTTAAACTTGGAATGACATCCGTCGAAGAAGTTTTGGGTTGTACCAATGTTTAGGGAAGCTCTGTATAACTCCCTGCGGTCTTTGATCAGCCGGACTCAGGCGGTCTGCTACGTTGCTTTTCTTGCCAATAGCCGTGCTATTGGCTACAAAAAGACGCCTTGCGGCCCATCCCGATCCGACTGCCACAGCCTCGCCAGGGTTATGTAGTGGCTCCCTAGGGCCCCTGGCGCGACGATGCTTTTCCCCACGGGATGGCAGGCAGCGGCTGCATTCGTGGCCAAGAAGCAGCAGTAAAAAAGAGAAAGCA
>JANXTM010000266.1 GCA_025352405.1 Polaromonas sp.
GTTCAATGACTTCCTCGATCCATCTCCAAAGCACATTGCTGGCCGCAAGCTTTTTGGCATGTTCGTCACGCTGGGCCATCGATGCATCCATGCTTTCCAAAAAATCTGGAAAGGCAGTCAGTTGCGAAATCATCAATTCAAAGATGACTCTGTCGCGGAAGTGCTGACGATCCGGAAATTTTTCTTCAATCGCACCCTGCACGATCTCACGTAATTCCCATGAATCAATTTCCAAGGTCATCGCATTGCTCCCGGTAAGCGAAGTGGCGGGAACGCCAATCTCACGCTTATACGCGAACCCGCTGCGCACGTTCACCTAGACGAGCTTAAATTAACTCGTTTCACGCAAGCGCAAAATTTTAGGCGGGTTCTAAGGGGGGTAGTCGGTTTGATGACCTTGAAACCCGCATGAATACTGGGGTTCTGGCGGAAGCTGTGAGATTCGAACTCACGGAGGACTCGCATCCTCGGCAGTTTTCAAGACTGCTGCATTCAACCGCTCTGCCAAGCTTCCGACCGCCGTATCTTAACCGCTTGAAAGGTCCATCCTGCCTTGGGATTGAAAAAATGTGGGTTCAGGCCGTTAGCAGCATGCCTCTGGTTTCAATGAATGCGACGACTTCGGCCAGGCCGGTGTTGGTTTTAAGGTTGGTCATGACGAATGGTTTCAACCCTTTGGCTGTGGTGCGCATGCGAATGGTGTCCAGCGCCATCACCTTCAAGTCAGCGCCGACATAAGGTGCAAGGTCGGTTTTGTTGATAACGAACAAATCACTTTTAGTGATGCCTGGGCCGCCCTTGCGCGGGATTTTTTCACCGGCGGCCACGTCAATCACGTAAATTGTCAGGTCACTGAGCTCGGGGCTGAATGTCGCCGCCAGATTGTCGCCACCTGACTCGACAAACACGACATCAGCGTTGGGGAAATCCACCAGCATGCGGTCAATGGCTTCTAGATTGATGGACGCGTCTTCGCGGATAGCGGTGTGGGGGCAGCCGCCAGTTTCGACGCCCATGATGCGTTCGGCATCGAGCGCGCCACTGTCGGTGAGGATGCGCTGGTCTTCCTTGGTGTAGATGTCGTTGGTGATGGCGACCAGGTCATATTTATCCTTCATGGCCTTGCAGAGCATTTCCAGTAACGTGGTTTTACCCGAGCCAACAGGCCCGCCTATGCCCACGCGCAAGGGCGGAAGTTTTTTGGTGCGGTTAGGAATGTGATGAAGCGTGTGGTGTGTGCTCATGAGCGAAATAGCCTTGAATATTGGGTTTCGTGTTGGGAAGAAAGAATCGCCAGCATCGGTGAAAACGCCTGGCGCGCGTCGTCCGGCAATAGCATGATCAACTCCACTGCAGCGGGAATACCTCCACCCAGCCGTGCGAGGATGCGTTGGCCTGAGCTTTGTCCGAGCGGGACTGATTTAAGGGCGGCTTGAACCATGTTTTCGGCCCAGCCAAAAGCGTAGGCCAGCAAGCAGTCGCGTACGCCAGCCTGCGTTTGCGATGCGGCCAATGCAAAAGCGACTGGGTACGTTGGTGGCAGGTCGGTGCAGGCCTGAAGGTGTGCCAGGTTAGCGCCCTCGTGGTTGTGTAGCCACGCCAGCAGGGAGCGCCCCATTTGTTCGGTTTGCGCGCGCAGCTCGCTGGTTTCGCGAGTTTGCAGCACCCAGTCGTTAAGCTGCCGGATGCGGTCAAAGTCTTCGCTGCGCCAAGCCGGGATGGCTTGGGCAATCACCGCCAGGTCTGCGCGTGCAAGTGTCAGGTGAAGCTGGTCTTCAAGCCAGTCGCTGGCCGTTCTTTCATTCGTTACGCCAGCACGCTCTACCGCTATCTCCAGCCCCTCGGAGTAAGAAAACCCCCCAACCGGGAGGGCGGGTGAGGCCAGCCAGATCAACTGGATCAGGCTGGACGCTGAAAGCACGCCAACGGGCTGGGTCAACATGTTTTGCTGCAGGTTCAGTGGCTATGCGGCTTGTGTTTATGAATCTGGATTGCCACGGGCTTGGTCTCTTTGGCGTGGTCATACCCATGGTCGTGGCCATGATTGCAGTCCGGGCCGTGCACATGCACCGCCTCAACCGCTGGCGCGGGCGCGGTCGCGTGGGCATCGTCATGGGCGTGGCCATGTGCGTGTCCACCCGCGCCAGACGCACTGTATGCGCCGCCTTCTGGTTCGAATGCCTCCAGGGCTTCATGGACGATCAGGTGCATGGCCCGCAACAGGTCGGCCAGTACATGGTCTGGTTCGATTTTCAGGTGGTCGGGTTTGAGCTCGATCGGCACATGGCGGTTACCCAGGTGGTAGGCGGCCCTGAGCAGGTCAAACGCTGTACCGTGCGCTGCACAGGCCGTGATGCGCAGCACGGCCTGCGGTGCAGCTACCACTTTGACCATGGAGCCGTCTTCGGCAAGTAGTACATCGCCACCGCGCACCAGGGTCCCGCGCGGCAAAAAAACACCTATTGGGCGGCCCAATGAGTCGGTGCAGTCAAAGCGGCTTTTCTGGCGGATATCCCAGTCGAGCTCAACGGTTGAAGCTCGTTTGACGAGGACAGGCGCCAGGCCTGCACCCAGCGAAATAACTTTGGAAACCTGAAGCATTTAATCTTTCAAAATAAAACGTGAATAAAACTCAAAACAGGAAATAACGCTGCGCCATCGGCAAGCTGGTCGCAGGCTCGCAGGTCAGCAACTGCCCGTCAGCGCGCACCGCGTAGGTTTGCGGATCAATCTCCATTTTGGGCAGGTAGGCGTTGTGAACCATGTGCTGCTTGCGCACGCCGCGTATGTTTTTTACCGCACTTAAACCTTTGGCCAGACCAAATCTGTCTTTAATGCCCGCCGCCAACCCGGCTTGCGACACAAAGGTCAGCGAGCCTTTGGCGATGGCGCCACCAAAAGCGCCGAACATGGGGCGGTAATGCACCGGCTGTGGAGTCGGAATGGATGCGTTCGGGTCGCCCATGGCGGCCATGGCGATAAAACCGCCTTTCAGGATGACGGATGGCTTGACGCCGAAAAATGACGGTTTCCAGACCACCAGATCGGCCCATTTTCCCACTTCAACCGAACCCACTTCATGCGCGATGCCGTGGGCAATGGCCGGGTTGATGGTGTATTTGCTGATGTAGCGCTTGACGCGAAAGTTGTCATTGCGGTCGGTGTCGCCATCGAGTTTTCCGCGCTGCTGCTTCATCTTGTGCGCCGCCTGCCAGGTACGGATGATGACCTCGCCCACACGGCCCATGGCCTGGCTGTCCGAGCTCATCATGCTGATGGCGCCAAGGTCATGCAGCACGTCTTCAGCGGCTATGGTTTCCTTGCGGATACGGCTTTCAGCAAAAGCCAGGTCTTCGGCAATGCTTGCGTCAAGGTGGTGGCAGACCATCAGCATGTCGACGTGCTCGTCCAGCGTGTTGACGGTGTAGGGCATGGTTGGGTTGGTGGAGCTGGGCAAAAAGTTCGCTTCGCCTACCACCCGCAAAATATCTGGCGCGTGGCCACCGCCTGCGCCTTCAGTGTGAAACGCGCAAAGGCCTCTGCCTTTGGTCGCGGCAATCGTGTTCTCAACGAAACCCGACTCATTGAGCGTGTCGCTGTGGATGGCGACCTGGGTATCGGTTTCTTCCGCAACATCGAGGCAATTACTGATGGCTGCGGGGGTTGTGCCCCAGTCTTCGTGCAGTTTCAGGCCGATGACGCCTGCGTTGATTTGTTCATGTAACGCAGCGGGCAGGGTGCTGTTGCCCTTGCCCAGAAAACCCAGGTTCATGGGAAAGGCGTCTGCGGCCTGCAACATACGTTCGATGTTCCAGGGGCCAGGTGTGCAAGTGGTGGCAAAGGTGCCAGTGGCCGGGCCGGTGCCGCCGCCCAGCATGGTCGTGATACCGGCCGCCAGCGCTTCTTCAATCTGCTGCGGGCAAATAAAGTGAATATGCGAGTCAATGCCGCCTGCGGTGACGATCATGCCCTCGCAGCTGATGACTTCCGTGCCTGGGCCGATGATGATGTCGACACCGGGCTGCACGTCGGGGTTGCCGGCTTTGCCAATGGCAGCGATACGCCCGCCCTTCAGGCCAATGTCGGCTTTGACAATGCCCCAGTGGTCGAGGATGAGGGCGTTGGTCATCACGCAATCGACGGCGCCCCCGCCGTCGGAGCCGTTTCCTGTTCCATCGCGAGTTTTTTGCGACTGCGCCATTCCGTCGCGAATGGTCTTGCCACCGCCAAACTTGACTTCTTCACCGTAGCTGCCAGCGCGCAGCGTGTAGTCTGCTTCGACTTCGACCAGCAGGTCGGTATCGGCCAGCCGCAAGCGGTCGCCCACGGTGGGGCCAAACATTTCTGCGTAAGCACGCCTGCCGATGGTTGCCATTAAAAAGCTCCCTTGACGTTTGGGTCAATTCCCGAGTCATCGCTTGCGTCGATTCGTCCATTGACGAGGCCACGAAAGCCGTAAACTTTGCGCTCGCCGGCAAAGTCAACCAGCTCCACTGTGCGCTGCTGGCCCGGCTCGAACCGCACCGCGGTGCCGGACGCAATATTCAGCCGCATGCCGCGCGCCGCATCACGCTCAAAATCCAGGGCAGCGTTCGTTTCGGCGAAGTGGTAGTGGGAGCCGACCTGAATCGGGCGGTCTGATGTGTTTTGAACCACGATGCTTAAGGTGCATCGCCCCGTGTTGAGGGGGTGGTGGTCCGCGTGGGGGCTGTCGGTGAACAATTCGCCGGGAGTCATGCGGGCCTCACTTTAGACCATGCAACAGTCACACGGCTATGGCAACCACGATCACAAACCCTTAGGGGTCTGTGACGTGCCGGCGAGTACCGCCCTTGATTAGTGTCAGTAAATACGGTGCTAGGGCATAAAATACGAGGGCCAGGCGCTATTATTTTAAGAGCATTCAAATTTTTCATGGCGTGACGACGTTAAACAATGGGCTGGTGAACGGTGACCAGCTTGGTACCGTCGGGGAAAGTGGCTTCGACCTGAATATCGGGAATCATCTCTGCAATGCCGTCCATCACATCGGCGCGGCTCAGCAGGCAACGCCCCTCGCTCATGAGCTGGGCCACGGTTTTGCCGTCACGTGCGCCCTCCATCACGGCGGCGCTGATGAAGGCCATAGCCTCGGGATAGTTCAGTTTCAGGCCACGTGCCCGGCGGCGCTCGGCCAGCAGCCCGGCTGTAAAAATAAGTAGCTTGTCTTTTTCGCGCGGGGTCAGTTCCATGGCCTGTCTTTCGGAATGCTTCTGCGGGGAGCTTTAAGCTTTTAGTCTGTCAATTGCATCAACAACACCGACATTAACTTGCAAAAACAATGCCATTTGTACGGTACAGGTTTTATCGTGTCGTGCAGACGGTTGCATCCACGTAGCATGGCAAGCACCAGCCAAGGCCCTTGACAGTCGTCACTATTTGAAACGAAATGAGCTGTATCGGCAGTAAATACGGGCGCTACCAGCTATTGTTTTAATAGTATTTAAACGGTTGCCGCACACCCCGATAGAAAACTGGCGTGATTTGCACTTGGCATAAAAACTGCTGCAATTGCCGTACCCACCCGCCCAAAATCCCTTGAACGCCGCACCCACGCCCAACCCCATGACGCCAGCGACAGCGTCTGGTGAGCCCGTGCAGCGCATCATTAAGATTCGGCGTGACTACAACAGCTGGGTGGCCAGCGAAACGATGGAAGACTACGCGCTGCGCTTCACGCCGCAGCGGTTTCGCAAATGGTCTGAATGGCGGGTAGCCAACACGGCGTTTGGCGCAGCTTCGTTTCTGATTCTGGAGGCGGTCGGTGCTACGCTGCTGGTCAAATACGGTTTTACCAATGCGTTTTGGGCAATTGTGGCGACTGGGCTGATCATTTTTCTGGCCGGTCTGCCCATCAGCATTTACGCCGCGCGTTACGGCGTCGACATGGATCTACTGACACGGGGTGCCGGTTTTGGCTACATCGGCTCGACGCTTACTTCGCTGATCTACGCCTCGTTCACCTTTATTTTCTTTGCTCTGGAGGCTGCCGTGATGGCCTATGCGCTTGAGCTGGCACTCGGCATTCCGCCCAGTTGGGGTTACCTGATTTGCGCACTGGTGGTGATTCCGCTGGTCACGCACGGTGTATCGGCCATCAGCCGGCTGCAGGTCTGGACGCAGCCCTTGTGGCTGGTGATGCTGGTGGTGCCCTTTATCTATGTGCTGGTCCGTAACCCCGGGGCTTTTTCCGGTGTTTTGCACTATGTCGGTGAAAAGGGCGGCAGCAGTGAATTTAATTTGCACTTTTTTGGTGCGGCTTTAACCGTGGGCATCGCACTTATTACCCAAATGGGGGAGCAGGCTGACTATTTGCGCTTCATGCCGGTGCAGACCAAAGCCAACCGCTGGCGTTGGTGGGCCAGTGTGCTGGTCGGTGGGCCAGGCTGGGTATTTTTGGGTGTGATCAAAATGCTGGGCGGCGCGTTGCTGGCTTACCTGGCTATTTCAAACATGGTGCCGCCCGACCGCGCCGTGGACCCGAGCCAGATGTATCTGGCGGCTTATGAGTACGTGTTTCCGAATTACGGCATGGCGGTGGCCGCCACCGCGCTGTTTGTGGTGATTTCCCAGATCAAGATCAATGTGACCAATGCCTATGCCGGTTCGCTGGCGTGGTCCAACTTTTTCTCGCGCATCACGCACAGTCACCCTGGCCGGGTGGTGTGGGTGGTCTTTAATACCCTGATCGCCTTCATGCTCATGGAGATGAATGTGTTTCAGGCGCTGGGCGACGTGCTAGGGCTGTATTCAAACATTGCTATTGCCTGGGTCATGGCCGTGGTGGCTGACCTGGTGATCAACAAGCCGCTGGGCCTGTCGCCGCCGGGCATCGAGTTCAAGCGCGCCTACCTGTACGACATCAACCCGGTGGGCGTGGGCGCGATGGCGCTTGCATCCGGCCTATCGGTGACAGCCCATCTGGGGATGTACGGCGACATGGCGCAGGCGTTTTCGGCGGTGATTGCCATGGGTACGGCATTTGTGGTTGCGCCGCTGATCGCATGGGCCACCAAGGGCAAGTACTACGTTGCTCGCAGTCCGCAGTCGGGCGGATCAGGCGGCTACAAGCGCTACAGCACTCAAAAATGCGTGATTTGCGAGCGCGACTACGAAGGCCCGGACATGGCCCATTGTCCGGCTTACCAGGGGCCCATCTGCTCACTGTGCTGCACGCTTGATGCCCGCTGCGGTGACCTGTGCAAGCCGTACGCCAGCCTGTCGGCCCAGTGGTCTGCGGCGCTGCGCTGGCTGCTGCCGCGCCGCACCTGGCCCTACCTTGACACTGGGTTGGGCCACTTTTTGCTGCTCATGCTCATCATCGTGCCGCTGCTGGCCAGCGTGTTCGGCTTGCTCTACCACCAGGAGCTGCGCGCGCTGGCGCTCAGCGCCACCGAGGTGCAATTTCTGGAAGCGCCCGAGGCAGCCTTGCGCTCCGGGTTTTTAAAGGCTTATATGGCGCTGCTGGTCACCGCCGGGCTGGTGGCGTGGTGGCTGGTGCTGGCGCAAAAAAGCCGTCAGGTGGCGCAGGAAGAATCGAATCGCCAGACCCATCTTCTGATGCGTGAGATCGACTCGCACCGGCAAACCGACGAGGCATTGCAGCAGGCCAAACGGGTCGCCGACCTGGCCAACCAGGCCAAGAGCCGCTACATCAGCGCCATCAGCCATGAGCTGCGCACGCCGCTCAACAGTATTTTGGGTTACGCGCAACTGATGGGCGAGGACGCCTCGATTCCGCCGCACCGCAAGCAGGCCGTGAACGTGATCAGGCGGGGTGGCGAGCATTTGCTGTCGCTGATTGAGGGCACGCTGGACATGGCCCGCATCGAAGCCGGCAAGCTGACGCTGAATGTCCGGCCCATGCAGTTTGCCGACTGTGTGCACGAGGTGGCGGGCATGTTTGAGTTGCAGGCCGCTGCCAAGGGCCTGGGCTTTGTGTTTGCGGCCAACGGCAACCTGCCCGACCTGGTGCGGGCCGATGAAAAGCGTGTCCGGCAGATTCTCATCAACCTGCTGGGCAATGCCATCAAGTTCACGGCGCGTGGGCAGGTGACCTTCAGGCTTCGCTACGCCCGCGAGATGGCTTACGTGGACATTGAAGACACCGGCCCCGGCATGAGCACGCTGGAAATGGCGCAAATCTTTGAGCCTTTTGCACGCGGCGGCGCAACTAGCCACAGCGATCAGACCGGCGTGGGCACACCTGGCGCAGGTCTGGGCCTGACGATCGCTAAAATGCTGACCGACCTGATGGGCGGCGAGATGACGGTTGTCAGCACGCCGGGCCAGGGGTCGGTGTTTCGTATCCGCCTGTTTTTGCCGGAGGTACACGGCTTGTCGGCTGTGCTGCAGGGCACCAACACCCGGTCTGCCAAGCCCGCCAGGCGCCAGCCGCGTGACTACGCTGGCGTACGCCGCAAGCTGTTGGTGGTCGACAACGAAGAGCCTGACCGTGAATTGATGGTGCAACTGCTCACGCCCATAGGGTTTGAATTGCGCGTGGCTGCCAGCGGCCACGATTGCCTGGACCTGCTCGCTGCCGGTTACCAGCCCGACGTGATTTTCATGGACCTCGCCATGCCTGGCATTGACGGTTGGGAAACCTTGCGTCGCATCAAGGCCAGCGGGCACACCGGCATTCATCTGGCCATTGTGTCGGCCAATGCGTTTGACAAAGGCCTCAGCAATGACGTCGGCATACGGCCTGAAGATTTCATCGTCAAACCTTACCGTCACACAGAGTTGATTGACTGGCTCGAAAAGCGTCTGGCATTGAGCTGGATTGAAGAGTCGGCATCAGAGGCGGCAACACCGGCAGTGCCCGGAGTAGCTGTGCTTGCACGTGTGTTGCCCGACGCGGTCCAGCTTGCGGCCCTGCTGGAAGTTGTTAACCTCGGGTTTTACCGGGGCATCATGAACAAACTCGCTGACATCGAAAAGCAGCAGCCTGCCACCACCGGCTTTGTGGAAGACATGCGTGTGCAGGCAAGGCAATTTCAGTTTGAGGCGATGAGCCGCCAGCTCACAGAACAGAAGACTGACCATGCGCACAACACCTGAAGTCAGCCGTGTGAACGGCCTGCCGGGCACCAGCCTGAGCAGCACGCTGGACCGGGCCAACAGCGATGTGGTGTTGATCGTCGACGATGTGCCCGACAACCTGTCGGTGCTGCACGATGCGCTGGACGAATCAGGCTATACCGTGCTGGTGGCCACCAATGGTGAAGCCGCTTTGCAGCGCGCAAGGCAAGCTGTGCCCGACATCATTTTGCTCGATGCGATGATGCCTGGCATGGACGGCTTTGAAGTGGCCAGGCGTCTGAAGGCCATGCGCGAGACAGCGCACATTCCCATCGTCTTCATGACCGGCCTCACGGAGACGGAATACTTGGTGTCTGCGCTGGAGGCGGGCGGTGTCGACTATGTGACCAAGCCGATCAAGCCCAAGGAAGTCATGGCCCGTATGGGCGTGCATCTTCAGGGAGCGCGCCGCGCCCGCCAGGAAGCGCGCCAGGCGGGACAGGCGCGCAATGCGTTGGATGCATTTGGCTACGCAAGCATCACTGTGCGGCTCACAGGTAAAAACGGTGAACAGGACGGCAAGCTGATCTGGCAAACGCCGCTGGCGCGTGAGTTGCTGATGCGTTACTACGGCACGTCAGCGCCGCAAACGCCGGAGCCCGTGCTGACCTGGTTGCGCCGCCATGTGCAGGACGCCCAGCGCCAGATCGAGCCGCCCCGCCTGTCGGTTGAGCTGGGGCAGCGGCGCCTGACATTCATGCTGCATCAACAGACCGGGGATGGAGAGGGCGACGATGCCGCAGGCGGTGGGGCCGGTGACTGGCTGATCGTGATGCGCGAGATTTCCGAAGACGCCGTGGTGGGCGCCATGAGCCTGAGCTTCAAGCTCACCGCCAGAGAAGCCGAGGTGCTGTACTGGGTGGTGAAGGGCAAAATCAACCGCGATATCGGCGACATTCTGGGTGCCAGCCCGGCCACCGTCAAAAAACACCTTGAGCGGATATACGCCAAGCTGGGCGTTGAAACCCGCACCGCTGCGGCGGGCATGGCCATGAACCGTATCAAGCAGCTACACCCCCAGTTTGAAGGCTGATTCCATTTCCAAACCATCCCTGTCGTTGTTGTCTCGCCTTGCCGTGCTACAGCACTGCCTGCGGCTCGACGCCTAGACAGGAATGCTTTGAAAATGGAATGAAGCGCGGTTTTCAACGCAATGACTGGTTTCGCGCTATAATAGGAAGTTCGGTCACGCATCAGCGTTTTGAAACGAAGCTTTTTGACATGCTGCTTCGCCCCCAAATGCGGCGCTTCTCAGAGCCCGACTCACCTATATTCCCATTGGCTCCCAGCGTTTTCAGTGCCTCCATACGGCGCTGAACCCTCCTGGCACAGCGGTCATGGCAGTATTTGCGGCGAGCACCTCCCTCAACGGTGCCCACTCAAGGCTCAATCAACTCAGCCCCTTCAGGGGCTTTGTCGGTAGAAACCGAATAACCGTTGGCTTGGCATACCAGGTTGGTAGTACCAAGCCGTTTGTTTTTCCTGTTTTTTCGATTTATCAAGCCGCAATGCCGTGTTCGCCAATTTGGCACAGGTTTTCCGGCACAGACTTTTATGACTCTTCATCAAAATAATATTGCGGTGGGCAAATACCTTGTCTCACCGCTTGCCAAGCCTTTAGACGCAGGCGGCTACGCCGCGTCTGTTTCCATCCGTTCCGGTCGTGGCAGCGCCACGCACGATCGCGTGCTGCGTTTCTCGGGGCTTTTTGACAGCGCGGCTTCTGCGCTGCAGTACGCCACCGAGCATGCGCTGGGCTGGATCAAGGAACGCTCGGCCCCCGTTTGCGTTTGAATTTTCTAGTTCAGCGCAAAACCATTTTCAAGAAATTTTCAAGGACAATACATCTATGGCTAAAGAAGAACTGATTGAAATGCACGGGCTGGTCGACGAGGTCTTGCCCGACTCACGTTTTCGCGTCACGCTGGACAACGGTCACAAACTAGTGGCCTATACGTCTGGCAAGATGCGCAAAAACCATATCCGCATTCTGGCGGGTGACCAAGTCTCGCTTGAGTTGTCGCCCTACGACCTCAGCAAGGGCCGCATCACCTTCCGGCATATTGCTGGTCGTGGACCCGGACCGGGCGCAGGTCCAGCCCAGCGCGGCGCACGATAAACGCATAACTGGGGCGATGTTAGCCCCATATAAAAAGGCCCTGAAAAGGGCCTTTTTACTGTCTGCTAACTGCCTTTGGTGCGCGGCCTCAGTGTGGGCCTGGGCCAGCCATATGTGCGGTCTTTTTGTCCAGCAGCACTTCAGGTTCCTGGGCCTCTACCCACGTCTCGTTGTTCAGACCCGCATTCATGCGGTCAACGTCAAGATCGCCCGTCCATTTGGCAACCACCAGCGTGGCGACGCCATTACCGATCAGGTTGGTCAAGGCCCGTGCTTCTGACATGAAGCGGTCAATGCCTAAAATCAGTGCCAGCCCGGCCACGGGCACCGTCCCGACCGCCGAAAGCGTGGCCGCCAGCACGATAAAACCGCTTCCTGTAACGCCCGCTGCGCCTTTGGACGTCAGCAGCAGCACGGCCAGCAGCGTCAGCTCTTGCGTCAGCGTCATCGGCGTGTTGGTGGCCTGCGCGATGAAAACCGCTGCCATCGTCAGGTAAATGGCGGTGCCATCCAGATTGAAGGAGTAGCCAGTTGGAATCACCAGGCCGACGGTTGTCTTTTTGGCGCCCAGGTTTTCCATCTTCTCCATCATGCGCGGCAGCACTGATTCAGACGACGACGTGCCCAGCACAATCAGTAGTTCTTCCTTGATGTACTTGATGAACTTCCAGATGGAGAAACCATGAAAACGGGCAATCAGGCCAAGTACCAAAAAGATGAATATCAGGCAGGTCAGGTAAAAAGCGCCCATCAGTTTTCCGAGTGAAAACAGGCTGCTCACACCGTATTTTCCAATCGTGAAGGCCATGGCACCAAACGCGCCAATCGGTGCCAGCTTCATGATGAAACCGACGATGGTGAACAGCACGTGGGAAACTTTTTCAATGAAGTCGAACACCATCGTGCCCCGGCCACCAAAGCGGTGCAGCGCAAAGCCGAACAACACGGCAATCAGCAGCACCTGCAAAATCTCGCCTTTTGCAAATGCATCCACCAGTGTGGCTGGAATGATGTTGAGAATAAAGTCGGTGGTCCCCACCATTTTGCCCGGGCCGGTATAGGCGGCAATGGATTTGGTGTCCAGGGTGGAGGCATCAATATTCATGCCAGCACCTGGCTGAAATACATTGACCAGCACCAGACCGATGATCAATGCGATCGTGCTGACAACTTCAAAGTAAAGCAGTGCGAGGCCACCGGTTTTCCCGACTTTTTTCATGTCTTCCATGCCCGCAATGCCGATTACCACCGTGCAAAAGATGATGGGCGCAATGATCATTTTGATCAGCTTGATGAAGCCATCGCCCAGCGGCTTCATATCGGCCCCCACGGCAGGGTAAAGGTGACCGAGAGCCACACCAGCAATGACAGCGCACACCACCTGAAAGTAAAGTGAGCGATAAAGAGGGAGTTTTGCGGGGGTAACCATGAGGAGTAGGCATCAAAGTGATGCGAGTTATCAATGAATAGCGTCAATATAGTACTTTTACGTCCATATGTGATGTGGAAAACCACACTGCGCCCTGAAAAAGTACATCGGTCCGCAGCGCGTGTACGCTATGGTTTTTAAGGAATGGCTTTGAATAAAAAAACAGTTTGCGCGGTAGTTTTGCCGCTGCTGGTTGTGTTGTTTCTCATGTTCGGTTTGTCCCGTGCGATGGCTGAGCAGATTGGCGAGGTGGATACGGTGTTCAAGCTGCTTAGCCCTAATCACAAAATTGTGGTCGATGCGTACGACGACCCTAACGTCGGTGGCGTGACGTGCTATGTGTCGCGCGCCAAAACAGGTGGTTATAAAGGTGCTTTGGGCTTGGCAGAGGACAAGTCGGAAGCGTCGATTGCCTGTCGCCAGACAGGTGCCATCACATTCTTCAAACCGCTTGAACAGCAGGAAGAGGTTATGAGCGAGCGCATAATAACCTGTGTTCAAGAAAATTCGTGTCGTCAGAATGGTCGATGCTGCGCGCAATACGCTGGTCTACCTGACTTACGCGGACCGCGTGATTGAAGGTTCACCGCAAAACAGCGTGACAGCGGTGGCGGTTGACCGGACTATAAAAATTCCGCTGAGATAAAACCAGTTGCTGTCAAAAACGATAACTGCGTTGCTTGTTCCTGCTTTCAGCGGGAACAAGACCTTCTTTACGGGACTTTTACGTCAGGTTTTCTTGCTCCATGTCGATACGCTGTAACCTGAAGCAGTGATAATTTTCGGTGAGCGCTGCCCTGCGCCTTGCGCCAAGACCATTTTTCCCAAGGACGCCTGATGAACCCGCCAGACGAAGCGCAATCTTCAAGCGCTGACAGACCTGCCCGACATGCTTTGGGCGTTTCCGTCAGTCGCCGTGCGAAGTGGGCAGGTAGCGTGGTAGCTATTTTGGTGCTTGCCGGTCTGGGCGGGTTGACCTGGTACCTGACACGGCCGGCTGCCACGGCCAGTTTCGGTGGGCCGGGTGGGTCAGGCGGGCCCGGCGCTGGCAGAGGTGGCAGTACTGTCGGCGTCGCCACCGCTGAGCGCGCCAGCATTCCAGTCATCCTGGATGCACTGGGCACCGTGACGCCGCTGGCCACCGCCAGGGTACGCCCGCAGGTGTCGGGTGTGCTTGAGAAAGTGCTCTTTAAAGAAGGCCAAATGGTGCGTGCCGGGGAGCTGCTGGCGACCATTGATGCGCGTCAGTTTGAACTGGCGCTGGCCCAGGCCACTGGCCAGCGCCAGCGCGATGCTGCGCAACTTGAAAGCGCCAGGGTCACGCTTGCACGCTTTAAAACATTACTGGAGCAAGACTCGATTGCCCGTCAGGAAGTTGATTCACAAGCTGCACTTGTCAAGCAGCTTGAAGGCACGGTCATGGTAGACACCGCGGCCGTCGGGGTGGCCCAGCTTAACCTTGGCTACACGCGGATCACTGCACCCATCAGCGGCCGTGTGGGCCTGCGTACCGTCGATGTAGGCAACACCATCAGCAGCAGTGATGTCAATGGGGTGGCGGTCATCACACAGGTCACGCCGATGGACGTGGTGTTTGCTGTACCGCAAGACCGGGTAGGCGATGTAATGAACGCGGTAAGTGGCGAGATGCAGGTGACGGCTTTTGACCGAACACGCACCAAGGCACTGGGAAGCGGCACTTTTTCATCGCTGGACAACCAGATTGATATCACCACGGGCACGGTAAAAGCCAAGGCACGCTTTGCAAACAGTGACGCATCTCTTTTTGCCAACCAGTTTGTCAACGTGCAGTTGCGCATTAAATCAATTGACAATGCCGTCGTTGTCCCGGTGACGGCTGTACGTCTGGGCGGCAGTGGCGATTTCGTGTATGTCCTCAACACGGCGGAACGTACGGTGTCCGTCCGGCCCGTCACGCGTGGCCAGGCCACCGGTGAAAAAATCGTGATTGCTTCGGGCCTGAAAGTCGGTGAGCAGGTGATCACCGAAGGCGCCGATCGACTCAAAGACGGATCGCGCGTGACGCTGGCCGGAGACGCGCCGCGCGGTGCTGGTGGTCGCCGTCAGGGAGCCAGTGCGGCGCAGGGTGCCGCCAGCAATGCGTCGGCGCCTGCAGCGTCTCCATCGGCCCCAGCGGACAAACCAGCGCCTGTCACGGCAGCGTTGCCTGCTGCGGCTTCAGCGGTCATGCCCGCCCTGCCGGCTGCCACGCCAGATGCCAAAACATCCAAGGGTCCATCGTCCGAGCAGCGCCAGCGCATGCTCGAACAGGTCAAAGATGACCCGGTGGCGCTTGAACGGCGCAAGAAATTTATTGAAAAACTCGACAACGGCGATCCAGAAGCACTTGATCGCTGGCAAGCCATGGTGAAAAGAAGGCAGGACGGTGGACAGGGCGGCGGTGAGCGCCCCGCACAATGAGTGCCGGAAGTCCCATGAGTCCCTCGCGCCCCTTCATTCTTCGCCCAGTGGCGACATCATTGCTGATGCTGGCCATCGTGCTGGCTGGGTTGATGGGTTTCAGGTTTTTGCCTCTGGCAGCCCTGCCGCAAGTTGATTACCCTACCATTCAGGTGCAAACGCTGTACCCCGGCGCAAGCCCCGAGGTGATGGCGCAAACGGTCTCTGCTCCGTTAGAGCGCCAGTTCGGCCAAATGGCTGGTTTGCAGCGCATGAGTTCAACCAGCGCAGCCGGTGTGTCTGTCATCACACTGCAATTTGGCCTGGGTCTGGCGCTCGACATAGCCGAGCAACAAGTGCAGGCCGCCATCAACGCAGGCGCTTCGCTGCTGCCGGCAGATTTGCCAGCGCCACCGGTCTATGCCAAAGTTAACCCGGCAGATGCGCCTGTGCTGACGTTGGCCATCACGTCCGACACGCTGCCGCTTACCGAGGTACAAAATCTCGTCAACACCCGGCTTGCCTTAAAAATCAGCCAGGTCAATGGCGTGGGCCTGGTCACGCTCAGCGGTGGGCAGCGGCCTGCGGTGCGAATTCAGGCAGACATACGGGCGCTGGCTTCTTACGGTTTGGGGCTGGATGCTTTTCGCACAGCTATCGCAGCAGCCAATGCCAATGCGGCCAAGGGCAGTATTGACGGGCCCAGCCGGGCCTACACTATCAATTCAAACGACCAGCTGGTGGCCGCTGCTGACTATAAGAGTCTCATCATTGCTTATCGAAATGGTGCCGCTGTGCGCGTGGCGGATGTCGCGCAGGTCGTTGACAGCGCAGAGAACGTGAAGCTCGGCGCCTGGTCTGGTCTCAAACCTGCGATCATCCTGAATGTGCAGCGCCAGCCAGGCGCAAATGTTATTGCCACGGTCGATGCCATCAAGGCGCGTTTGCCCGAGCTGCAGTCTGGCTTGCCCGCGTCGCTTAACGTCGATGTATTGAGTGACCGCACTACTGGTATCCGGGCATCCGTGTTGCATGTAGAGATTGAACTCTTGTTGGCTGTGTTGCTTGTGGTGTTGGTGATATTTGCGTTTCTGCACAACCTGCGCGCTACCGTCATTGCCAGCCTTGCTGTACCGATTTCATTGATTGGCACCTGCGGCGCTATGTACCTGCTCGGTTACTCGTTGAACAACTTGAGCCTGATGGCATTGACAATTGCCACCGGCTTTGTAGTTGATGATGCGATCGTGATGATTGAAAACATCTCACGCTACATAGAAGAGGGCATGGAGCCGATGCAAGCCGCCATCACAGGCGCAGCACAAATTGGTTTCACTATTATTTCGTTGACTGTTTCACTGATTGCAGTGTTGATTCCCTTGCTCTTTATGGGCGATGTGGTGGGGCGGCTGTTCAGAGAGTTTGCGGTCACGCTGGCGATCACAATTTTGATTTCAGCTGTGGTGTCGCTAACCCTCGTCCCCATGATGTCCGCTCGGTGGCTGAAGAAGGTGCCAGCTAAAAACGAAGATGGCAGACTACAAAAGTTTTTTGGTGGCGTGATGACTCGCTACGACCATGGGCTGACCTGGGTGCTCAAACGCCAGGGTTTGACGCTGCTGGTGGCTTTTTTAACGCTGGTGCTCACGGTGCTGCTGTATGTGGTCATTCCCAAAGGACTTTTCCCGACACAGGACACAGGCCAATTGCAAGCGCGTGTGCAGGCCAGTCAATCGATTTCGTATGCGCGTATGGCCGAGCTGCAGCAAGCAGCCGCCAACGCCATTCTCGAAGACCCGGATGTTGAAAGTCTGAGTTCATTCGTCGGGGTCGACGCCGCCAACAACACCATGTTGCACACCGGCCGCATGCTGATCAACCTGAGAAAAACACGTTCTACCCCCCAGCAGGCCACCATTGACAGGCTGCGTGCGCGTGCCAGCAAAATTGCGGGTGTCACCTTGTTCGTACAGCCGACGCAAGATCTGACAATTGATGCTGAGACTGGACCGACTCAATTCCGTGTGTCGATGGAAGGCTCGGACAACAAAGTGGTGGTGGCGTGGGCGAAAAAATTGGCCGAGCGTATGACCAGTTTGACCAGCGTGCGCAATGTGACAACCGATGCCGGGGCAACCGGTGCATCGGTGTTTGTTTCGGTCGACCGCGACACAGCGTCGCGCCTGGGTATCTCTTCAGCCTCGATTGACGACGCGCTTTACAGTGCCTTTGGTCAGCGCATTGTGTCCACCATTTTTACGGAAACCAATCAGTACCGCGTGATTCTGGAAGCTTTGCCGAACCAGCTTACAAGCGCTGCATCGTTGGGCAGCTTGCAGCTCAAAACGGGCACTGGTGGCAGTACGCCGCTGGCCAGTATCGCCACCATCACCGAGCGGCCTGCGCCGCTGCAAGTGACCAACGTCGACCAATTTCCGGCCACTACGCTGGGCTTTGATACTGCCCCTGGCGTGTCGCTGGGAAGGGCGGTTGACGACGTCAAGCAAGCAGTCAAAGACATTGCCATGCCCGCCAGTGTGAGTTTGACCTTTCTGGGAGCGTCTGGTGCGTATGAGACATCGCTGTCCAGCCAGCTGTGGCTGATCCTGGCAGCGCTGGTGTGCGTGTACATTGTGCTCGGTGTGTTGTATGAAAGTTATATTCACCCGCTGACGATTCTGTCGACCTTGCCTTCAGCCGGTGTGGGTGCCTTGCTGGCGTTGATGATCAGCGGTTCAGACTTGGGCGTGATTGGCATCATTGGCATTATTTTGCTGATCGGAATCGTCAAGAAAAATGCCATCATGATGATTGACTTCGCCATTGATGCGGAGCGAACACAAGGCAAGTCGGCGCAAGAAGCTATTCATCAGGCTGCCTTGTTGCGTTTTCGTCCGATTTTGATGACAACGCTGGCGGCTTTGTTTGCTGCTGTGCCTTTGATGCTTGGTTGGGGCGAAGGCGCGGAGCTGCGTCGGCCGCTTGGCTTGGCTATTTTTGGGGGGCTTGTGGTTAGTCAGATACTTACTTTGTTCACGACGCCGGTTATTTATTTAGGATTTGATCGGTTGGGGAAGCGGGTTCGGCGTGGTGGTGAGGGGGGGTGAGTATGTTTTTGGCCTCTGCGGCATGTTGTTCGGGGGGGCGGTGCTATTTAATTAGTAGCGTGCTCTCCTTGCGGAGTTTGCTGGGCAACCCCTGGCAATCTATGCAAGCACATTACCTCCAAATAATGCGCTCCCTGAAAAATACTTCTCTGAGACAGGCCAAATGAACCTCTCAGAACCCTTTGTCCGCCGCCCGGTAGCCACAGTGCTGCTAACTGTTGGCCTGGCGCTGTCTGGCATAGGCGCATTCTTCGTCCTGCCAGTCTCACCACTGCCGCAAGTCGATTTTCCCGTCATCACTGTCAGCGCTGCCATCCCCGGTGCCAGCCCCGACACCATGGCATCGAGCGTGGCTACCCCACTGGAGCGCCGGCTCGGCGTGATCTCGGGCGTCAATGAGATGACGTCCTCCAGCAGCAATGGCCAAACCCGTATTAATTTGCAGTTTGACCTGAACCGCAAAATAGACGCGGCTGCGCGCGAAGTGCAGGGCGCTATCAACGCCAGCCGGGTTGACTTGCCTGCTGCGCTGCGCAGCAACCCGACCTACCGCAAAGCCAATCCTGCGGCGGCGCCCATCATGATCTTGGCGCTCACGTCCAAGGTGCGTACGCCAGGGCAAATTTACGACGATGTATCCAGCTTGTTGCAGCAAAAAATCGCGCAGGTACCAGGCGTCGGCGATGTGGAATTGGGTGGTGGCTCTCTACCCGCCGTGCGGGTGGAGTTGCTGCCGTTTGCACTGAACCGCTACGGCATCAGCACGGAGGACGTGCGTGCGGCCTTGCAAGCATCCAATGCGAACCGGCCCAAGGGTGCGATTGAAGACAACAGCGACGGTAAAAACCAGCGCCTGCAAATTTACGCCGTTGGCAATACCGCCACAGGCGGGCGGAAGGCGGCGGACTACCAAGGCCTGGTTGTCGCCTGGCGCAACGGCGCAGCGGTCCGGTTGCAGGATGTAGCCGACGTGCGTGATGGCACTGAAAACACCAACACGCTGGGGCTTTTCAATGGCGATGCCGCCGTTATCGTGCTGATACGTCGCCAGCCTGATGCGAATGTGATTGCCACGGTCGATGGCATCCGCGACTTGTTGCCTGAGCTGCAAGCCCAGTTGCCGCCAGACGTGAAGTTGTCAGTGGCGTCTGACAGTACCAACTCCATCCGATCCTCACTGCGCGAGATTGAAATCACATTGCTCATTTCTATCGTACTTGTGGTGTTGGTCGTCAGCGCATTTTTGCGCAGCGCACGCGCCACGCTTATTCCAGCAGTGGCAACCGTCGTGTCTTTGCTGGGCACGTTTGGTGCGATGTATTTACTGGGTTTTAGCTTGAACAACCTGAGCCTGATGGCGCTGACGGTGGCTACCGGCTTTGTCGTCGACGATGCGATTGTGGTGCTTGAAAACACCAGCCGCCATATCGAAGCTGGCATGGACAGGTTCAAGGCCGCATTGCTGGGCGCACGTGAGGTTGGCTTCACCGTGCTGTCGATCAGCCTGTCGCTGGTGGCGGTGTTTATTCCGCTGCTGTTCATGGGTGGGCAGGTCGGGCGCTTGTTTCGCGAGTTTGCCGTGACGCTGTCTGCTGCGGTGATGATTTCACTCGTCATCTCCCTGACCACTACGCCCATGATGTGTGCCTGGTTGCTCAAGCCATTCAATCAAAAGAAGCCGGGTGTTGTATCGCGCTGGTTTGACAGTGGCTTCAAGCGCGTATTGCGCACTTATGAAGTCAGCCTCGATTGGGCACTGCACATGCGTTGGCTGGTGGTGCTGACACTCGTGGCGGTGGTGGGTATCAATGTGTATTTATTTATCAAAATTCCCAAAGGATTTTTCCCGCAGCAAGATACGGGACAAATCAATGGCGGCCTGCGGGCTGACCAGAGCATTTCATTTCAAGCCATGCAAAGCAAGCTTAAGGAGCTGGCCGACATCGTGCGGGCTGACCCTGCGGTAGAAACGGTGGTGGCGTTTACTGGCGGCGGCAGGGCTGGCGGCGGTTTTATGTTCATCAACCTCAAGCCGTTGGCGCAGCGGCCTGACGCGGTGGGCGGCCAGGCTGTGATTGCACGACTGCGCCCGCAACTTGCGCGGGTCACGGGCATCAGCCTGTTTTTAGGCACAGTGCAAGACCTGCGCGGCGGCGCACGTGACAGCAATTCGACCTACCAGTACACCTTGAAAAGCGACAACATTGCCGACCTGCGCAAATGGGCCACCCGACTTGCCGACCAAATGAAACAGCAAGACGCGCTGACTGATGTCGACACGGACCAGCAAGAAAATGGCGTGGAGACAATGGTCACCGTAGACAAAGACAGTGCGTCGCGCCTGGGCGTCACATCGCGCGATGTGGACAACGCGCTTTACAACGGCTTTGGTCAAAGGCAGGTAGCCACGATTTACAGCGATATCAACCAGTACAAAGTCATCATGGAAGTGGCTCCGCGCTTCAGGCAAAGCCCCGAGGCTCTGAATGATATTTACGTACCAGCGCGTGCAACGGGCGTGGGCGTGGCCAATGCGGCCAGCCTGGTCAATCCCGCGTTGCGAGATCAATCCACAGGCCAGGCCCTGAGCAACACAGGCAGCACCATGGTGCCGTTGTCGGCGATTGCCCGGTTTTCTGAAAGCGCCAAAGCGTCAAGTGTGAACCATCAGGACGGCGAACTGGCCACCACGGTGTCGTACAACCTTGCTGATGGGCGCACCTTGCAGCAGGGCCAAGCTGCCGTCAAGCAGGCCGAAGCTGAAATTGGCTTGCCCAACAACGTGCGCGGCAGCTTTGAAGGCACGGCGCGTACCGCGCAAGAATCGCAAGGCCAGCAGCCCCTTTTGATTCTGGCGGCGCTGATTGTGATTTACATCGTGCTGGGCATTTTGTATGAAAGCCTGGTGCATCCCATCACCGTACTGTCCACCTTGCCGTCGGCGGGTGTGGGGGCGGTGCTGGCCTTGATGATTTTCAAGCTCGACTTTTCCATCATCGCCTTGATCGGTGTTTTCCTGCTGATTGGCATCGTCAAGAAAAATGCGATTTTGATCATTGACTTTGCCATTGATGCCGAACGTGCACGTGGCCTGAGCGCGCTTGATGCCGTGCGCGAGGCTTGCCTGCTGCGCTTTCGCCCCATCCTGATGACCACGCTGGCCGCCATACTGGGCGCGCTGCCGCTGGCCATTGGTTTTGGCGAAGGTGCCGAGCTGCGCCGACCCCTGGGCATTGCGATCATTGGCGGGTTGATCGCCAGCCAGCTACTCACGCTTTTGACGACCCCTGTCGTTTATGTGCTGATGGACAAGCTGCGCAGACGCGGCACGCATGAGCTGCATTTGGCCCGGGCAACTTCCTGAAATGGTGACCATGCAAACCTACGCTTTTAAACCTTTTTTCCCTGTTGCTTTGGCCTTGCTGGTCACTGGCTGCGCCGTTGGCCCAACATACCAGCGCCCCGGCACACCCGAAGTCAGTGCCTACAAGGAAGCTGGTGACTGGGTCACTGCTGCGCCCGCCGACGCGCTGGAGCGCGGGCCGTGGTGGCTGTTGTTCAATGACCCCGTTCTCAATGACCTGGCGGCGCGTGTGGAGGTGTCGAACCAGAACGTAGCCGCTGCCGTGGCCGCGTATGCGCAGGCGCGTGCCCTGGTGGCCGAACAGCGCGCTGCCTTGTTCCCCTCAGTCACATTGAATGGCGGTGCAAGCCGTTCAGGCAATGGCGGCGGTACCACCAACGCGAATGTGGCTGCGGGCAACCGTACCAGCAGCAACTACCAGGCCAGTCTGGGCGCTGCCTGGGAGCCGGATGTGTGGGGCCGCTTGCAAAGCGTCGCCAACGCTGCGGCCGCCACAGCAGCAGCCAGTGCCGCTGACCTGGCAACGGCACGGTTATCAGCGCAGGGTGAGCTGGCAGTCAACTATTTGTCGTTGCGCCAGCAAGACGCGCAAAAAGCCTTGCTGGCCAGCACCCTGGCAGGCTATGCGCGCGCGCTTGAGATCACGCAAAACCGCTACACCGCAGGCATTGCTGCCAAGACCGATGTGTTGCAAGCGCAAACCCAACTGGCCAACGCCAAGGCAGACGATGCAGGCTTGCAGCGCACGCGGGCCCAGCTGGAGCACGCCATTGCCGTGCTGGTGGGGCGCGCCCCCGGCAACTTCACGCTGGCAGCCGTGCCTGACTGGAAACCCACCGTGCCAGACGTGCCAGTGGGCGTGCCGTCAACCTTGCTCCAGCGCAGGCCCGACATCGCCGCTGCAGAGCGCCGCATGGCGAGTGCCAACGAGCAAATCGGTGTGGCCAAAGCGGCCTATTACCCCAGCTTGAGTTTGAATGCATCTGTTGGCACAGCAGCCAGTCGTGTGGCTGATTTGTTCAGCGCACCGGCTGTCTTGTGGTCACTGGGTTTGTCGGCAGCGCAAGTGCTGTTCAAAGGCGGCGCGCTGGACGCTCGCGTGGATGGTGCAACTGCCGCGTACGACCAGACCGTGGCGCGCTATCGCCAGGTGGTGCTGACAGCATTTCAAAATGTTGAAGACCAGTTGTCTGCTACACGCGTGCTGCAAATCCAGCAAGGGCTGCGTGCCCAGGCATCCAGCGCCGCTGACCAGGTCGAGCAGCAAGTGCTGAACCGCTACCGCAGCGGGCAAGTCAGCTACACCGAAGTCATCACCGTGCAAGCCACCGCACTCAATGCCCGGCGTGCGCTGGTGCAGGCAACAGCTGATCGGCAGACTACTGCCGTGGCCTTGATTCAGTCATTGGGCGGTGGCTGGAGCAGCACAGCAGCCAAATAAGCCTAGGATGCGTTAAAAGCACACTTTACACGTGTTTTCAGGTCATTTTAGGTATTAAAAGTGCCTGTAGACCAATGGATTCGGGCGCAAGCAGCTCTTTTATTTGTAGCAATTGCTTCTTTTTTTCTGCTTGTGTTTTTTCGCCAGACCAGCCGTGCAGCGCCGCATAATTGCCGCATGACAAGTCATCGCCTTACTGCGCTCGCTGCCCACCTGCTGTGCTTCGTTTTTGTATTGGCAGGCTGTGCTGCGCCTGACCAACCAACACCTGACAAACCTGCACCCACTGCGCAAGCCACTGCAGGTGATGGCTACAAGTGGCTTAACCGCTTGAGCTGGGGCGCGTCTCCTTCCCTGGTTGAGGCCCATGCCACCAAAGGCTTTGATGCGTATCTGGCGCAACAGTTGCGGCCACCACCCGCCAGGTTGCCTGAAGCCGTCACCACGCAAATTCAAGCCATGACCATCAGCCAGCGTCCTGTCGTGCAACTGGTGCAAGAGCTGGAGCAAAAAAACAAAGAGGCGAATGCGCTGACCAATGACGATGAAAAAAAAGCCGCCCAGCAAAGCTATCAGCAAGAGCTGAACCGCCTGGGCCGCGAAGCCGCCACGCGGCACATTTTGCGCGGCCTGTATTCCAGCAATCAAATTCAGGAACAAATGACCTGGTTCTGGCTAAACCACTTCAGCGTGTTTCAGTACAAGAGCAACATCCGCCCCATGCTGGGCGACTACGAAGACGTGGCCATTCGACCCCGAGCCTTGGGCAAGTTTCGTGATCTGCTCAAAGCCGTTGCCCTGCATCCCGTCATGCTGCGCTACCTCGACAACGACCAAAACGCGGCTGGCCGCATCAATGAAAACTTTGCCCGCGAGCTGATG
>JANXTM010000319.1 GCA_025352405.1 Polaromonas sp.
CCTGCCGCGCGTCAGCGACACCAAAGTGTCCGAGGGCTACACCACGCTACGCGGCCTGATCAGCCATGAGTATTTCCATACCTGGAATGTCAAACGCCTGCGCCCTGCAGAGTTCCAGGTCTACCAATACGACCGTGAAAACTACACCCAGCTGCTGTGGTTTTTTGAAGGTTTTACCAGCTATTACGATGACTTGCTGCTGCGCCGCGCCGGTCTGCTCGACAACGCAGGCTATGTAAAGCTGCTCAATAAAACCATCAACCAGGTCATGCAGACGCCGGGTCGGCTGGTGCAGTCTGTGGCTGAGGCCAGCTTTGATGCCTGGGTCAAATACTACCGACAGGACGAAAACACGCCCAACGCCACGGTGAGCTACTACACCAAAGGCTCGCTTGTGGCCTTGTGCCTTGACCTGACCTTGCGTGCCGAGGGCCACAGCTCGCTGGACGAAGTGATGCGTGCGCTGTGGTCACGCTGTTTTCAGCACGGCGGCGGGTCCCTGCGCGAGGTCGACATCGCCGAGGTGCTGCAAACATTGGGCAAGCGTTCATTTGCGCCGGAACTGGCGCGTTGGGTGCATGGCACGGGCGAGTTGCCGCTGCAAGAGTTGCTGACGCACCAGGGCGTAGCGGTGCATGAAGAACCCGCCCAGTTGGCGCACCGCCTGGGCCTGCGCGTCAGTGAGGCGCAGGGCTTGCTGGTTAAAACCGTGTTGCGCGGCGGCGCGGCCGAGCGCGCTGGGTTTGCGCCAGGCGATGAATGGCTGGGACTGGAGCCAGCTGAAAAAACAAAAAACAAAATCCCCGCACCGGCCGCCAATGGCTGGCGCATGAGCCGCCTGGACGACCTGCTGCTGTATGCGGGTAACGCCCAAAAAGTAACTGCTTTGGTGTCACGCGACAAACGCCTGCTGCGAATCGAACTCAAACTGCCACCGGCCCTGACAACCTGGCGGCTGGCCGTGCAAGATGCGGTAAAAATAGAGCGGTGGCTGACACCAGAAAAATCTACCAAGCCCGCCACCCAAGTCCCATGACTTCACGCCACTCACCACTAGGACCAAACGATGACTTACGAAACCATTTTGACGCGCACTGAAGGCCCAGACAGCCGCAAAGTCGGCATCATCACGCTGAACCGGCCCAAGCAGCTCAACGCTCTCAACGACCAGTTGATGAACGAGCTGGCCGCGGCGTTGAAAGCTTTTGAGCAAGATGCCGGCGTCGGCTGCATGATTTTGACGGGCAGCGAAAAGGCCTTTGCCGCCGGTGCAGACATCAGCGCTATGGCGCAGTACAGCTTTGCCGACGTTTACAACAACGACTTCATTACCCGCAACTGGGAGCAGATCCGCAGCATCCGCAAGCCGGTGATTGCAGCTGTCAGTGGCTTTGCGCTGGGCGGCGGCTGCGAGCTGGCCATGATGTGCGACTTCATCATTGCCGCTGACAACGCCAAGTTTGGCCAGCCCGAAATCAAACTCGGCATCATCCCCGGTGCCGGCGGCACCCAGCGCCTGCCGCGTGCCGTCGGCAAGTCCAAAGCCATGGACCTGGCGCTGACTGGCCGCATGATGGACGCGGCAGAGGCTGAGCGCGCCGGGCTGGTGAGCCGCGTCGTGCCGGTAGACCAATTGATGGACGAAGCACTCGGGGCCGCCCTGATGATCTGCGACCACGGGCAGATCTGCGTGATGGCCGCCAAGGAAGCCGTGAACCGCGCGTTCGAAAGTGGTTTGAGCGACGGTGTGATGTTTGAACGCCGACTATTTCACGCCATGTTTGCGACCGAAGACCAAAAAGAAGGCATGGACGCGTTTTTGAACAAACGCAAGGCCGTCTTCAAGCACCTTTGATAAACACAGCCGTAAGTCGCTATAATCTTGGGTTGATGGTGATATAGCTCAGTTGGTTAGAGCGCAGCATTCATAATGCTGATGTCGGTGGTTCAAGTCCACCTATCACCACCAAAGTTTCATGACAAGCCCCGTAGGCTCGCTTACGGGGCTTTGTTTTTTAAATTGATGTTTATTTGACATCTCTCAGCCTCTGGACAAACACCATGAACCGCTGCACCCCTCGCATAGCCGCCTTGATGATCGCCTTCTGCGCTGGCATGCTTAGCCCGACGACCCATGCCCAGACCAGCGACGTCAAACCCTCCGTCAGGGAGTTCCCCAAAGCGGCTCTGCGCGGCGAGATGGTGGTCAAAAACCATCCTGAGATCGTCCTCAATGGCAAGGCCGAGCGGCTTTCACCGGGGGCCCGCATCTGGGACAAGAATGGCGCGCTGGTGATGTCTGCCCGACTGGCCGGCCAGGTCGTGACCGTGAATTACCTGCGTGAGGGCAGCGGCCTGATCCATCAGGTGTGGATTCTCAACAGCGAAGAGCTGAAGGAAAAGCGGGCGGGCGGCAACGCCACCATTTTCAATTTCATCACAGGCAGCACACCGGCAACGCCCTGAGCAGTGCCAGTCGCCTGATGACAGGTCGTTGCCCCCGACCCGGCAACACCCTGTTTTTGAGTATGAAAATGACTCCTGCGGCAGCAAATACGGGCGCTAGTCGCTATATTTTTAGTAGCAAATCATGAGTAAAAAAGTCTTTATCAAAACTTTCGGCTGCCAGATGAACGAGTACGACTCGGACAAAATGTCAGATGTGCTGCATGCCGCTGAGGGCTATGAGCCGACACAGGACATGGAACAGGCCGACCTGATCTTGTTCAACACCTGCTCGGTGCGTGAAAAAGCCCAGGAAAAAGTCTTCAGCGACCTGGGCCGCGTCAAACACCTCAAAGCCAAAGGTGTGTTGATCGGCGTGGGTGGCTGCGTCGCCAGCCAGGAAGGCGCAGCCATCATTGCGCGCGCGCCCTATGTGGACGTCGTGTTTGGCCCGCAAACCCTGCACCGCCTGCCTGATCTGCTGGCCAAACGCGCCAGGCTGGGCAAGCCGCAGGTCGACATCAGCTTTCCGGAAATCGAAAAATTTGACCACCTGCCACCTGCCCGAGTTGAAGGCGCTAGCGCTTTTGTCTCCATCATGGAAGGCTGCTCCAAATACTGCAGCTATTGCGTCGTGCCTTACACACGCGGTGAAGAAGTCTCGCGCCCGTTTGAAGATGTGCTGGTTGAAGTCGCCGGCCTGGCGGACCAGGGCGTCAAGGAGATCACGCTGCTGGGCCAGAACGTCAACGCGTACCGGGGCAAGATGGGCGCGTCGACAGACATTGCCGATTTCGCCACGCTGCTTGACTACGTGCACGACATCCCCGGCATTGAACGCATCCGCTACGTCACCAGCCACCCCAACGAGTTCACGCAAAGCCTGATCGACGCCTATGCCAAGCTGCCCAAGCTGGTCAACCACCTGCACCTGCCGGTACAACACGGCTCTGACCGTATTTTGATGGCCATGAAGCGCGGCTACACCGCGATGGAATACAAAAGCACGATTCGAAAACTGCGAGCGATCCGGCCCGACCTCGCCATGAGCAGCGACTTTATTGTTGGCTTTCCGGGCGAGACCGAAGACGACTTCAACAAGATGATGAAGCTGATTGACGACGTGGGTTACGACACCTCCTTCAGCTTTATTTACAGCCCGCGCCCCGGCACGCCAGCCGCCAATATCAAGGACGACACACCGCACAGCGTCAAACTGGCGCGTCTGCAGCGCCTGCAAGCGGCGATTGACCAGAGCGTAGAAGCCATCAGCGCCAGCCGCCTGGGAACCGTGCAACGCGTGCTGGTGGAAGGCCCGGCGCGTAAAACACCGAATGCCTTGTTTGGCCGCACTGAATGCAATCGGCCTGTGGTGTTTACCGGGCCTGATCGCCTGATTGGGCAGCTGGTGGATATCAGGATCACCGAGGCACCTATGCGGTCGCTGCGCGGTGAGGTGGTGACACAGGAAATTGTTGCAGCTTAGGTGCACACTTGGCGCGTCCGCAGATCTGGCGCCCAAAATTATTTGCTATTTGCTACTTTCTTCATAGCGCCTAGGACACGTATTGGCTTCGGCAAACCCTTATTTCATCATTCAAAATGACGGCAGGTGTGATCAGAATTTGGGCATGCCCTTCATGCCGCCCATCTTCTTCATCATCTTCATCATCCCGCTGCCTTTCATCTTCTTCATCATGCCTTGCATCTGCTCGAATTCATTGAGCAAGCGGTTGACTTCCTGAACATGCACGCCGGATCCGGCGGCGATGCGGCGCTTGCGGGTGGCCTTGATGAGTTCAGGCTTGCGGCGCTCCAGCGGCGTCATGCTTTGAATGATGCCTTCCTTACGCTTGATGTCTTTTTCAGCCTTATCCATGTCCACCTGGCCGGCCTTGGCGGCCATTTGTGCGGGCAGTTTATCGAGCAGGCTGCTCAAACCACCCATGTTTTTCATCTGCTGCAGCTGGCTCAAAAAATCTTCGAGATCAAAACCGCTGCCTGACTTGAGCTTGGCGGCGAGCTTTTGCGCTGCAGCGATGTCCACATTGGCGGTGACCTGTTCGACCAGCGCCACGATGTCGCCCATGCCCAGAATTCGTCCGGCGTGGCGTTCGGCGTCAAACACTTCCAGGCCATCGAGCTTTTCGCTGGTACCTGCAAACTTGATTGGCGCGCCGGTAATTTGCCGCACGCTCAGCGCTGCGCCACCACGCGAGTCGCCATCGAGTTTGGTCAGGATAATGCCGGTCAGCGGCAGCGCATCTTTAAAAGCTTTGGCGGTGTTGACCGCGTCCTGGCCTTGCATGGCGTCGACTACAAACAATGTCTCGACGGGGTTCAGCACCGCATGCAGCGCCTTGATCTCGGCCATCAGGGCTTCGTCGATGGCCAGGCGACCTGCGGTGTCTACCAGCAGCACGTCAAAAAAGTGACGCCGGGCGTAATCGATAGCGGCTCGGGCAATGTCAACCGGCTTTTGATCCGCTGTGCTTGGAAACCACTCTGCGCCGGCTTGGGCGGTGACGGTTTTGAGCTGTTCAATGGCCGCCGGGCGGTACACGTCACCTGAGACCGTCAGCACTTTTTTCTTACGCTTTTCAATCAGGTGCTTGGCCAGCTTGGCCGTGGTGGTGGTCTTGCCCGCGCCCTGCAGGCCAGCCATCAAAATCACGGCCGGGGGTTGCGCGGCCAGGTTGATGTCACTCACTCCTTCGCCCATGGTGGCGGCCAGCTCCTTGCTGACGATGCTGACCAGCACCTGGCCCGGCTGCAATGAACCCATCACGTCGGCTCCCAGCGCTTTTTCCTTGACGCGGGCAATAAAGTCGCGCACCACGGGCAGGGCCACGTCGGCCTCCAGCAGAGCCATGCGCACCTCGCGCAACATGTCCTGTACGTTGGATTCGGTGATGCGGGCCTGGCCACGCATTTCCTTGACGAGGCGGGAGAGTTTGTCGGTAAGGGCTGAGGCCATGAGATGGCTCCACGGGAAATGGAGCAATTAGGTGAGCAAAGAGGGTGTCAGCAATGACGCCAGATCGGGCAGTAAAGGCTAAACTGTGGCCATGATTTTAGCTTTGAGTGCCGGGTGGGGGTTTGCAGTTGCAGCGGGCGCGTTTGTCAGCTACGCCGTTCTCGCGCTTGCCAAGCGTCATCTGAGCCCGCGTGCGATGCGCATGATGCTGTTCGCGGCCTGGGTTTTACATGGCCTGATGCTGGCTGAAGGCCTGCTCGGCGAACCGCCACGCTTCGGATTTGCGCCCGCGCTATCCATGACGGTCTGGTTGGCGTTGACCGTTTATGCCATCGAAAGTCGTCTGTTTCCCCACTTGCAAGCCCACTGGGCACTCGCCGGGCTAGGCAGTGCGGCCGTGGCGTTAACCGTTATTTTTCCGGGTACCAGCTACCACATGGTTTCGTCACCGTGGCTGCCATTGCATTGGGCGCTGGGCATCGCTTCCTACGGTTTGTTTGCAGCGGCGGTGGTACACGGCTGGCTGATGACACGGTCTGAGCGCGCCATTCGGCTGGCGGCCCAAAACGATGCCGGCGTGCCCCTTCTGACCCTTGAGCGTCTGACCTTCCGCTTTGTTGAAGCCGGTTTTGTGCTGCTGTCCGCGACCTTGCTGGTAGGCTGGCTGTTTGCAGAGCAACTGTATGGGCCTGGTCTGGCCTGGAAATGGAACCACAAAACCATATTTTCGGTGCTTGCGTGGTTGACGTTTGCAGGATTACTTGTCGGCCGTGCAAAGCTCGGCTGGCGCGGATTCAAGGCGGTGCGCGTGCTGTATCTGGGCTCTGGCTTACTGCTTCTGGGTTATGCGGGCTCACGTTTTGTACTTGAAGTGATTCTCAAACGCGTATGAAATACCTTTTTGTCTTTGTGCTGGTGCTGGTCGGTTTGTGGCTGTGGCGAAACAGCCGCCGTGCGGATTCGCCTCCTGCAAGCAAACAATCAGCCAGACGGCCAATGTCCCCACCGGGTTTGCCCACTGAAATCGTGGCTTGTGATGTGTGCCATGTGCATCTGCCACGCTCCGAGGCCCTGACAGGCCCCGGCGGCGTGTACTGCTCGACCGCGCACCAGCAGCAAGCGGGCGGCTAGGTGAAAACAGTGTCGAATTCATGGTTCGACCCGGTTAAAGGTAAGTTGGGGGCCTGGCGAACCCGGGAAAACTGGGATTCAAGCCTCGACCCAGGCTCGTTTAGCCGCTTGTGGCGCGCATTCATGACAGCACGGGTCACCATTGCCAGTGTGCTGGTGGTGTTGCAGGCCTTTATTTACGCACTCGGAAATGTCAGCAACAGCTGGTCGATTGCAGTGTGCGCGGTTTATCTGGGTGCCACACTGGGCGTGCGGCTGTGGGCACGGCCGAAACCGCCTGGCAGCACGTTTGACGCGCAGTGGGCGTCAACCATCGGTGTGGACGTGGTGGTGTTTTCAGCGCTTAATTTTCTGCAATCAAACGGTGTCAACTACACCCCTTTGTTCGCCTTGCCGATGTTGCTGGCGTCTCTTTTGGGGCCAATCCTGCTCGCATTGGGTACAGCCGCCAGCGTGACCTTGCTGCTGCTGGCAGATGCCTGGTGGTTTTCAATTCAATCCACCGGGGAACATGCGTCACGGTTCCTGCAGTCTGGCTTGAGCGGGTCAGGTTTTTTTGCGGTTGCGTTGCTGGCCAACCAGCTGGCATTGCGCTTGGTGCGCGAGGAGCAACTCTCAAAAACCGGCCAGGCGATGGCGCGCATGCAGACACAAGTTAACGAACTGGTGGTTGAAACCCTGGTTGATGGCGTTCTG
Source organism: Polaromonas sp. (assembly GCA_025352405.1). Lineage (GTDB taxonomy): Bacteria > Pseudomonadota > Gammaproteobacteria > Burkholderiales > Burkholderiaceae_C > Polaromonas. Next base: position 7,250 of record JANXTM010000319.1, read on the forward strand.
GTGATTGACGCCAACGGCATTGTGCGTTCGGCCAATCCGGCATCCAGACGCCTGCTGGCCACAGAAGATTCGACCGGCATGGCGCCCTTTGTCTTGGCAACAGAGGCGATCTGGCGGCCGCTCGTTGAGATGATGCACATGACGTTCATGCTCAGGGCGCCGCAAGAAGCGGATGTCAGCCTGGAGCACCTTGGGCGTATTGCCAGGCGGTTGCGCGTGCGGACTCGTCTGGCGGCGTCGCGCGACAACACCAACGAAAGCCTGTGCGTCATGTTTTTGGAAGACCTCCGGGAAATGGAGGCCCGGATCCGTACGGAAAAAATGGCAGCCATGGGCCGCATGTCTGCCGCTGTTGCACACGAAATCAGAAACCCGCTGGCGGCCATTTCCCAGGCCAATGCCCTGCTTGAAGAAGATCTGCATGACCCCGCACAGCGCCAGCTGACGAGAATGGTGAGCCAGAACGCCCAGCGTTTGGCAAACATTGTGGATGAAATATTGAATATTTCATGCGCCCAGGTAATCAGTCCGGAACAGCACGGCAATGCCTTGATGCTGGACGACACCGTGACTCGCATTGCCGCTGACTGGACCCGCCAGACTGCATCAGCGCACCTGATACACATGGCAACCGGGGCGGGGCAGGCTACTGTATCGTTTGATCCGGAGCATTTACGCCGGGTGATGATCAATCTGCTGGACAACGCGCTGCGCTACGCCAGTCAGACTGCTGCCGCCATTGAAGTGTCTACTGAGCTATCCGTGCATGGACAGGCGCAGTTTTGCGTGTGGAGCGATGGTCAACCGCTTGAAAAAACTGTTCAAACCCACTTGTTTGAGCCATTTTTCTCATCTGAGAGTCGCTCCAGTGGCCTGGGTCTGTACATTTGTAGGGAACTCTGCGAACGCTATGGGGCCCTGATCGGCTACCAACGCGCCATGCGTCATGGTGTGGAAGGCAATGAATTTTTTGTACTTTTCAAGTCTGCAGATCAACCCATCCAGGCCGGGCCCGCGACCCACTGGATGGCAAGGCCCCTGCCCTTTGACACCTTGTCTATGTAACCTCATGCAAACACCCGTCAGCAACCCACACACACAGCCTTCGCACATTTTGGTCATAGACGACGAACCGGACCTGCGCACCCTTTACGAGCTCACCCTGGTGCGGGAAGGCTACCGGGTTGAGGCTGCGGGAGACCTGGCACAAGCGCGCCGGCACCTGAAGGACAAACGCTTTGACGCAGTCATCACAGACATGCGTCTGCCAGATGGCCTGGGTCTGGAATTGCTACACGACATGGTGCTGCAGCAACGGCCCGAGCGCTGCGTGGTGATTACCGCGCACGGGTCTGCCGAAAACGCGGTTGAAGCGCTCAAAGCAGGTGCGTTTGACTACCTTACAAAGCCGGTTGATCTGAAGCAATTCAGAAGCGTGGTGGCATCGGCGATACAAGGTGCCAGGGCGGCAACAGTCGTGCCTGTCGAGGAACTTCAGTCGATCAAAAATGAAATAATCAAGTTGCGCGTGCACCCAAGCGCAGGCAAGATGGGCGTTGCGGCCACCGCACTGGAACGACTGATCGGCCAGTCGGCAGTCATGCAAGCCGTGAAATCGCGTACCGCCAAAGTGGCCGCCAGCATGGCGCCGGTGCTCATTCAGGGTGAGTCAGGGACGGGCAAGGAATTGGTTGCAAGAGCCGTGCATGGCTGTAGCCATCGCGCTAGCGGCCCGTTTGTTGCCGTCAATTGCGGTGCCATTCCTGAAAATCTGCTGGAAGCCGAATTTTTTGGGGCACGTAAGGGTGCTTACACTGGCTCGACGCAAGATCGGCTCGGGTATTTTCAGGCGGCCAAAGGGGGCACGCTGTTTCTGGACGAGATCGGCGATTTACCATTGGCGATGCAGTCAAAACTGCTGCGGGCCATTCAGGAGCGGGTGGTCAGGCCCTTGGGTTCCTCCCAGGAAGATGCTGTAGATGTGCGTATTGTGAGCGCCACACACAGGGAGCTTGAGGCCGAGGTCGGATCCGGTCGTTTTCGTCAGGATTTGTTTTACCGCCTCAACGTCATTGTGATTAACGTGCCCCCCCTGCGTGAGCGCCAGGAAGACCTGCCAGCACTTTGCAATGAATTGTTGGCCAGGATTTGTCGCGAGTCAGGCTTTAGTGTGCCGGTGCTGACACAGCGGGTGTTAGAACAACTTCAAACCCACCAATTTAACGGAAATGTGCGGGAACTGGAAAACATTCTTCATCGCGCCGTGGCGCTGAGCGAAGGCGGTGAACTGCATCTGGACGTACCGGTAGTTCAAGCTGTGAAATTATCCATTGCACCAGCACCGCCTGCGCTTGTGCCTGAAAATCTGCAGAATTACCTGGATGCGCAAGAGCGTGACATTCTCTCCAAGGTGCTGCGCGATACCCGCTTTAACCGCACCGCAGCGGCCAGCCGACTGGGCTTGAGTCTGCGTCAGATCCGTTACCGCATCGCCCGCCTGAATATCACCATGCCCGACGGCGACGCCGCTGAAAACAGCGATGGCTCCGACCGCGCCCATCCTGCCGATGACCGCAACTAAATCCGAAAGCGGCCCGGCACCAGCGCTGTGGCGAGGGGGCTGGTACCGCTACGCCAGAGCGCTCAAGTCGCCCAACAAAGGGTTGCGCCCCGCCAATGCCCGGGTTGATCTGATTGTTGTTCATTCCATCAGTCTGCCGCCCGGGGAATTTGGCACTCAAAACGTGCAACGCCTGTTCACCAACCAATTGGACTGGGATGCACACCCCTACTTCAAGGGCCTACGCGGACTTCAAGTCTCGGCGCACTTTTTTATCGCCCGGTCCGGCGAACTTTGGCAATTCGTCAGCTGCGATGAGCGTGCATGGCATGCAGGGCAGTCAAGCTATCGGGGCCGCGACAACTGCAATGACGACTCGATTGGCATTGAACTTGAAGGTCTCGAAGGCGGCATCTTTGAGACGCTTCAGTACGAGACCCTGGCTGGGCTGTGCGCCGCTGTCATGGCGCGCTACCCGATCGAACATCTGGCAGGCCATGAGCACATTGCGGCAGGTCGAAAGCAAGACCCGGGACCCGGCTTTGATTGGCCTTTTTTACAACGTTGTTTGGCCGCGCCAGATCGGTATTTTCCAGAGCCCGGCCGAGGCAGGCGCTGACAAGCTTCGTGTCGTCACCTGCACGTTAGACAAAGCTCCGCAACACTTTGGTAGGCAAAGTGAGACTGCGCACGCCGCTACAAGGAAAACTGCCCGAAAAGGCGCATGAATACGCTTTTTACAGGCCGCGTATCTGATGGAACAAGGCTTCCCGGCATATCTGGATATATTTCAAATATGTTTTTCAATACGAACAAAAAAACAAGCTCGCGCAGCAGCAAACATTTTCGGCGACAATACAAGTTAAAACACTACCTGTAGTGCTTGAATTCGCTTCAGACACTAGGTATAGTGTACAGATTGATACGATCTCGAGGTCATTTAGTCATTTTTGAACATCCAATTGGGCAACAAAACCCATTGAAATAGCACCATGATGTGCCGTAACAAATTCATTGCAAAAACATTCTGCTCTTGCGACACAGGTCCAAACAACCCAACGCGTCATGCGAGCAACGTCTGCAGAACATATTAACCAGACAAATTCAAAAAATTTAAGAGAAAGTCCATGCAAACAACCCATAACACCCTACCCGCCGCCAGCAGCGTATCGCCCGTCACCCCACAGGGCAACGAAAGCCGTGCGCAAACCAACTCGTTCAGCAACTACCAGATCATCAGGCGCAATGGCGGGGTAGTTCCGTTCGAGCCGAACAAAATTGCGGTCGCCATGATGAAGGCCTTTTTGGCTGTACACGGCACGCAGGGTGCTGCGTCCGCGAGCGTTCGCGAGACCGTCGACAGCCTGACCCAGACGGTCATGCGTGCCATGATGCGCTCGCGTCCCGGTGGCGGCACCTTTCACATTGAAGATGTGCAAGACCAGGTTGAACTTGGCTTGATGCGCGGTGGTCACCACGAAATCGCCAGAGCCTATGTGCTTTACCGTGAAAAACGCACGCAAGAGCGTGCCCGCCAACCCCAGGCACAAACATCGGCAGTCACCTTGCTGCACGTCGTTGACGGCGGCAAACGGGTTGCGCTGGACATTCGTAACCTCCAGGCTCTGATCGAAGCCTCGTGCGCCAACCTTGGCGCCGGCGTCAAGCCCGACCCCATCGTTGCAGAGACCATGCGCAACCTGTACGACGGCGTACCGATTGACGAGGTTTACAAAGCGTCCATTTTGGCAGCCCGCACGCTGATTGAAAAAGACCCCGACTACACCTACGCCACCGCGCGCCTGTTGATGCATACCATTCGCCGTGAAGTGCTGGGAGAAGAAGTTGCACATGAAGAAATGCAGACCCGCTATGCCGAGTATTTCCCAAAGTTCATCGCCAAGGGCGTGCAGAACGAACTGCTCGACGAAAAACTCCAGCAGTTTGACCTGGCCCGCCTGGGCGCAGCCCTCAAGCCTGAGCGCGATCTGAAATTTGATTACCTTGGCCTGCAAACATTGTTTGATCGCTATTTTTTGCATGTACGCAAGCAACGCATCGAATTGCCACAGGCATTTTTTATGCGTGTCGCCATGGGCCTGTCGCTCAATGAAATAAACCGCGAAGAACGGGCGATCGAGTTCTACGAAATCCTGTCGTCATTTGATTTCATGTCCAGCACGCCAACGCTGTTTAACTCTGGCACGCTGCGCTCGCAGCTGTCATCGTGCTACCTGACCACGGTCGCTGATGACCTGGGCGGTATTTATGACGCGATCAAAGAAAACGCGCTGCTTTCAAAGTTTGCTGGCGGTCTGGGCAACGACTGGACGCCAGTGCGTGCACTCGGCGCCCACATCAAGGGTACCAATGGCGAATCACAAGGCGTCGTGCCTTTCCTGAAGGTTGTGAACGATACGGCTGTTGCGGTTAACCAGGGCGGCAAGCGCAAGGGTGCGGTCTGCGCCTACCTCGAAACATGGCATCTCGACATTGAAGAGTTCTTGGAGCTGCGCAAAAATACTGGTGATGACCGCCGGCGCACACACGACATGAACACTGCCAACTGGATTCCTGACCTTTTCATGCGTCGTGTCATGGAAAAAGGCACCTGGACCCTGTTTTCTCCCAACGACACGCCCGATCTGCATGACAAATTCGGCAAGGATTTCGAGAAAATATATGTCGCCTACGAAGCCAGAGCCGAGCGCGGGGAGCTCAAACCTTCACGCACGCTGCAAGCCTCCGACATGTGGCGCAAGATGCTGTCGATGCTGTTTGAAACGGGCCACCCTTGGATTACGTTCAAGGACGCCTGCAACATCCGCTCACCCCAGCAGCATGTTGGTGTTGTGCACTCGTCCAACCTGTGTACAGAGATCACGCTCAACACCAGCGAAACTGAAACTGCTGTGTGCAATCTCGGCTCGGTCAATCTGGTACAGCACTTGAAGGACGGTGCAGATGGTGCCAAGGTTCTTGATCACGCGAAGTTGCAAAAGACCATCACCACCGCCATGCGCATGCTGGACAACGTGATCGACATCAACTACTACGCCGTTAAAAAGGCCCGTGACTCCAATATGCGCCATCGTCCTGTGGGTCTGGGCATCATGGGCTTTCAGGACTGCCTGTATGAGCTGCGCGTACCTTACGCATCTGACGCTGCAGTAGAGTTTGCAGACAAGTCGATGGAAGCCGTCTGCTACCACGCCTATTGGGCCTCTACCGAGCTGGCAAAAGAGCGCGGCAAGTACGCCAGCTACAAAGGCTCGCTGTGGGACCAAGGCATCCTGCCACTCGATACGCTGAACATGCTGGCCGAAGAACGTGGTGGTTACGTGGAAGTTGACCGTTCAGCCACACTGGACTGGGACGCACTGCGCGGGAAAATCGCACAGGACGGCATGCGTAATTCCAACTGCGTGGCCATTGCGCCAACAGCCACCATCTCGAACATCATTGGTGTGGACGCCTGTATCGAACCCTGCTTTGGCAACCTGTCCGTCAAGTCCAACCTGTCGGGTGAGTTCACTGTCATCAACCATTACCTGGTACGCGACCTGAAAAGCCTGGGCCTATGGGACGATGTGATGGTGGTTGATCTCAAACACTTTGATGGTTCACTGCGTCCAATTGATCGCGTGCCTCAAGACATCAAGGCGCTGTATGCCACGGCCTTCGAAGTCGAGACTTCGTGGATTGTCGAAGCTGCCGCGCGTCGCCAGAAATGGATTGACCAAGCACAGTCACTGAACATTTACATGGCTGGTGCATCGGGCAAAAAACTTGACGAGACCTACAAACTGGCCTGGATTCGTGGCTTGAAAACAACCTACTATCTCCGGACGCAAAGCGCTACACACGCCGAAAAATCAACCGTTCAGGCGGGCAAAATGAATTCGGTGTCGGCAGGCGGCATGCTTAAAAATAATGCCCTCAGCAGCAGCCTGAGTACGCTCGACGCAGCGGTGCTTGCAGCCCAGGCACAGATGAGTGCGCCACCTGCAACCGATGTTAAATTTTGCGCCATCGACGATCCTGGTTGCGAGGCGTGTCAATAAACATGCCGGCTCTTGTGTTGCACAGTACGATGAAATTATTCACGCCAGCTGGCAGCTTGATTTAATGCGCCAATTCGATGTAATAGAGCAACACAAATTACGGCGATGTGAATGAACACTTTTCATTTTGTACCGCTGCTTTCATAATCAAAAAATATTGGAAATTTCTATGTTGACCTGGGACGAAGAAGTCAAACCGACATCGCAACAAACTTTTACCAGCGACCTGTCAGACAGCCGCTCGATGGAACTTCCGCCTTTCTCTTTTGCAGCTGCTTCCACGCATTCTTCTGCACTGCCAGAAGCACAAAGACGCACACTGGATGATGGTGCACTCACATCTGCAACCGCGACATCAACGACCCCATCAGGCGCAGCTGAGCCTGCAGTCATGAAGCGCGTCAAGGCCTCAGACAAACGCATCATCAATGGTCAGACCGACGTGAACCAGCTGGTACCTTTCAAATACAAATGGGCGTGGGAAAAGTACCTGGCGAGTTGCGCTAACCACTGGATGCCACAAGAGGTCAATATGACCCGTGATATTGCGTTGTGGAAGGATCCGAACGGCTTGACCGAAGACGAGCGCCGTCTGGTCAAACGCAACCTCGGCTTTTTTGTCACGGCGGACTCACTGGCCGCGAACAACATCGTGCTGGGCACTTACCGCCACATCACGGCCCCGGAATGCCGCCAGTTCCTGCTGCGTCAGGCTTTCGAAGAAGCCATTCATACCCACGCTTACCAGTACATCACCGAATCCCTAGGGTTGGACGAAGCCGAAATTTTTAACGCTTACAACGAAGTGCAGTCGATCAAGGACAAGGACCAGTTCCTGATTCCGTTCATTGAAGTGATCTCTAACCCACATTTCAAGACCGGCACACCCGAAGCTGACCAAACCCTGCTTAAGTCGCTGATTGTGTTCGCCTGTTTGATGGAAGGCCTGTTCTTCTACGTTGGCTTCACCCAAATTCTTGCGCTTGGCCGCCAGAACAAGATGACAGGCGCTGCCGAGCAGTACCAGTACATTTTGCGCGACGAGTCCATGCACTGCAACTTTGGAATCGACCTGATCAACCAGCTCAAGCTTGAGAATCCGCATTTGTGGACAGCCGAATTCAAGGCTGAAATCAAGGCCTTGTTCATGCAGGCCGTAGAGCTGGAGTACCGCTACGCTGAAGACACCATGCCGCGGGGCGTGCTGGGGCTCAACGCCTCCATGTTCAAGGGCTATCTGCGCTATATCGCCAACCGTCGTGCCACCCAGATTGGCCTTGAGACGCTGTTTCCAAATGAAGAAAATCCATTTCCATGGATGAGCGAAATGATTGACCTCAAAAAGGAACGTAACTTTTTCGAAACCCGAGTGATTGAATACCAGTCTGGCGGCGCCCTTTCCTGGGACTGAGACAAAGCAAATCAAAACAACATGCTTTTCAAAATTGCAATGACCAACGACGACGCCAGAGAGTGTGCGTTGGGCAATGCTTCCATGTTCGCGGCGCTGGGCCAGGTTATCCGCTGGCCCAACGCTGTGAATCGCTTTGCGTACTCCAAACGTGAAGTGCTATTTGCAACGTGATCAAGGAGAAAACTATGGCAACTGCGAAAAAACCTGCGGCAAAAAAAGCTGCTCCAGCAAAAGTACCGGCAAAAGCACCGGCAAAAGCACAGGCAAAAAAAGTAGCGGCGAAGAAAGTAGCGGCGAAGAAAGCCCCTGCGAAAAAAGTTGTCGCCAAGAAGGTACCTGCAAAAAAAGCTGTCGCTAAAAAAGTAGTCGCAAAAAAGGCACCAGCTAAAAAAGTGGCTGCAAAGAAAGCCCCTGCGAAAAAGGCTCCAGCAAAAAAGGTAGTCGCCAAGAAGGCACCAGCTAAAAAAGCCGCTGCAAAGAAAGCCCCAGCTAAAAAAGCTGCAGCAAAGAAAGTAGCTAAAAAGCCTGCGGCTAAGAAAGCCGCGAAAAAACCCGCTGTGAAAGCCGCGAAAACACCTGCTGCCAAAGCGCCTTCGGCACTAACGGGCTCTGCAGCTCAGACTACCCTGAACCCGCAAGCTGCCTGGCCGTTTCCTACAGCCAGCAAGCCTTAAGCATTAAGGTGCTTTCTACTTAAAAAGCCCAGTGTCCTAGATGCTGGGCTTTTTTTTGCAGCTCAAAAGTCAATCGGCACCTCATGCCCATGTCAGATACCACGGCACCCTGGCAGCATTCCTTCATGCGGAAAAACATCGCAGCACCAGCAGTTCACACTACCAGCTGAGGCTACCGCCAGGGCGGACTGGCAGAGATTGGCGCCGTATACGCTATGCAATGTATAGCGCATAACTCCCGCAGCTAAAGCCCTACAAGCCTTTTTTAATAGTTTCCAGGGTGTAGTTCTGGCCACCCCGATAGGCGATTTTGTGCGCACCTACCTGGTTACCCAGCTCGGCACAGCGCACTAAGGGCCAGCCTTTTTCCAACCCGAACAGCAGCGCGCCACGGAAGGCATCACCGCAACCGGTGGGGTCAACAACTTCCCGCGCAGGCACTGGCGATACCAGCGTTTTTTCGCCATTGATCCATACTTCACAGCCCTCTGCACCGAGTGTGACGATCAACCCCTCGACCCGGCACGACAACTCTGCAATTGACAAACCGGTACGGTCACATAGCAGCTTGGCCTCGTAATCGTTGACAGTGACCCAACTGGCAAGTTCTACAAAATATATCAAATCTTTGCCATCGAACATCGGCAAGCCCTGGCCCGGATCGAACACAAAAGGGATACCTGCGGCCTTGAACTGTGCTGCATGCTGCAGCATGGCGTCGCGGCCATCTGGCGAAATGATGCCGAGTTTGATGTCGCTGCGTGCGGCAATTTGCGTTGTGTGGGCCTGCATCATGGCGCCCGGATGAAACGCGGTGATCTGGTTGTTGTCGCGGTCCGTCATGATCATGGCCTGTGCGGTATAGGCGTCATTGACCTCCCGAACAAATTCTGTACTGATACCTATGGCTTTCATGCGCGCCGCGTACTCTGCGCCATCACTGCCCACCGTGGCCATCGGTAGTGGTGAGCCCCCCAGTTGCAGCAGACTGTAGGCAATGTTGCCGGCACAACCACCAAACTCTCGCCGCAAGGCTGGCACCAGAAAAGACACATTCAGGATATGCAGTTGATCAGGCAGTATTTGCTCTGAAAACCGGCCCTCAAAAGTCATGATGGTGTCAAAAGCAAGCGAGCCACAAATTACAACAGACATATTATTTTCAATTCAATCAGGGATAAAAAGCCAGAATCCGGTAACCCGCTACACGCAGTGGACCAGCAACAGGCGATGTCAAGCCCGCGGTACTCTGAGCGTCAGTGCCCAAGACCTGCATAACGACCACGCCTGAGAAGTCAGAGCCCGCACCCAACAGACCAGTACCGTCTGCAACGCCAAACTGGGTTGGCGTCACGACGCGGCGCACCAGTGCCTGCTCCTGGGTATCTGTGAGCGTCACTTCCAATGACGGCATCGCCAAAGGACTGGTTCCGGTATTTTTGAGGGAAAAACTCAGCCGGTAGGAGTCACCGTTGATTTTATTGAACGCGGAACTGTCTATCACGACAGCTTCTATGTGTCGCAACGGTGCAATTTCGCACTGCAAAGGCTCACACAGCATCTGCAGCCAAGGTTTGAGCCGGGGTTCCAGAACAGCCAGGCTGTCTTTTTGTTGAACCAAAAACTGCAATAGCAACACAGCAGCCAACAGCAAACCGGACAAACCCAACGCAAAACGCACTGCAGGTTTGCGCCAAAATGCTTGTCGCCGTGCATCGCGAACAAAGGACACATCGTCATCAGGCAACGCATCAGGCGAATCGCTGAGTGGGTCTGGATCTGTACGGCCAGCTTCGCCGGACTCAAGTAATGCAGCTTCTGCAGTCACCAGAGCACCGCCGGCGTCGGCATAAAGAGGAGGCATCGGCGGAGCTGGCTTTGCCACAAACGGCACCTGTTGCTCCATGTTCGCCTCAATGCCTGCGTCTACTTGGCTGGAAGGCGGCGTGCCCGGCCAGGGCATCACCGGACTTTGTGCCACCTGAAGATGCAGCGATGCGTCGAACACTTCAGTACACTGCCCGCATCCCACCCAGCCCTGTGAGACTTTGAGTTGATCGGTCACGACTTTAAACATCGTGCCGCAGGCGGGGCAGCGCGTAATCAGGCTCATCTAGCGCTGTATTGTAGAGGTTGCGATCCCGAAAATAATGGGTGAAACCGCATGCTCAGGCTGGGTTCAGAGCCGTGCCGTCATTAAAATCCAGCCGTCTTCCTGATCAGTTACCTCAAGCGCGCACCAGGGTGCATAGGCATCCTTGAGTTCATCGGCCTGCCGGTCAAGAATGCCCGCAAGCACCAAATGGCCGCCTCTTTCAACGTAAGCGCATAACAGGGGTGCAAGTACCTTCAGCGGCGTGGCCAGAATATTGGCCAGCACTGTTTGGTAGATGCCCGTCGCCTTATCTGGCAGCCCAGCGTTGAGGGTCACATGGTTGGCATCGGCATTGGCGCGCGTTGACTGGACGGCGGCTTCGTCGATATCAACGGCATCAATGCGCACTGCGCCGAACTTGGCGGCGCCTATGGCGAGAATCCCGGAACCACAGCCGTAGTCGAGTACTCGCCCCAATGCGTTGCCTGCAAGACCTCGGCCCGCCGTCCAGCGCAGGCACATGCGCGTGGTGGGGTGCGTGCCCGTGCCGAAAGCCAGTCCTGGATCAAGACGTATGACCTGCCGCGCTTGTGCAGGCGGCTCATGCCAAGTGGGCACAATCCAAAATTCGGGCGTGATCTCAACCGGCGCGAACTGCGACTGCGTCAGTCGAACCCAGTCCTGTTCAACTACGGCCTGAATTGCCACCAGCGCGCACGACGCAAAAAAATCTTGAATGCGCAGCAAGGCGGCTGCTTCCCGAGCCAGTGCCTCGGTCGAAAAGTGAGACACCACACGTGAACGATTCCACCCGGCTTTGGGTGGCGGCATACCCGGTTCGCCAAACATGGCCGATTCAGACGACGTCTGCGCGTCGGCATCTTCCACCGAAACGCTGAGCGCATCCAGTGCCTCAAGCGCATCGCTGAGGGTTTCGACCGTCTCAGCGGGCGCCAGCAAAATCAGCTCGAACATGCTCATTCCAATGGCCTTTGTAAATCAGCGAACACGCTTGGACAACCACTCTTCGAGATAATGAATGTTGGTACCACCGTCCATGAACTTGGCGTCCACCATGAGCTCGCGGTGCAGTGCAATATTGGTATTGATACCTTCCACCACAGTCTCGGCCAGGGCCGTACGCATACGGGCCAGGGCCTGCTCGCGCGTATCACCGTGCACAATGATTTTGCCAATCATCGAGTCGTAGTTGGGCGGCACAAAGTAGTTGGCATAAATATGCGAATCAACCCTGACACCCGGTCCACCCGGCGTGTGCCAGGTCGTGATGCGGCCTGGCGACGGCGTGAATTTGTAGGGGTCTTCTGCGTTGATGCGGCATTCAATGGAATGGCCCTTGAGCTGGATATCGCGCTGCACAAATGGCAGCCTTTCACCCGCAGCCACCATGATCTGCGTACGAACGATATCCACGCCCGTGATCCACTCGGTCACCGGATGCTCGACCTGCACGCGCGTATTCATCTCAATGAAGTAAAACTCGCCATTCTCAAAAAGAAACTCAAAAGTTCCAGCACCGCGGTAGCCTATCTTTTTGACAGCGGCAACGCAACGCTCACCAATCCGCTCGATGAGTTTGCGCGGAATACCTGGGGCCGGCGCTTCTTCAATGACTTTCTGGTGACGACGCTGCATGGAGCAGTCACGCTCGCCCAGCCAGACCGCATTTTTATGCTGATCTGCCAAAATCTGGATTTCAATATGCCGGGGGTTCTGCAGGAATTTTTCCATGTAGACCTCCGGATTGCCAAAGGCCGCACCGGCTTCAGCCTTGGTGGTTTGAACTGCATGGATCAGGGCCGCTTCTGTGTGCACCACCCGCATGCCACGTCCGCCGCCACCGCCTGCCGCCTTGATGATGACTGGATAACCCACCTGCTTGGCGGTACGCTTGATGACAACTGGATCATCTGGCAAAGTGCCCTCGGAGCCGGGCACACACGGCACACCCGCCTTGATCATGGTTTGCTTGGCTGAGACCTTGTCGCCCATAATGCGGATAGATTCAGGACTTGGTCCAATGAATTTGAAGCCGCTTTTTTCAACCCGCTCCGCAAAATCGGCGTTTTCACTCAAAAACCCATAGCCGGGATGGATCGCTTCGGCATCGGTCACCTCGGCAGCCGAAATGATGGCAGGCATGTTCAGATAGCTGTGGCTGGATGCCGCTGGACCGATACACACCGATTCATCAGCCAGTTTGATGTATTTGGCGTCTCGATCGGCTTCCGAATACACCATCACGGCCTTCACGCCCAGCTCCCGGCAGGCGCGCTGAATTCGCAAGGCGATTTCACCGCGGTTGGCAATCAGTATCTTTTTAAACATGCGTCTTTTAGATCCATCTGTTGGAGAACGGCAGGTGTAGCTCTATCACTCAATCATGAACATGGGTTGGCCGTATTCCACAGCCTGGCCGTTATCGCACAGTATTTTGGTCACTGTCCCGGACTTGTCGGCCTCAATTTCGTTGAGAATTTTCATGGCCTCAATGATGCAGATGGTCTCGCCCTCCCTGACGACGCTGCCGATTTCGACGTAGGTCTTGGCCCCGGGGCTGGCAGACCTGTAAAAAGTGCCTACCATAGGAGATTTCACGGCATGCCCTGCAGGGCCAGCGTCCGCCGCATCAACAACCGGCAGGTTGGTCACTGGCACCAATGGCGTTGTCGCCATGGTCGGCACAAGTTGCTGCATGACAAGAGGGGCACCGCTGGATTTGACGATTCGTACTTTGCCTTCGGCTTCAGTGATCTCAAGTTCGGACACATTGGACTCTGATACGAGGTCAATCAGGGTCTTGAGTTTTCTTAAATCCATGGGGTCTCTCCAACAATGGTGGATGCTGGCGCGAAGATTTCAGCGCGCAGCTTTTAAATTGATCCGGAAGCTAATTTTGACAAATTTCAAAGTCAAGCGCCTTTTCTTGGGTTACTCCCTGCTTTTACGCTCTATAGCACCTATCAGCCAGCTACTACGCGGGATAACACGCATGCCAGCCGCGGAAAGCGCAGAGTGTACTCCAAGCCGAAACCCTTTCAGGCAAAAACATAGCCGGCCAAAATATTTTAGAAAATTAAATATAGATGAATTTAACTGCAAATAACTGCTTTTAAATTCAGTTAGCACCTTAATAATCACTACCAAAAAATTCACCACTACTTGAGTTGCACCCAAAGCGCCAGATCTCCAGGCGTCAATTTTCCCACCTTGCGCTGCAACAAGGCACCTGTTGCGGAAAAGACGGCAGAAAAAGGCAGACTTCCGGCCAGATTACCGAGTGACTTGCTCAACTCGGTGCCGCCAAACCCGGCCATACCCACCGGAAAACTCAAAGGTTTGGCTTGCAGCCATTTACTGACCGCGCTGGGCTGGTCTACTGCCAGACCCAAAACCTGCCAGTTTTTGTCTTTGTTCTCCTGGTAAAAGTAGTCGATTAGGGGTAACTCTTCTACACATGGTGGGCACCAGGTTGCCCAAAAATTCACTAGTAAGGGCTTGCCGCGCAAGGTGCTCATGGCAAGCGTTTTGCCGTCGGGCGTATCAAAACTCAGACGCCACAAGGCTTCACTTGCAGCATCCAACCTTGCATCACTATCGGCATTTGCAGATTCGGTACGCGATCGAGATGTCCACCACGCCGTACCAACGCCCGCCACTCCTGCAGCAGCCACAAGGCCACCCATTGCCAGTTTTCGTCTATTAATTAAAGCCATCAAGACCGCCGCACCAACAACTGCGACGCCAATTCCAGCAGCGCGACGCTGTAGGGGTTGGCTGGCAATCCCACAAGAGCATCTACCGCGCGTTGCGCCTCCAGCGCTGCCGCATCGCGGGTGGCCTGCAACGCGCCGGTCTTGTGCACGATGGCAATTATTTGCTGCATGTGTTCGGTACCGCCGGTCTTTATCGCCTGCTCAATGGTGGTGCGCTCCGCGTCCGTCCCGCGCTGCATAGCAATAATCAGAGGCAACGTCGCCTTGCCTTCGCGCAGATCATCTCCTAGATTTTTCCCCATCTCCGAAACTTCACCACCGTAATCCAACACGTCGTCGATAACCTGGAAAGCGGTGCCCAGCGCCTGGCCATAGTCTGCGCAACTTTTTTCGACAGCGGGCGAAGACTGCGCTAGTAAGGCCGCCAGGCGGGCACTAGCCTCAAACAGTTTGGCCGTCTTGGAGCGAATCACACGGAGGTATCCCTCTTCTGACAGCGCCGCATCGTGCATATTCATAAGCTGCAGCACTTCACCCTCCGCAATAACATTGGTCGCCTCGGCAAGCGTCTGCATGACGCGCATGTCGCCAGCGTCGACCATCATCTGGAACGCGCGGGAATACAAAAAGTCACCCACCAGCACACTGGCCGGATTACCGAAGGCCTCATTGGCGGTTGCCCGACCACGACGCAAAGTGGATTCATCAACCACATCGTCATGCAGCAGAGTGGCGGTGTGGATAAACTCCACAACTGCAGCCAGGTTGTAACGCTGATCACCGTGGTAGCCGAGCGCGCCGCACATCAGCAGCAGCAAAGCCGGGCGCAGGCGCTTGCCACCAGCCGCCACAATGTATCGCGACACTTGGCTGACCAGCGGGACTTCGGATTTGAGTCGGCGTTCAATAACTGCATCCATTTCACGCATGTCATCGGCAATCAGGGCGAGGGCGGCGGCGGTGCTTGAAGAGTTGGCAGACAAGAGGGCAATCCTTAAGTTTATGCAGATTATAGGAACGCCAGCCTGCCCCACTGACCGTCGACTTTGGCGGAACATGCGCCGCTATGGCCTTTATAAACCGTCCATGCTAGAATATTGGGCTCTGCGGAAATCCGTCTGCGGAACTCAATTTAAGAGGTCTTACATGTACGCGGTCATAAAAACCGGTGGCAAACAATACAAAGTTGCTACTGGTGAAAAAATTAAAGTAGAACAGATTACTGCGGACGTAGGCCAAGAGATTGTTATTGACCAAGTATTGGCTGTCGGGACCGGCAGCACAATCACGGTTGGTACGCCCTTGGTGCTAGGTGCCACTGTTACTGTTACTGTCATCTCTCACGGCAGAGGCGACAAGGTTCGCATTTTCAAAATGCGTCGTCGCAAGCACTATCAAAAACGTCAGGGTCACCGGCAGAACTTCACTGAACTGCAAATCGGCGTGATCGCTGGTTAAGCATCAGTAAGCAATTGGAGTAAGCAAAAATGGCACAGAAAAAAGGCGGCGGCTCTACGCGAAACGGGCGTGATTCACAGCCCAAAATGCTCGGCGTCAAGAAGTTTGGCGGCGAAGTCATCAACGCTGGCAGCATCATCGTGCGCCAGCGCGGCACCCGGTTTCATCCAGGCGTCAATGTCGGCATCGGCAAAGATCACACCCTGTTTGCACTGGTCGGTGGCAAAGTCTCGTTTGCAATCAAAGGTGCGCTAAACAAGCACACCGTGAATGTGACGCCTGCTGCGATTGCAGCGTAAGTCAGCCACTTCGACAAGTCACTTCGACTGAAGCGAAGCCCCGACCCGTCGGGGCTTTTTTGTTTGTAAACTGCTTTCCAGAGCAGCGCCCATCGTCCCCACCGTACCTGAGCTCATCATGAAATTTGTAGACGAAGCCTTTATTGACATTGCAGCTGGCGATGGCGGGGCTGGCTGCGTCTCGTTCAGCCATGAAAAATACAAGGAATTTGGTGGCCCTAACGGTGGCGATGGCGGCCGTGGCGGCCACGTATACGCTGTGGCGGACATAAACCTGAACACACTGGTGGACTTCCGGTTTTCGCGCCGCCACGACGCCAGAAATGGTGGGCACGGCATGGGCTCAGACATGTTTGGCGCCAAGGGCGACGATGTGATCCTGAAAATGCCGGTTGGCACCATTCTCACGGACTCCGAAACTGGTGAAACGTTGTTTGAACTACTGGTGCCCGGCGAGCAAATCCTGATTGCCAAAGGTGGCGATGGCGGCTTTGGCAACCTGCGCTTTAAAAGTTCGACCAACCGCGCACCGCGCAGTAAAACACCCGGCTGGCCGGGTGAGCGCAAGGGCCTGAAACTCGAGCTGAAAGTGCTGGCCGACGTAGGCTTGCTTGGCATGCCCAATGCGGGTAAATCCACGTTTATATCGGCTGTCTCAAACGCCCGCCCACGCATTGCAGACTACCCCTTCACCACCTTGCACCCCAATTTGGGCGTGGTCCGCGTCGGTCCCGAGCAAAGCTTTGTGGTGGCAGACTTGCCCGGCCTGATTGAAGGCGCCTCGGAAGGTGCGGGCCTGGGGCATTTATTCCTGCGCCATCTGCAGCGAACCCGCCTGCTGCTGCATATTGTGGACCTCGCACCCTTCGATGAAAACGTCGATCCGGTTGCCCAGGCCAAAGCGATTGTGGGCGAGCTTAAAAAATACGATGAAGCGTTGTATAAAAAACCGCGCTGGCTGGTGCTTAACAAGCTCGACATGGTCGACGGCGATAAGCGTGCGGCCATCGTCAAGGATTTCGTCAAGCGCTTCAAGTTCAAAGGCCCGGTGTTTGAAATATCAGCACTGACACGCGAAGGTTGTGAGCTCCTGATCAAGACGATTTACAAGCACGTCAAGGAAGTGCAAAAAAGCGAGCAGCCTGAAGAAGACATTGATCCACGATTTGTGGTGTTGCCGCCAGAAACACCTTGAACACGTCCCGCCTGCTGGAAGCCCCTCTTCTGCTTCGCATGCATGCTATTTGAAGCGCAGCATTTCGCCCGCGTATTTGTTAGCCCATAGCTCTTTAGTCTATAAAAAATGCAAGAAAAAACAGGCTCTGAAGTGCTTCGCAATGCCCGGCGCATTGTGGTCAAGGTGGGTTCAAGTCTGGTCACCAACGAGGGCCGGGGGCTGGACGCAGACGCCATAGGCCACTGGTGCGGGCAACTGGCTGCACTGGTCAAGGATGGGCGCGAGGTCATCATGGTCAGCAGCGGCGCCATTGCCGAGGGCATGAAACGCCTCGGCTGGGCGACCCGCCCCAAGGGCATTCATGAGTTGCAGGCTGCTGCTGCAGTTGGCCAGATGGGTTTGGCACAGGTCTATGAAACCAAACTGCGCGAGAGCGGCATTGGCAGCGCTCAAGTGCTGCTGACCCACGCCGACCTGGCAGACCGGGAGCGTTACCTCAATGCCCGCTCGACCCTGCTAACGCTCCTGGGCCTCGGTGTTGTGCCCGTTATCAACGAGAACGACACGGTCGTCAACGATGAAATCAAGTTTGGCGACAACGACACCCTGGGCGCGCTGGTTGCCAATCTGGTGGAAGCCGATGCATTAATCATCCTGACAGACCAGAAGGGTTTGTACACAGCAGACCCGCGCAAAGACCCTGCTGCGCAATTTGTACACCAAGCCAACGCAGGTGACGCCGCGCTTGAAGCCATGGCGGGTGGTGCAGGCTCCAGCATTGGCAAAGGCGGCATGATCACCAAAATTTTGGCGGCCAAGCGCGCGGCCGGTTCAGGCGCTTCGACCGTGATTGCCTGGGGCCGTGAGCCACAAGCGCTGATCCGTTTAAGCCAGGGTGAGGCCATTGGCACGCTGCTGGTCGCGCAAACCCAGAAAAAACAGGCCCGCAAACAATGGATGGCCGACCATCTGCAGATGCGCGGTTCGGTCACGGTCGATGCCGGCGCTGCTGGCAAAGTACGTGATGAAGGCAAGAGTCTTCTACCCATCGGCATGACCGCTGTGCAGGGCGAATTTTCACGCGGCGATGTGATTGCCGTGCTGGATGCAGACGGGGCAGAAATTGCACGCGGTCTGGCCAACTACTCCAGTTCAGAAGCCCGGCTTATTTGCCGCAAATCATCTTCAGAATTTGAAAAACTGCTGGGTTATACCGGCGAGCCTGAAATGCTGCACCGTACTAACCTGGTATTGACTCGTTAGTAGCGTTCTACGTCTTACCGCAGCATAGCGAATAGTTGTTTTATTGCAAGTATTTCAGATTTGGGTTCTTCAGCCGATAAACCAGCGCATTGACAGAGCTTGGTGTTGCAGCGTTGTCACAAGCACCTGCGCGGGCAAAGTAGAGCGCGTGTTTGGACGGCAAAGTGCCAAAAAGGGAACGCCAGCCCGCGTCGCTCGCCGGGCTCCAGCGACCGTCGGATGAATAACGGGCATAAGTTTTGAACTCACCCGTCGAGCAGCGAATGGCCTCGTACATTACATTTTTTGCACCGCTGGCACTGCTAGCCACCAGAACATAACGTATCAGGTTGTCACTGCTGGAAATCCGTATGGACGCCGGATCAACGCCATACACCAGTGAGGAATTGACAGACCCATCAAAAATGACCAGCTTTCCCATATCGAATGCTGGCGGCGGCGGCACGTCAGACTCTTTCCAGTCCGGATCCTCAGGTGCGAGCTGGGCCAAGGCAGCCCCACCCGTGCCAAGCGCAAGCACCAGACACACGGCGCAAACCCGCACAGCTTCAAAAGCCAGGAGTAGCCGGGGAAAATTTCTCGACGTCATGTTTTCGCAATACGGATGTCCGCAGCCAAGCTGGTCTGCGGATCAGGGTCAAAAGTAGCACCAGGCGGCAGCTCAAAAGCGGCACCGAATCTGTTCAGGGGCAGATGTCCAGTGTTATCGCCGTGCCCACCGTCCTGATCACGCAAATGCGAGCCACCGCGCAAAAAGCGGTTCCTGATGTCCGGCCGTGTATCAGACCGGCAATCAAGATAGGGCACAAAGCGCGCAAGTTCTATCAGCGCCATTTCGTACACACCGCGCTTGAACTCGACCACCACATCGAGTGGCACCCAGTAGTCGTTCCAGCGCCAGGCATCAAACTCTGGATGGTCTGTCGCGCGCAGGTTCAGGTCCCAGTCGTGGCCAACCAGCTGCAGTAAAAACCAGATTTGTTTCTGGCCTTTGTAATGTCCACGCGCATCACGGCGAATGAACCGGTCAGGCACCTCATAGCGCAACCAGTCTCTGGTTCTGGCCAGCACATGAACATGCTGCGGAAACAAACCAACTTCCTCATGCAACTCGCGGAACATGGCTTGCTTGGGGTTTTCGCCCCGGTCAATGCCGCCCTGCGGGAATTGCCACGAGTGGGTGCGGATGCGTTTCCCCCAAAATACCTGACTTCTCTGGTTGAGCAAGATGATGCCGACGTTGGGCCTAAAGCCGTCCCGGTCAAGCATAATCAAACCTCAGATTTTTAAACTGAGTCCATTATGCACAGCGCAGGCCCACCAGCCAAGTATGCAGCACGCCTGCAGCGCCCTGCCAACCCAGAAATCCAGAAAAATAGTCCATGAAAGCCTCGCAGTTCTTCATTTCCACCCTTAAGGAAGCCCCGGCTGACGCAGAAATCGTCAGTCACCAGCTGATGATGCGTGCTGGCCTGATTAAAAAACTGGGCGCCGGCATTTACAACTACATGCCCATGGGTTTGCGCGTGATCCGCAAGGTTGAAGCAATCGTGCGCGAAGAGATGAACCGCGCCGGGGCCATAGAAATGTCCATGCCGGTGATTCAGCCTGCCGAGTTCTGGCAAGAGACCGGCCGCTTTGAAAAAATGGGCCCCGAACTGCTGCGCATCAAGGACCGCCATGGCCGTGACTTTGTGGTGCAACCCACCAGCGAAGAAGTGGTGACCGATGTCATGCGCCAGGACATCAAAAGCTACAAGCAGTTACCCAAGAACCTGTACCAGATTCAAACCAAATTTCGCGACGAGCGTCGTCCGCGTTTTGGTCTGATGCGCGGACGCGAGTTCATCATGAAGGACGCTTACAGCTTTGACCGCGACGAGACCGCGGCCAAAGTCAGCTACCAGAACATGGCTGCGGCCTACCGCAGAATTTTTGACCGTTTTGGCTTGAGCTACCGCGCGGTCGCCGCCGACAGCGGCGCGATTGGCGGCGACTTGAGCGAAGAGTTTCAGGTGATTGCTGCCACCGGCGAAGACGCCATCGTCTATTGCCCGACCAGCAACTACGCGGCGAATATGGAAAAAGCTGAGGCACTGGCGCCGCAAGTCGAGCGCAAAACTGCAATGCAGGCCATGACTAAAACCGCTACGCCGGACAGAGCGACCTGCTCAGATGTGGCAGAGTTGCTCGGCATAGCGCTGCAATCCACGGTTAAGTCCTTGGTGATGGCTACCGACGACACCAACGACAAGGGGGAAGTCATCAAATCGCAGGTTTGGTTGCTGCTGCTGCGCGGCGACCACGACATGAACGAGGTCAAAGCCGGGAAAGTACCTGGTCTGGATGCCAGCTTTCGTTTTGCCACCATCCCCGAGATTGAAGACCACTTCGGCTGCAAGCCGGGCTACCTCGGCCCAATGGGCCTGAAAAAGCCCGTCAAGCTGGTGGTGGACCGTGACGTCGCAATAATGGCCGACTGGGTCTGCGGTGCGAACGAGCCTGACTTTCACTTCACAGGCGTCAACTGGGGGCGCGACCTGCCCGAGCCCGACCTGATTGCAGATATTCGCAACGTGGTTGCAGGAGACGCTTCCCCCGACGGCAAAGGCTTGCTGGCGATTGAGCGCGGCATCGAAGTTGGCCACGTTTTTTACCTCGGCACCAAGTACAGCCGCGCCATGAACGCGACCTTTCTGGGCGATAACGGCAAGCCGCAGTTTCTGGAAATGGGTTGTTACGGTATTGGCATCACGCGCCTGCCCGCTGCTGCGATTGAGCAAAACCACGATGCCAAAGGCATCATCTGGCCAGACGCGATTGCACCGTTCACCGTGGTGCTGTGCCCCATCAGCCCGGACCGTTTTGCAGACGTCAAGCTGGCAGCAGACCAGCTTTACGGGGAGCTGATCGCCGCTGGGGTAGACGTGATTCTGGACGACCGCAACGAGCGTCCCGGCGCCATGTTTGCCGACTGGGAGCTGATAGGCGTGCCGCACCGCGTCACCATCGGCGACCGTGGTTTGAAAGACGGCCACCTGGAGTACCAGCACCGCCGCGATGCCGAATCCACAAAAATTGAGGCCGCCAGTGCACTGCATTTCCTGAAGGCGAAGCTGGCCCTGGCAGTCGCCCGATGACGGCTCCAAGGTAGCCATTCAGGTATGCGACTTGCGACTAAAAATTCCCTGATTGAAAGCCATTTTTCAAGACGAAAGTGCCTCAAGGCCATATTAGTCGGCGGCCAGTCGCTATTGTTTTCGGAGCTATCGAGCGCTGGAGCACAGATTGAAGAGCCGCTCATGGACTCGGTGCGGACGGCGCTGACATCTGCCATTGCCAACCACGCTCCTCCTGTCCCTGAGTTCAAGGACACCGAAAGCCGCATCAAGTACCTGCGCTGGCTGGGCGCCATGAGTGACCGCCTAAAAAAGAAAACCCCCGAGTCGCAGATTCGCAAGGAATTTTTGCAGACCGTCTGGTACGAAAGTAAACGCGCCGGGCTGGACGTGATGCTGGTGCTGGGCCTTATTCAGGTTGAAAGCAACTTCCGAAAATTTGCGGTCAGCAGCGTGGGGGCGCGCGGTTACATGCAAGTCATGCCGTTTTGGACCCGTTTGATCGGCGATGGCGATGCCAGCAAGCTGTTTCACATGCAGACCAACCTGCGCTTTGGCTGCGTGATCTTGCGCCACTATCTGGACCGCGAAAAAGGCGATGTGTTCATGGGACTTGGCAGGTACAACGGTTCGCGCGGAAAAGCACCCTACCCCGACGCCGTACTGGGCGCTGCGAGGAACTGGGAGTTCAGTGTATGAGGCTGGTGAAACGTCGCTCTTTTACGAGAGTTTGACCACCCGTACTATAAATTTGATAGCTGGAAGTTCCGAATATATCTGCCGCTGCGGCTGTTTTCCTCAAGTGAACCGTAACATCACGAACCCAGAAACTCACCCACAGGCTTGAGGTCGTCGACCCGGTCGCACACTGATTTGACAATCATCAAAATGGGCATCCCCAGCAGCAAACCCCAAACACCCCATAGCCAACCCCAGGCCAGCAGGCCGACAAACACCGCAACCGGGTTCATGCGGCTGGCTCGGCTGGTGAGCCAAGGGGTAATCAGGTTGCCGATGAAAGTGTGAATGAACAACGATGTGCCGCCCACCACGAACGCCATATTGAGCGAGCCAAACTGCAAAAAACCCACCAGTGCAGAGGCCACGGCAGTCATCAGTGACCCGACGTAGGGCACCAAATTGAGTACGCCGGCGGCAATACCCCAAACAGCGGCGTTTTCCAGCCCGACGATCCACAATGCCACCCCGGTCAGCAACCCGACCACCGCACTGGTAAAAAGCTGCACCTGCAGGTAGCGCTGGATTTGCCCGGTGACCTCATCAAGCGCCTGCAAAGTGATTTTCTTGGTGCTCAACGAAGGTCCGGCAATCTTGACTAGCTTACGCCGGAAGGTGTCACCCGAAACCATTAAAAAGTAGGTCAAAAATACCACCACGGTGACTTGCCCTACCAGCGTCATTAAACCTATGGTGCCAGTCCATAAATAGTCCGCCACATTGAACCGGGGCGACTCCACCACCACCCGGAGCGCACCCCTGCTGGTGGTTACCGGATCTGGCGGAGCGCCTTCGCGTGCGGCTTGCTCTATCTGGGTCGCGGCTTTTTGCACACTCTGAAGTGTGCTGTCGGATTTGGCGGGACGCCCCTTGATGGTTTGTCTGAATTTCTGGGCCGCCGCAGGCAGCGAATCGACCATTTTAAGAGCCTCATCCCTGAGCGAGTAAGTAGCGCCTGCAATCGCGCCGATGATAGCCAGCAAAAGAACAGCGGCACCCAGCCAGCGCGGCACGCGTTTGCCTTCCATCCAGTTCACCAGCGGTGACAGTGCATAGCTGAAAATCACGCCCAGCATCAGCGGAATAAAAACAGCTTTGGCCCACTGCAGCACGAACAGGCTGGCAAACAAGGCCAGCAACACCAGCGACAAGCTGCGTATGCTGATGGGCATGTGAAGCAACTGGGGCGCCGGCTCGGTGGGCGGCGTTGCAACTATGGGGGTGGCTTCGGGGCTTGGGGCAAGGGAAACCTCAACAATGGAAGCAGGATGGTCGGGCGTCATGCAGCTTCTGTCTCCGATAGGTCAGGCGTTTTTTTAAATCTGCCCCGGCGCCCGCGAGTAGCGAAATTTTCGCAATGGCAGGCCAAGATAGTACTTTCTATAGTATTCGAACCGGGCAGCCAGGGAACGCGTGTAGGACAACTCCTCTGGAATGTACCAGCTGTTTAACCCGGTTCGCATCAAAAGCTGGTAGGCGCTGCGCCGCATCAACTGGTGTTTTTGCAGATGGGTAACGTGGTCTTCAATCAGCACCAGTTGCGGACGCCATACGGAGAAACTAAAGCCTGACAGCGCCACCAGTTCGTGGCCCTCAATGTCGATGGACAACAGATCAAACCGGGGAGGTGCCGCATGGCTGCGCAGAATCGTGTCCAGTGTTTCGCACTGCACAGACACCGTGGAGCGGACCACTGCACCGAGCGCAATCGGGCGCTCTTCCAGGGTGGAGTGTGGTCCGGCGCGATTGAGCAGCAACTGCTTACCCGCATTTTCGGGGCTGGAGCAGGCAATTTCAACCACGGTGCCGGTACGCGTTTTTCGCAGGAGTTCGCAACAGTCGGGGTCAGGCTCGACCAGCAGGCCCGTCCAGCCCAGCGCTTCAAGGTGCTGGGACTGGGAATCAAGCACCGGATCGTTGGCACCTACATCCACATAAAACCCCTTGCGGCCCCCAAAAAAAGCTTGTACCAGCTGCTTCTCAACGGCTGGTTCGTTGTTGAATTGCTGAATATGGCGGGTGTCGAAATTGGCGCGGCTTGGCATGGGTGGGGCATCAGGTCAAATAACAAAAACCGATTATCGGTGCACCCTTTGAGAAACCTCTGCGTCAGCTTATCAATCCGCATCACGCCACATCAGCCGGAAATAGCCTCTCGCACCGCGCTGAGCTGGCGGCGCGATACGGCCAGTAGCTCGTTAATACCGTTCAGCCGCACGGCCCAGCCCTCGCCTTCTTCGGGGTCAAAGTGTTTTTCAAGGGCCCGCACGGCTCGCCGGGAGATCAGCGCATTGCGGTGAATACGCATGAACTGCTGCGCGTATTTTTCTTCCAGCTCCCCGAGTGAGCCGTCCAGAACATAGCTGCGGGTAGCCGTGCGCACAGTGATGTATTTGAGTTCAGCCTTTAAATACAACACCTCGCCAAGCGGCACCCGTTCGGTTCTGCCACGGTCTTGAATGATCAGGGATTCCTCAATAAAATCGGGCTGTGAGGCATGTTTTACGGGGACCAGGCGCTCTACTTTTTGTAGCGCCTGCTGCAAGCGTTCAAGCCGTACCGGTTTGGTCAGGTAGTCAATCGCGCTGAGCTCAAAGGCCTGCACGGCATGCTCTGCGTGCGCCGTGACAAACACCACTGCAGGCGCGGCGGGCAGCGCGGTGATGCTTCGCGCCAGCGTCACGCCATCGGCGCCTGGCATGTGGATGTCGAGCAATACCAAATCAAAAGCCTCGCGCTGCAAGGCCACCATGGCCTGCACGGCATTGGCGGCCTCGGCCCGCACATCAGCGCCCGGGGCGGCACAGTCGGCCAGCAGCGTACGCAGCCTCAACCTGGCCAGAGCCTCATCATCCACAAGCAACACACGGAGCCGTCTGGGCGGCATCATGCCGGTATCTCCAGCCGCACCTGAAACACGCCCCCCTCAAACACCGTTTGAAAGCGCGCCTGTACATCGTGCAGCAGCAGCAGGCGCTCGCGCACATTGGCCAACGCTAGGCCGTGGCCGCGCGTACCCACACCGGCTGGCGTGGTGTTGGTCACCTTGACCACCACCGTGCTGCCCCGCCGCGTGGTCGATATTTTGAGCTGCGCCCCGGTGGCACTGGGCTCCACGCCATGGCGAATGGCGTTTTCAACCAGCGGCTGCAACAGCAAGGGCGGCAGCTTGGCCTGGCTGGCGTGCGGGTCCAGGCTCCAGGTGACCTGCAAGCGCTCTCCAAAGCGGATTTCTTCAATCGCCAGGTAGCGTTGAGCCAGCGCTATTTCCTGCCCCAGCGTGACGGACTCCGCCGGGTCCGCCAGCGCGCTGCGAAACAGCTCACTCAGGTCTTCCAGCATGGCCTCGGCTTTGAGCGGCTCGGCGCGCACCAGTGCGATGGCGCTGTTGAGCGTATTGAACAAAAAATGGGGCCGTATCCGCGACTGCAACTCGGCCAGCCGCGCTGCAGTGGCTGCCGGTGTGCGCGCCTTGGCACGCCAGTACAAACCGGCCAGCAACATGCTGGACAGCAGCAATCCGGCCGCAGCGCTAGCGACCCAGGGCATGGGCTCTGCCAAACCCATCAGCGCCAGCAGACCACAGCCGTAGAGCCCAGCGGCCGCTCCAAGCGCAATGCCAGCCAGCCATTGCAACCGCGGCGTCAGCCGGTGCAACCGGGCTTTGAGCCCGCAAGCGGCAATCAGCCAGGCCAGGGTAGCGGGTAATGCGCCGCCCGTGAGCAAGGAAAAGCGCAGCAGCCAATCCATGGGCTGCGCCGCACCAAACATAACCCCCACCCCCACCACGGCCTCCACAAACATCACGGCGCGCAGCACCACACCGACATGGCAAGCGTCAAACATGCTGACGCGGACCGACGACGCGGACAGTCGGTCGTCTGCGGGCATCAGGCCGCCCTGCAGGGTAGATTCGCCGAAGGCGGTGGGATCAGGTGACATCAAGTGACGGCTTCATGTTCAGATACAG
>JANXTM010000023.1 GCA_025352405.1 Polaromonas sp.
GGGCTGGTCAAGCCTTGGAATGGGTGCCCGATGTTCAATGGCAAGCCAGACCTCAAAAGGTGCCTGCGTCCCGATGCCATGCACACGCAGTGCCGAAAGTAGGCAAACCACACCCTGCGGTACACGCAGCGCCACTTCCGCTAGCGACCGGTGCTCGCTAATGGCCTGCCCCGGCAGTCCATAAACCCCTCGAGCAACTCTTTCGAGCTTTCCTGCGGCAACCAGTCGGCTGAGCACAATCGTTGGCAGTTCCTGCTGCGCAAGATCCCGGGCACGCAGCAGCGGTCTTACCCTGGCAAGTTCCAGGACGGCGTGCTCATGCGTTGAAGAGGCGCGAAGGTTCATGCTGCAAGTATGTTGCAATATATAGGCACTTGTCAATAAATTACATGCAATAGCAACAAACAGACCCACTCGACCACACGTTCCGCATGGCAACAACGGTGTCCACTTCGAGCTATTTCGAACGCCACTTGGCCAACACACGCGCCTGAAGCGCTTTGCGCTCAGGCGACAGCCGTGTGCGTCGGGCGGCGATGCGCTCAGCAACCTCACGCTGACGACTCGGGCCAAACCAGTACTTGCCGTCCTTGGCCATATCCCAAGTGCTCGATACAGCATTCCGATCTACCGTCACATGATCAGTCTCAGGCCCAACCGACGCGAGTTGACCTCGCTCGCCTGCTCGCAAACGCTTGTGCCCCTGGCGCTTGTCATGAGCTTCAGAGCGTGCGGTGGTATGACCAAAAATCGGGGTCTTGCGAAGACTACGGCTCATAACGCATCCTTGAATTCATAAATCATTTTGGTCCCTGTGATTACGCAGCAGTGACCACCATGCTCGTCCAGTTCCCATACGCAATTTCGTATGGAGAATTTAATGGCATCAAAAATCTGTCCGTGCTGTGGCGAGACCTTCCAGCCCCATCACAAAGTCCCAAATCAAACATACTGCTCGTCTCCCGATTGCCAAAAGGAGCGCCGACAAAGCTGGGATCGCAAGCAGCAAAAAAGTGACTCTGACTATCGGGACAACAAAAGTCGGGCTCAGCAAACCTGGACTGAACGCAATCCAGATTACTGGCGCAAGTATCGCAAATCAAATTCCGACCCTGGTGGAAAAACCGTCCCAAGCCCACGACAAACTGCCCTGATTGCGCCATCGCCCGTCAAGACGGACGACTTGGCTTGGCTCCAGAATATTCCTGCTGGCATCTACCGAATCAGGCCAGTCTGTACAGAGAGCAGCCAGGTCAATGGCGGCAGTTGGGTCGTAGAAATCACCCCGGTGTGCATCAAATGCCCCTGTCAAGACGACGACTGTCAAGACAGGACGTGATGGCATTTTGGCAACACTGACGGTAACGTGATGCCGAAATGCGCTCTCGATCATCCGATATGAAGTTACATCCTGACCACCGTTGGCCACGATAAGCCCGTAATCTGAAGGTAGCCCCGAGAGCCCAAGTCCTTCAATTTTGAGTGATCGGGTTTTATGCAATCAAATGAGGCAACAGAGGATGCGTCGGATCAACCGAAACGGTTCCGCGCAGTGGAATACGTCCGCATGTCCACGGAGCATCAGCAATATTCGACCGAAAACCAGGCTGCCAAAATCCGGGAGTACGCAGACCAACGAAACATCGACATTGTGCGCACGTACGCCGACGCGGGCAAAAGCGGTCTGCGCATCGATGGGCGGCAGGCCTTGCAACAGCTGATCAAGGATGTCGAGGCAGGCACGGCAGATTTTCAGATCATCCTGGTCTATGACGTCAGCCGCTGGGGGCGTTTCCAGGATGCTGACGAGTCGGCCTATTACGAATACATCTGCAAACGCAAAAGCGTTCACGTTGCTTATGTCGCCGAGCAATTTGAAAACGACGGCTCGCCAGTGGCTACCATCGTCAAGGGTGTCAAACGCGCGATGGCTGGTGAATACAGTCGGGAACTCTCGGCCAAGGTGTTTGCTGGTCAGTGTCGATTGATTGAGTTGGGTTATCGCCAGGGCGGTCCAGCCGGTTACGGACTACGTCGCGTGCTTCTAGACCAGACCGGATCCGTGAAGACGGAACTGGCGCGCGGCGAGCACAAAAGCCTA
>JANXTM010000041.1 GCA_025352405.1 Polaromonas sp.
GGGCTGGGCGTGCAGCGCGGTGACCGGGTTGCCATCGTGATGCCGCAGCGCTTTGAAACCGCCGTGGCCTACATGGCAGTGTTTCAGATGGGCGCGGTGGCCATGCCGCTGTCGATGCTGTTCGGGCCGGAGGCGCTGGCTTTTCGCCTGCAGGACAGCGATGCAGTGGTGGCGATATGTGACGACAGCAGCATCGCAAGCATCGGGGCGGTACGCGTGGAATGCCCAGCGCTGCGCAGCGTGATCGCGGTAGATGTCGCTGGCGGCGATCTGGACTACCGGACCGCTGTGGCACAGCAGCAGCGCGCTTTCACAGCCGTCAAAACAAAAGCTATTGAGGCCGCAATTTTGATCTATACCAGCGGCACCACCGGCCCGCCCAAAGGGGCGCTGCTGCCGCACCGCGCGCTGGTGGGTAACCTGCCTGGCTTTGTCTGCAGCCAGAACTGGTTTGGCTTTGACGGCAACACCAATGAAAAATCCGACGCCGTGTTCTGGAGTCCGGCCGACTGGGCCTGGACCGGCGGCCTGATGGACGCGCTGCTGCCCACGCTGTATTTCGGCCGGCCCATCGTCGCGTTCAATGGCCGCTTCAGTCCCGAGCTGGCGTTCGGCCTGATGGCCACACAAGGCGTGACGCACACCTTTTTGTTCCCGACAGCGCTCAAGGCCATGATGAAGGCCTACCCCAGACCGGGCGAGTATTTCAAGCTCAAGCTGCAGGGCATGATGAGCGCAGGCGAGGCGGTGGGCGATGCCGTGTTTGACTACTGCCGCGAGCAGCTGGGCGTGGTGGTCAACGAGATGTTTGGGCAGACGGAGATCAATTACGTGGTGGGTAATTGCTCCATGAATCGCGTTAGCGCCGGGCTGAACGAACACAGCGCCGGGCCGCCCCAAGCAAGTTCAGCCCCCTCGGGGCTGGAGCCTGCGGCTCCAAACCTTCATGAGCAGGTAGGGACTGGCGACAGAAGCGAAGCCTCTGGCGAGCGGCGGCCTGCAAGGTGCAGCGCACTACCCGAAGCGACAAGCGTGGGGGCTCCAATTGGTTGGCCAGCCAAGCCGGGCAGCATGGGCAAGGGCTATCCTGGCCATCGGGTGGCGGTGATTGACGACGACGGCAACGAATGCCCGGTCGGTGTGCCGGGCGATGTCGCCGTCAACCGCTTTGACGTGCATGGCGTGCCAGACCCGATCTTTTTTCTGGGCTACTGGAAAAAAGACGCCGCTACGCAAGGCAAATTCACCGGTGACTGGTGCCGCACAGGCGACCTAGCGCGGCGCGATGCAGACGGCTACCTCTGGTACGAGGGGCGGGCCGATGACGTTTTCAAGGCCGCAGGCTACCGCATCGGGCCGGGCGAGATTGAAAACTGCCTGGTCAAACACCCAGCCGTCGCCAACGCAGCTGTGGTACCCAAGCCCGACAAGGCGCGTGGTGCCGTGGTTAAGGCTTATGTGGTACTTGCTCCTGAGTTTATAGCGGCACGCGCCCACAAAGACTGCCGCATAGCCCAATTTGATGCTGAGTTAACCACCAGTTTGCAAGCCCACGTCAAAAGTCTGCTGGCACCGTATGAGTACCCCAAAGACATTGAGTTTATTGACGCCTTGCCCATGACCACCACCGGCAAGGTACAGCGGCGTGTGCTCCGGTTGCAGGAAGAAGAACGCTTCCGGGCAGCGGGCTAGGCAGCTGGGCGTCGTAAAAAAAGCACTCTAAGGTGCTTTTTTTCAGGCAGCGGCGCGGATTAACGTGCGGCCATTTGTTCTGCTACATAAATCTCGACGCGGCGATTTTTGTCACGACCTTGCTGCGTGGCGTTGTCAGCTACTGGCTCCCGCGAGCCGCGACCATCAGTCACAATGCGGGTGCGGGCCACACCTCGGCTGACCAGGTAGTCACGGGCGGCGTCGGCACGGTCAATTGACAAGGGGTTATTGATGGCGTCAGAGCCCGTGCTGTCAGTGTGACCAATGATGGTCACGGTGGTCACAGCGTTCTGGTTCAGACTAGTCGCAAAGTGATTCAACACCGGCGCGAAGTTGGGTTTGATGGCAGATCGGCCCACGTCAAACGATACATCGCTAGGAATGTCCAGCTTCAGGCGGTTGTCTGCAGTCTGGCTCACGGCAACGCCGGTGCCAACGGTGGCTTGCTCCATGGCAAGTTTCTGATCCTGCATTTTTTTCGACCAGAGGTAGCCACCTCCGGCGCCCAAAGCGCCACCCAGCACGGCACCCTGCGCAGCACCTCTGGAGCCGCCTGTGGCTGCGCCAAGCACAACGCCAGCCAGCGCGCCAATGCCTGCGCCCTTGGCGGCACCTTGTTGGGTTTCACTCATGTTGGCGCAGCCCGACAGGACGGCAAGAGCCAGCGCGATGCAGGTCATGGAAGAAGCGATCGGTTTCATAGAGTTTTCCTGAAAAAAGTTGATATCGTGGGGTTTGTGTAAAGAAGTTGCGGTCACACATGGTACTGCCGGATTCATGTGCCAGAGACTACCCTGCATACCAATATTTTGATGTAAGGGATTTGCGCCAGTTGTTGTCATTTATGGCCGTTTTCTTGAAAACCTTCTGCGCGGTCAAGTCCGTGAGGCTGGGTTTTGGCCATCGCAGGTGGGGTCAGCGCCCAACCCTTAAACTTGGGACTCCGTAATAACTACGCCACCCCGACCTTTCATTTTTAACCTTGAAACATATGAATAAAGTTCAATTAGGCTCCAGCGATTTGCATGTCACCCCTGTTTGCCTGGGGACCATGACCTTTGGTGAGCAGGTTAGCGAAGCGGATGCGCACGCCATTCTTGACCGATCCCTGAGCCGGGGCGTCAACTTTATTGACGCCGCAGAAATGTATTCAGTCCCCGCACGGGCTGAAACCTTCGGCGCCACAGAAACCATTTTGGGCAACTGGTTTGCGAAACACCCCGCCGCACGCCAGCAACTGGTGGTGGCGACCAAGGTCGCCGGCCCGGCGCGTGGCATGCCATGGATTCGCAATGGCAGCACCGATTTGACCGCTGCAGACATTGAAGGCGCCTGCAACGATAGCCTTAAGCGCCTGCAAATCGAGACGATTGACCTCTACCAGATTCACTGGCCGGCCCGCCACGTGCCTGCCTTTGGCATGGTGTACTTTGACCCGACCAAAGACAACCCGGCGGTGTCGTCCATCCACACGCAACTGGAGGCTCTGGGCCATCTGGTCAAGGCTGGCAAGGTACGCGCCATCGGTTTGTCCAACGAGACACCATTCGGTGTACATGAGTTTGTGCGTCTGGCCGACCAGCACGGCTTGCCGCGCGTGGCCACCGTGCAAAACCCCTACTGCCTGATCAACCGCACAGTTGAAAACGGCCTGGATGAAACCATGCACCGGCTGGGTGTTTCGCTGCTGGCTTACTCACCGTTGGGTTTTGGTTTGCTGACAGGTAAATACGACGATACCGGTATTGACAGCCCTGACGCTCCGAAGGAGGGCCGCATGGCCAAGTACGAATCCATGCGCAAACAGCGCTGGGGCCGGACCGAATCACTGGCTGCGGCGCGCCGCTACAACGCTCTGGCACGCGCCAACGGGATGAGCCCGACACAATTTGCACTGGCTTTTTGCTACACCAAATGGCAGGTTGCTAGCACCATCATTGGCGTCACGTCGGTGGCCCAACTCGACGAAGACCTCGACGCGTACGGCACCACACTGAGCCCCGAGGTGCTAGCCGAAATTGACAAAATTCGCTGGGAGCTGCGGGACCCCGCGCTCTAGAGATGATTCTTCCCCGTGGCGCCTTCGGCGCTGCCCCCCAGGGGGCGCCATCTGCGGCCCGGCAAAGCCGGCTCCGCGCCGGCACTTGAACAGAGAGGTACTGTGCATTGAGTAAAAAGGACCACGTGAGCGAAACGCCGGCTACAGCCCTGCTCAGGGCGCACAAGGTGGCTTTTACCGAGCACCCCTACGAATACCTCGAGCACGGTGGCGCCCAGCACAGCGCCGAGGTGCTGGGCTTTGATCCTTTCACCGTCGTCAAGACGCTGGTGATGCAGGACCAAGACGCCAAACCACTGCTGGTGCTGATGCATGGCAACCGCAAGGTTTCGAC
Organism: Polaromonas sp.; assembly: GCA_025352405.1. GTDB lineage: Bacteria > Pseudomonadota > Gammaproteobacteria > Burkholderiales > Burkholderiaceae_C > Polaromonas. The sequence goes on from JANXTM010000041.1 coordinate 4,107, forward strand.
CAAAAATCTGGCTCGGCAAATTGGTGCCAAATCGGTGGAGCCCTGCAAGCCCGAGGTGGCCAACAGGCACAGCGGCTATCTGGTCGGGGGCACTTCGCCGTTTGGAACGCGCAAGGTGATGCCGGTATACATCGAGTCCAGCATTTTGGGTCTGCCCAGAATTGCGATCAATGGCGGCAGGCGGGGCTACCTGGTGGGTATTGACCCGATGGCATGTGTCACACTGCTGGGCGCAAAATCGGTGCAGTGTGCCTTGGTCGACTAAAGGCACGACGCCGCGTGTACCCACACGCATGCCATCAGGATTTCTCAGGAGACGAGTTTGAATTATCTGTACGCAATCGCAGCCGTTGTGCTCGCCTATTTGCTGGGCTCGCTGTCGTTTGCAGTGATCGTCAGCCGCTGCATGGGCCTCAAAGACCCGCGCAGTTACGGCAGCAACAACCCCGGCGCAACCAATGTGCTGCGCTCGGGCAACAAGCTCGCAGCGGTGGCCACCTTGTTGCTCGATGGCCTGAAGGGCTGGCTGCCGGTGGTGCTGGTCAAGTGGTTCGGACACGACTACGGGCTAGACGAAGGCACCATTGCCGCCGTCGGGCTGGCTGCTTTTTTAGGGCATTTGTACCCGGCCTTTTTTCAGTTCAAGGGCGGCAAGGGCGTGGCCACGGCGGCAGGCGTGCTATTCGGCGTGGACTGGCTGCTGGGCTTGGCAACGCTGGCTACTTGGGTGATCGTGGCGTATTTTTCACGCTTTTCATCGCTGGCCTCTTTAGCCGCTGCGGTTTTTGCGCCGCTGTACTACCTGTTTGGCGACCGTACGGCATGGTACGTCGACCGGGCGATATTGGTGGCGATTTTCATCATCAGCGCCATGTTGGTGTACCGCCACCGGGAGAACATCACCAAGCTGCTCAAGGGTACTGAATCAAGGTTGGGCGGCACTAAAAAGGCTGTGAAATAAACAGGGCCTGCGCGCTCAGTAGCGCTTGCCCTTGCTCTTGCCGCTGCCGCCCACATGGGCAGGCGCTTCGCCTACCCGCAACGCGCGGCGTTAGTCTGATGGCTCAACAACTGCTTCATCCGAGGTGGTTGAAATCACCTTGACGCCCAAATGCATTTCACCCGCTGCAACGGCTTTCGGCGTCGTTCCATCGACCACTAGCAGCGCTTTGCTGCCCAGCATGCCGGCCAGCACGATGGATTCTGCGTGAGTAGAACTGCTGAAGACCGCCATCGATGCCAACAACAGGCCGTGCACCCGGCGCGTCATGGGTTTGCGCTCAGTCCTCAGTCCCGAAAGTTGTTGAAACTCAGCGGGAAGTCAACGTTTTCAGCTTTGATCAGCGCCATGGCCGACTGCAAATCATCGCGTTTGCCACCCGTCACGCGGACCTTGTCCTCCTGAATGGCCGCCTGCACCTTGATTTTGCTGCCCTTGATCAGCACCTGGATTTTTTTTGCCAGTTCGGTCTCAATGCCATTGCGCACCTTGGAGACCTGCTTGACCTTGTCGCCCCCAATTTTTTCAACCTTGCCGGGCTCCAGGAAGCGCGCATCGACGGCCGACTTGCTGAGTTTGTTGCGCAAGACGTCGTTGATCTGGTCAATCTGAAAGTCGCTGTTGCCGATCAGGATGATCTCTTTGTCTTTCAACTCGATGGAAGCTGGCGTGCCCTTGAAATCAAAACGCGTGGCGATTTCTTTGGCGGTGTTTTCAACAGCGTTTTTGACCTTGACGAGGTCAGCTTCCAGCACAGTATCAAAAGAGGGCATGATTTCGGGTATTTCGGTTGGAGCGCTCACACGGGCGGGTGAGACAATCTGGCAATGTTAGTCGAGAAAAATGTCCCGCTCCAGCCTTTCAACACCTTTGGCATTGTCGCCAAAGCACTCAGCCTCGTTCGCATTCGCAGCGAAGCCGACGTTGACGCCATACTGGCTGACCCGGTGTTCAGTGCCGCGCCGAAATTTGTGTTGGGTGGCGGCAGCAACATCGTGTTGACGGGCGATGTCAAGCCGCTGGTGCTGAAGATCGAGATCATGGGCAAACGTCTGGTGGGTGAAACCGCCAAGGCCTGGATTGTCGAGGCCGGTGCAGGTGAGAGT
>JANXTM010000097.1 GCA_025352405.1 Polaromonas sp.
CAAAACGCAGGGCCTGGTCCACTACCCTGGCCCTAATAGCCTGACGAAAAAACTCACCCACGATCGGCAGTGCGCTTTGTGCGCCCTGCCCCCAGCGCGACCCCATGGTGACGCGGTTGTCGTTAAAGCCCACCCAAGCACCCGCCACCAGTTGCGACTGCATCAGGATAAACCAGCCATCGGTGTTGCCCTGCGTGGTGCCGGTCTTACCTGCCACGTCGGCACGTATTCCGTAGCGGCTGCGAATACCGCTGCCCGTGCCCTGGTCTATAACGCCGCGCATCACATCCACCAGGCTCTGTGCCACGGAGGTTTCCATCACGGCTTCAGCCGAATGCGTCTGGAACACCTCAAGCACATTACCGTTGCGGTCTTCCACCTGGGTCACCAGCAGCGGCTCAATGTAACGGCCATCATTGACCAGCGTGCTGTAACTTGACACCATCTCCCTCAGCGTCACCGGGCTGGTGCCCAGGGCCAGAGACAGCACTTCATCAAGCTTGCTCTGGCGCACGCCCATGGCTTTGGCCAGTTTGGCCACGTGCGCCGGACCCACCCCCTGCATGACTTGCGCAGTGATTGAATTTTTGGAATACATCAGGCCCTCGCGCAAGGTCATGGTGGCGCCGCTGGGGCCACCAGCATCACCGGGCCGCCAGAAAGTCCCATCACCCAGGGGGATTTCCAGTGCCTGGTCGACAAACGTATCCGACGGTTTGCTGCCGTTTTCAAATGCTGCGCCGTAGACAAACGGCTTGAAGGTTGAGCCCGGCTGCCGGCGCGCCTGCTGCACGTGGTCAAACTGGTCATCGGCAAAGTCCCGACTGCCGACCCAGACCATCACATGGCCGTTGGTGGGGTTCAGCGCCAGAAAACCGGCCTGCAAACGTGTTTTTTCATCACGCAGTTTTTGCATGAAGGCTGCATCAAGCTGCAGCGCTTTCATCGCTTGCTCAGGCGCTTGGCCTGCAGCCAGTGCGGCCTTGTATTCCTTGGTGTCGCGCACAAAAGCCAGCACCAGGTCTTTGCGCGGGCCACCACCTTTGGCTTTCATGACCCAGCTGGAGGCCCACTCAGCGTCCGATATTTTTTGCAGCCGGTTGGCCTGCAGTGTTAATGCCGTGTTGGCCATAGTTTGCAGGCGCGAGTCAACCGTGGTGCGCACGACCAGACCGTCTGCATAAATGTTGTAGTCGTTGCGGTCTGCCCACTCAATCAGCCAGCGCTTGAGCTGCTGTGTGAAATGCGGCGCAGGGCCGAGTGGGGGGTCTTGCCGTTCAAAGTCGATCTTTAGTGGTGTTTTTATCAACGCGGCAAGCTTCGCTTCGCCTAGCTTCTGGTGCTTGACCATCTGACCCAGCACGATGTTGCGCCGCTGCAATGCACGTTCGGGGTTGAGCACCGGATTGTAGTAACTGGTGCCCTTGAGCATGCCGACCAGAGTGGCGCTTTCCAGCAAGTTCAGCGTGTCGGCTGATTTGTCAAAGTAGGTGCGGGCCGCCATTTCAATACCGTAAGCGTTGTACAAAAACGGCACGGTGTTGAGGTAGGTCTCCAGGATTTCGTCCTTGCTGTACACAGCCTCAATTTTCAACGAGGTAATAGCTTCCTTGAGTTTGCGGTTCAGCGTCGCTGCGCGACCAATATCTTCGGGGTAAAGATTACGTGCCAATTGCTGCGTAATGGTCGAACCGCCCTGCTTGTTACCCGACACCGTGTGCAGGGCAGCGGCAAACGTGCGCCTGAAATCTATGCCGTGGTGCGCATAAAAACGGTGGTCTTCGGTAGCCACGAGTGCATCGACCACGTTAGGTGAAATATCTGCCAGCTTGACCCACTCACGGTTGGCACGCGTGAACACGGCTAGCTCCTGGCCATCTGCCGAGATGACCGCCGATGGCTTGGCCGTCTTGGCTTTTCGCAGGTCTGAAATGCTGGGTGTGAGCGGAATCAACACCAGCGCATACAGCAGCAACAGCGCAGGCAGGGCAGCAATGCTCCAGGCAACACCGCGCAATGTCGGATGACGCAGACGGCTGACAAGGGAGATGGCTAATTGTTCAAGGCGTTGAAAGTGCTTATTCATGGTCAGCTGAGAGTCTAGGTCATGCAATGCCGCCCGAACGTAGGACGCTTGCGTTACTGAACCCAAACACCGTTACCAGCCGCCACTGTTCAGAAATGGCCCTGTTGCGCAGGGTGTTGTAACAAATGCTGGGGCGCATCGGCTAATGCCAACAGCCACAATAACTGATGTGAAAGGAAAAACCCCATGATGAGCCGACGAAACACATTGCTTGGCATTGGCGCCGTGTCTGCTGCGATTGCGGGCCTAAGGAGCCTCTTTACCACCGCGCCAGCGCAGGCGGCGCAACCTGCACACACCTTCGAAGTCACCCGCACCGCAGCCGAATGGCAAAAATTGTTGACACCAGAGCAGTTCCAGGTGCTACGCCAGGCCGGTACAGAACGCCCCGGCTCCAGCCCCCTGAACAAGGAAAAACGCGCGGGCACTTTCACGTGCGCAGGTTGCGCGTTGCCGCTGTTTTCGTCAAAAACCAAGTTTGAAAGCGGCACTGGCTGGCCCAGTTTCTGGCAGCCCTTGGACAAAGCCGTGCTTGAAGAGACCGACACTACGCTGTTCATGAAGCGGGTTGAGGTGCTGTGTCGCCGCTGCGGCGGGCATCTGGGCCACGTGTTTGACGATGGTCCCAAACCCACCGGCCTGCGTTATTGCATGAATGGTGTTTCACTTAACTTCACATCGGCATAACGAAAATGAGCACGCGTAATTCTTTCTTTTTAATGGTTGGTGGCGTCATAGCCTTTTCTGCATGGATCTATACCGGCGGCGGCATGGGCGTTAGCGCCGCAGCAGAAAAAGCCATCCAGTTGCCAGCACCTGCGCTGGACGCACCCACTGCAGCGCAGGCGGGGCGCGAGACAGCCGTATTTGCAGGTGGCTGTTTTTGGGGTGTGCAGGGTGTCTTTCAACACACGAAAGGCGTGTTGAACGCTGTGTCAGGCTACGCGGGCGGTGACAAATCAACGGCCAGCTACGAGATGATTGGCTCAGGCCGTACAGGGCACGCTGAATCCGTGCAGATTACCTACGACCCGAAGCAGATTTCTTACGGCAAGCTGCTGCAGATTTACTTCTCGGTAGCGCACGACCCCACCACCCTCAACAGCCAGGGCCCTGATCGTGGTACGCAATATCGCTCTGCGATTTTTTATCAAAACGACAGCCAGAAACAGGTGGCGGAAAAGTACATTACGCAGCTCGATGCAGCCAAAATATTTGACAGCAAGATCGTGACGCAGCTCACCCCACTGGTTGCGCCAATGGCCTTCTACCCGGCAGAGGACTATCACCAGGACTATGCCACGCTGCACCCAGACCAGCCTTACATTGCGCGGTTTGACTTGCCCAAGATTGCCAACCTCAAGACCATGATGCCTGCGCTGTACCGTGACAAGCCGGTGCTGGTGTCGCAGGCCGGGAAATAAAAAAGAGAGATGAAAGGCGCACAACGTGGCGGGCTTGCTTGCAAGCACAGCCTATAAACGTTGCGGCCTGAAGAAATTTGAGTCGATTCGGCTCACTTCTGCCGGACGCGAATACAGCGCAATCATTCACCATCACACGTCGCAAAACGGCTCACGGCAAAGGGTGTTTCGGCCCAAAACCTTGAGGCACCAGTACATTGAGGCTTTTTGGCACGATACGGTAATTCAGTGGTGTGTCCATCAGATTGACCTCACCATCTGTTGCCACCCTGATCTGCTTGTGCAGACTTTCAATCAGCAGGTTTTTTGCAGACAGCGCATCAAAGTCCTTAACCTGCCTGAGCCGGCCAAAAACCGCCCGCAGCGCCAGCACCAGCAACCCAAGGCGGCTGGTGCGATGAGCCGCATAAAGGCTCAGCCGCCCTGCGTCCAGCGCCTTGCGTGCACCAATGTTGAAACCCTCCATAACATAGTCGTTGTTGCCAATAAAGATGAAAGGGGTGCGCTTTTTGTAAATTTTGCCGTCAACCGTCAAGGTCAGATGCAAAAACGGATACCGCCTGAGCGAGGTCACTGCCGCCCAGAAAAATGCCGGCCACTTGCCCCGCCCCAAGCGACTTTGGTGAAGCTCCCGACGCCGCACGGTGTCGGGGTATAACCCCAGACTTGAGTTATTGAGAAACACCCGGCCATTGACCTCACCCGTGTCAACGCTGATGCAGTGCCCCGCAGCTATGGTGCGTATTGCGTCGTCTACATTCAGCGCAATACCTAGGTCTTTGGCAAAGTGGTTCAGCGTGCCAAGTGGCAGCACGCCGAAAACAATGCCCGTACGCACCAGCTCTGAGGCCACGGCGTTCAGTGTGCCGTCGCCACCGCCGGCAACCACAATGCCCACACCATCACGCACGGCCTGTTTGGCAGCCGCTACCAAGGCATGGCCGTTTTCAGCCAGCGTGGCATCTGCCTTCAGCCCGCAAGCTGCAAACTTTTCAACGATGTCATCGGCAAAATCGCTTGTACACCCAGAGCCGGCTGAGGCATTGAGAATCAGAGTTATTTTTTTATTTCTGCCATCAGTGTGGCTGATACCCACAGCTTGCATAGCTATCTATTTCAAGGTACTTACCGCCAGCGCTGCTTGCCGTTTGCGCCAAATTGCAACTGAGGTGAAGACGATGGCAAGCCACCCGGTGCTTGAAGCGATGGCGGCTGCAACATCACTTAAATAATGCGCACCGAGATAAATGCGGCTCAAGCCCACCAGCGCCACCATACCCACCGCCATGCAAACCATCAGCACCCGCCGCCACCCTTTGCAGGTGCAAACCAGGTAAGCCCCAACCACAGCGTAAAGCAAGGTAGCCGCAGCCGCATGACCACTTGGAAAACTGTAGGTTGTCAATGTCAAAAGCGGGTGCTCAAACGAAGGCCTTGCACGCTGAAAAATATTTTTGAGCAACACATTGAGCAACATTCCCAAAGGCACTGACAAAGCGACGCACAAAACCCAGTCCCAAGCCTTTTTATGGGCCAGAAAAAGAGCGAACAGCAAAGACAGAACAAGCGCGCCGACCGTGCCATGGAGATTGGTAATAAACAGCAAAAACGCTGTGAGCGCCGGTATTTTATGGACATAAAACCAGGCAGAAACCTGCAGGTCAAACGCCACAATCTTGCCAGCTGTAAATACACCTTCAGCAATACGGCCAAATACAAGCGCCGCAATGAGCAGGGTAATGAGCCCAACCGTAAGGTGTAGTCCAAGATAACCGTCCGGTGCCAGCCGGGCCCGAAAAAAACCAGGTTTTAAGTCATGTCGTGAAAGTGTCATGGGGGGAGCTTAAGGCCAAACCGAAGCGCGGGAATCAGGGCCCTGCCGAAACCAGCGTTTAACCCCAGTGCAGGGCTCTAGTCCCCACCGCAAGCCATTTATGCAACAGATTGACCACAAGCGTCCCGCCGCCTCAACACCCAGGCAAAAAATACGCCCTCCAGCGCCATCACCACCCCCGCCCCGCTGATTACCGCACTACTGCCAACTCGGCCAAT
>JANXTM010000101.1 GCA_025352405.1 Polaromonas sp.
CACAAGATGATTCCATTAGAAGATCCGACGGCACAAACCCGGGTTTTCGAGCTGGCTGCCGAGCTGTTTGGCGTACTGGCAACCCCCATGCGATTGCGCGTGTTGAGTGCGCTGTGTGTTCGGGAAAAGTCGGTCAATGAGTTGCTGCTGGAAATTGACACCACCCAGCCCAACCTGTCGCAACACCTGGCGGTGCTGTACCGCACCGGGGTCCTGGCTAAGCGCAAAGAAGGCACACAGGTGATTTACCGGGTGCACAGTGAGAAAGCCGTGGCCCTGTGCCGCAGTGTTTGCACCCAGATCGCCATCGAGCTGGATGAGCCCGGTGCGGTGCCTGCTGGCCAGAGTCTCGCGCCCCGCCTGAGATCAGCTTCTGCTGTTGAAGCTTGAGGGCCACACATGCTTGGTCGATTTCTCCAACATGCACCAGAAAATTTTCTGAATACGCAACAAATGCAGGATGTACGGGCAGGGCGGCGCGGTTTTCTGGCCCATGCCTTTGCGGCGGCCACTGCTGCAGCTTCCGCCGGGGCAGCCAGGGCGCAAACCAGCCAAGGCGACCCGTATATTCTTGAGCTGCCCGCGCACAGCAAAGGGCTTGGCCAGCCGGTTGCTGCCCGGCCCTATGGGCAACCCAGCGAATGGGAAAAGAACCTGCAGCGGCGGGAAAGCCCGGGCCTGACGCGTGTGGGTCAGGCCAGTGTGAGCTTTTGCCCGCTGCAGGGGTTGTTCGGCATCATTACACCCAGCGGTCTGCACTTTGAGCGGCACCACCAGGGCTGGTGGGACATTGATCCCGCCAAACACCGCCTGATGGTCAATGGCTCTGACGACACCATGCTCGAGCGCCCCATGGTGTTCAGCATGGACGAATTGATGCGTTTGCCAAGCGTCAGCCGCATGCATTTCATCGAATGCGGCGCCAACACCGGCATGGAATGGGGTAACACCGCCGTGCCCACGGTGCAGTACACCCACGGCATGCTGAGCTGCAGCGAGTTCACCGGAGTTCCGCTGCGCACCTTGCTGGAGCTGTGCGGCGCTGACTTCAAACGCGGAACTTTTGTTTTGGCTGAGGGGGCAGACGGCTCCGGCATGACGCGCACCATTCCCATGAGCCTGGTCTTGAGTGGTGAAGTGCTGGTGGCCTACGGGCAAAACGGTGAAATGTTGCGACCCGAAAACGGCTACCCGTTGCGCCTGATCGTGCCCGGCGTGCAGGGCGTGAGCTGGGTTAAATACCTGCGCCGTATCAAGCTGGGCGACATGCCCTACGCCACCAAAGACGAGACGATTCACTATGTCGATTTGATGCCTGACGGCATGCACCGGCAGTACACCAGTATTCAGGAAGTCAAAAGTGTCATTACCTCGCCCAGTGGCGGGCAGGTGCTGCTCGACAATGGTTTTCACAGCATCACGGGCCTAGCTTGGAGCGGGCGCGGCAAGATCAAGCGGGTCGATGTCTCCAGCGACGGTGGGCGCAACTGGAAGCCCGCCCGGCTGGAGGGCCCGGTCTTGCCCAAGTGCCTGAGCCGCTTCAACGCCGACTTTGTCTGGGACGGCAAACCGGCCATTTTTCAAAGCCGCGCGGTAGACGACACCGGCCAAATCCAGCCAGGCTACCGCGAGTTACGCCAGGTGCGGGCGTCCCGCAGCATTTATCACAACAACGCCATCCAGTCGTGGGCACTGGACGAAAGTGGTGAGGTTAAAAATGTTCAGCTGGGATGACGTTATTCAGCGCACCGGCGCTCAGAACGCAGCGCAGCGCACAGCGTGTCACGGTGGTTCGGAGCGCCTTCTACAAACGCAATTCAGTGCTTCACTGCGTAAATTGTTCTCTGCGGCCATTTTCGTTCTCTGCGCCTGTGCGTTGAATACAGCTTTTGCGCAATCCGGCAAGCTCCCTGGCATAGGCCGCACCGCCACGCCGCTGGAGGTCAAAGCCTGGGACATCGACGTGCGCCCCGACTTCAAGGGCTTGCCAGCAGGGCAGGGCTCTGTGAAGCAGGGTGAGGTGGTGTGGGAGTCCAAATGCGCCTCCTGCCATGGCAGCTTTGGCGAGTCATCCGAGGTGTTCATGCCGATTGCTGGTGGCACCACGGTTGAGGACCTGAAAACCGGCCGCGTGGATGGTTTGCTGCCTGGTGCCAACCAGCCGCACCGCACCAGTTTGATGAAGCTATCAACGCTTTCTACCCTTTGGGATTACATCAACCGCGCCATGCCCTGGAATGCGCCCAAAACCCTGACAACGGACGAGGTGTATGCGGCAACCGCCTACATTCTGTTTCTGGGCAATGTGCTGCCAGCAGACTTCACGCTTTCCAACGGCAATGTCCGGGAGGTCCAGGCCCTGTTGCCCAACCGCCATGGTATGACCACCGCCCACGCGTTGTGGCCGGGCACAGAACTGGGCGGCAAGCCCAAGCCTGATGTGCAAGGCTCGGCGTGCATGAGTAACTGCCGTACCGAGGTGGTTATCAAAAGCTTTTTGCCGGACTATGCACGCAATTCACACGGCAACCTTGCAGACCAGTCGCGTCCTTTCGGACCTGTTCGGGGTGCAGACACCGCACGCGTAGCATCTTCTGCCAATCCTGCGGGAAAAAGTGAACAAAATAAGCCTCTACATCAGGAAATACGGGGGCCAAAAGCTATTGAAAGCATAGCAATCCCTGAGATGGCTGTCGATGCAGCCAAGGTCAACATCCTGCTGCAAAAGAACGCCTGCCTGGCCTGCCACGGCATGGACAGCAAGCTTGTGGGGCCGTCATTTCGCGAGGTTGCCAACCGCTACAAAGACCGGGCTGACGCGGTGAATATGCTCTCGGGCAAAATCAGGTCTGGCGGGCAGGGTGTCTGGGGCGCCATCCCCATGCCAGCGCAGGCGGTAAGTGCTGACGAATCAACACAACTGGCGCAGTGGCTGTCTCAACTAGCCGGAAAAGGCGCGGCGAAATGAGGTAAAGCTCTCTTTTAACCACTGGAGTTTTTGTGTCCAATACCGTGCAACTAATGATTTTATTGAAGGAGTTCAACCATGGAACGTCGTGATTTTTTGACCAGCTCGGGCGCCACCGCGCTTGCGCTGGCTGCAAGCACTGGCTTGACAGCCGCCCATGCCCAAAACGCGCCCGGCTGGAACAAGGCGGCTTTTGATACCAAATCTCTGGCCGACGCCGCCAAAGCCATGGGTGCCACCAGCGCGCCTGTCGAAAGCAAAGACCTGATTCTTCAAGCCCCCGAAATTGCTGAAAACGGCAGCGTTGTGCGCATTGGGGCGCAGAGCAATCTGGCCAACACCACGCAAATCTCGTTTGTGGTCGAGAAAAACCCGAGCGCCCTGGCTGCGATGTTTGACATACCGACGGGCACCGATGCCAATGTCTCGACCAACATCAAGATGGGCCAGTCGTCCAATGTGTATGCGCTGGCCAAGGCGGGCGACAAATTCTTTTATGCCGTCAAAGAGGTCAAAGTGACCCTCGGCGGCTGTGGCGGTTGAACGCTTGCGCGCATCCGTCCGAACTTAATTCAGGAGATAACCATGTCAGATCCGATGCGTATCCGGGCCCAGGTCCAGGGCGATAAAACCACCGTTCGTGTGCTGGTTGGCCACGAAATGGAAAGCGGCCAGCGCAAAGACGCTGCCGGCAAAATTGTGCCCGCCTGGTTTATCCAGGAGATCAGTGCCACCTGGAATGGCAAAACGGTGATGAGCGCCCAGTGGGGCACGGCCGTGTCCAAAAACCCGTTCATGCAGTTCAGCTTTAAAGGCGGTAAAGCGGGCGAAAAGGTGGTGGTCAGCTGGATTGACAACCGTGGCGACAAGCGCAGCGACGAAGCTGTAATTGCCTGAATCATCATGACCAAATCGTTCTCATCCGGCTTTCCCGTGGCAATGCTGGCTTGCGCGCTCATGACGGTTGGCCTGACAGTCAGGGCGCAGAAAACCACCGCAGAAGGCATTGCCGAATACCGTGCCATGCTGGCAGATGGCAACCCGGCCGAGCTCTATGAGGCCAAGGGCGAAGGGCTATGGAAGCAGGCACGCGGCCCCAAAAACGCCTCGCTTGAAAAATGCGACCTTGGCAAAGGCCCTGGCATTGTCAAAGGTTCGTTTGTCGAGTTGCCCCGGTTTTTTGCCGATACGCAACGCGTACAAGACCTGGAGTCCCGCCTGCTGACCTGCATGGAGCAGTTGCAGGGCTTCAACGCGGCCGAGATTGCCAAAACCGGGTTTGGCGTGGGCGAGCAAAAAAATATCGAGTCACTGGTGGCCTACATCTCGGGCGAGTCGCGCGGCTTGAACTTCAACCTGCCGCAATCGCACGCCAAAGAAAAGCTCATGTATGAGGTCGGCAAAAAGGTGTTTTATCTGCGCGGCGGTCCCATGGACTTCTCGTGTGCGAGTTGCCACGGCGAAGATAACAAACGCATCCGACTGCAAGATCTGCCCAACCTGACCAGACAGCCAGGCGCCAGCACCGGCTTTGGTGCGTGGCCCGCTTACCGCGTGTCCAGCGGTGACCTGTGGAGCATGCAGCGCCGCCTGAACGATTGTTACCGGCAGCAGCGCTTTCCGTTTCCCGGCTACGCATCAGATGCCACCATCGCCCTGGGCGTCTACATGGGCGTGAACAGCAAGGGCGGCGCGTCGACCGCACCTGCCCTCAAACGCTAGCTCATATGTTGCAAGGATTCCCATGAAAAAAATGCCTCAAAAAACCTGGCATGTTGCAGGCGTTACCAGCGGTCTTATGCTTGCCATATCACTCGCTGGTTGTGCTGTGGCACCCAGCGCACAACAAGTCGATACGGCTACCCTGCAGGTGCTGCAAAGCTCGTTTCGCGAACAGGACGAAGCCAAACTTGACCGCCTGACGCAAGATGAATCCAACCGGGTCTGCTCTGAGGCGGCAGGCGCAGCGCTGGATGAAAAGCTGGCTGCGTCGATAGAAGCTGCCAACCTGAAAACCGTCAAGTTTCCGATGGATGGCAAGCTGATCGGCAACTGGGTAGAAGGCGAAAAAATCGCCCAGAATGGCCGTGGCCTGACCTGGACCGACAAGGCCGCAGATGCCAATGGCGGCAGCTGCTACAACTGCCACCAGATCAGCAAGACCGAGCTTTCTTATGGCTCCATCGGCCCGAGCCTGTACAACTACGGCAAGCTGCGCGGCGTCAGTGACCCGGCTGCGCCTGGCAGCAAACCCATCGTTGACTACACCTGGGGCAAGCTGTGGAACGCCAAGGCTTACAACGCCTGCTCGGGCATGCCCCGCTTTGGCCACGCGGGTATTTTGACGGAGCAGCAGCTGCGTGATGTGATGGCCTTGCTGCTGGATCCGAAGTCGCCTGTCAACCAGTGATTCCTTGGTAATTTGCCAGTGGTTTGAATGGTGTTTTAGGCCGCTGCGGCAGCAAATACGGTGGCTATTTGCTATTAAAATGATAGTAAATATGGCTGTTCATTGAATCGTTTTCAATTAAGTTTTTTGACGCATGCGTCGGGGTATCTAGCGCCATGAATCTGTCTCGCCGCGAGTTTTCAAGTGTTATGGCGGCCGCTTTGGCCGCTGGCTTTCCGCTGCAGCGTGAGGCCAGCGCTGCAGAGGTTCATGGCCTGTACAACGTGCCGCGCACGGGCAATGTGCATTTGCTGCACATGACCGATTGCCACGCCCAGTTGCTGCCCAGCTATTTCCGGGAGCCTTCCGTCAACTTGGGGGTGGGTGCGATGCGTGGCCAGTCGCCGCATCTGGTGGGCGTGCACCTTTTGAAGGCCGCCCACCTCAAGTCCGGCAGTGCCGAAGCGCACGCCTTCACCAGTCTGAATTTCGAACGGGCAGCACGCCAGTACGGCAAGGTGGGCGGTTTTGCGCACTTGGCCACGCTGGTCAAACAACTCAAGGCCGGACGACCTGGCGCTTTGCTGCTTGATGGTGGGGACACCTGGCAGGGCAGCGCCACGGCATTGTGGACACAAGGTCAGGACATGGTGGACGCCGCCAGACTGCTCGGCGTAGAAGTCATGACGGGCCACTGGGACTTCACCTACGGCGAAGAGCGTATCAAAAAAATTGTCGACGGCGACTTTGCCGGTAAGGTTGATTTCATTGCCCAAAACGTCAAGACCAGTGATTTTGGTGATGCGGTCTTCAAACCCTATGTGCTCAAGGAAATCAATGGCGTGCAGGTCGCCATTGTTGGGCAGGCTTTTCCGTACACGCCGATCGCAAACCCAGGCTGGCTCACGCCGAACTGGACTTTCGGCATTCGTGAAAGCGAGATGCAGGACACCGTCAACGAGGCGCGCGCCAAAGGGGCGCAGGCGGTGGTGCTGCTGAGCCACAACGGCATGGATGTTGATCTGAAAATGGCATCCCGCGTGGCAGGTATTGACGTCATTTTGGGTGGGCACACGCATGATGGCGTACCGGTGCCGGTGGTGGTTAAAAACCCGGGTGGCCAGACTGTGGTGACCAATGCGGGCAGCAATGGCAAGTTTTTGGGCGTGCTGGATCTGGAGGTCAAAGGTAAAACGATGGTGGGTTTTAAGTACCGTCTGCTGCCCGTGTTCTCTGGCCTTTTGCCGCCAGACGCGGCCATGAGCGCGCTGATTGCCAAAGTCCGCGCGCCCTACGAGGCCAGGCTGCTTGAGAAGCTGGCAGTGACCGAAGGCACGCTGTACCGCAGGGGTAATTTCAACGGCACGTTTGACCAGCTTATTCTGGACGCCCTGTTGGACGTGAAAGGCGCTGAAATCGCTTTTTCGCCAGGCTTTCGCTGGGGTACCTCGCTATTGCCAGGTCAAAGCATTACCCGTGAGCACCTGATGGACCAGACCGCCATCACCTACCCATGGACCACTCTGGTGGATATGCGCGGTGAAACCATCAAGACCATTCTTGAAGACGTGGGCGACAACCTGTTCAACCCTGACCCCTACTACCAGCAGGGCGGTGACATGGTGCGCACAGGCGGGCTGACCTACACCTGCGAACCTGGTGAAAAAATGGGTGCCCGCATTCAAAACATGCGTCTCAATGGTCGGCTCATTGAAGCCGACAAAACCTACAAGGTTGCCGGCTGGGCACCGGTAGCAGAGGCCAGCAAACATGCGGGACCGCCCATCTGGGAGGTGGTGGAAAGCTACCTGAAGGTTAAAAAAGTCATCAAACCCATCGAACCTAACACCCCAAAACTGGCAGGGGTCGCGGGAAATCCCGGGCTTTCTGGCGTTTGAGTCGCGCCCCTTGCGCCCGCCTTGTCTTTGCCCCGTCACCGTTTGGTGGCACAATCAGGGCTGTTTCTGAAGGCCCTTCCTGCCACAGTCGCATCCGCAAATCGGTCCAGCCGTGCAAGCGGAAGGTTTAATTTACCGGCTATTTGCAAACAAGAGTTTGTGGAAGGTCAACTAATGTTTCCCCAAGGGAAACGGAGGTCAGCGCATATGAGTTCAGTCCCGCAGACGCCCGGCGCGTCAGTCTATACAGCCTATCAGGCCAATACTTATCTTTTCGGCGGCAATGCGCCGTATGTTGAAGAGATGTATGAAAACTATCTCTCCAACCCTGGCAGCGTGACCGACACTTGGCGGGAGTATTTCGATGCTCTTCAGCACGTACCCGCAGTGGATGGTAGCAACGCCAAAGATGTTCCCCATTTGCCTGTTGTGAACGCGTTCGCCGAGCGCGCCAAGCTAGGCCAGACAAAAGTAGTGGTGGCCAGTGGCGCAGATTCCGAAATGGGTCGCAAGCGTACGGCTGTGCAGCAACTGATTTCGGCCTACCGCAACGTCGGTGTGCGCTGGGCAGACCTGGATCCGCTCAAACGCACCGAGCGTGACAAGATTCCCGAACTGGAACCGGCTTTTTACGGTTTCACCGACGCAGATCAGGAAACGGTTTTCAACACCAGCAATACCTTCTTCGGTAAAGACACCATGAGTCTGCGTGAGCTCATGAACGCGCTGCGTGAGACTTACTGCGGCACCATCGGCGTGGAATACATGTATGCCACCGACCAGAACCAGAAACGCTGGTGGCAGCAAAAGCTCGAGGGAATTCGCAGCACGCCGAACCTGAGCAAGGAAAAGAAACTTCATATCCTCGACCGCCTGACCGCGGCTGAAGGTCTGGAGCGATTTTTGCACACCAAATACGTTGGCCAAAAGCGGTTTTCGCTTGAGGGTGGCGAAAGCTTTATCGCCAGCATGGACGAGCTGATCCAGCGCGGCGGTGAAGTCGGCGTGCAGGAAATCGTGATTGGCATGGCCCACCGCGGTCGCCTGAATGTGCTGGTCAATTCTTTGGGCAAAGTGCCCGCTGATTTATTTGCCGAGTTTGACCACACGGCCCCTGAAGACCTGCCCAGCGGCGATGTGAAATACCACCAGGGTTTCAGCTCTGACGTGACGACACCGGGCGGCCCGGTGCATTTGACGCTGGCGTTTAACCCGTCCCATCTTGAAATCGTCAACCCTGTGGTTGAAGGTTCGGTACGTGCCCGCATGGACCGCCGTGCAGACCCCAAGGGCCTGCAGGTTTTACCCGTGCTGGTGCACGGCGATGCCGCTTTTGCCGGGCAGGGCGTGGTGATGGAAACATTGGCACTGGCTGAAACCCGTGGTTACTTCACGGGCGGCACAGTCCATCTGGTCATCAATAACCAGATCGGCTTCACCACCAGTGACCCGCGCGACAGCCGTTCCACGCTGTACTGCACGGACGTGGTCAAGATGATAGAGGCACCAGTGCTGCACGTTAATGGCGATGACCCTGAAGCCGTGGTGCTGGCAACCCAACTGGCGCTGGAATTCCGTTTGGAATTCCACAAAGACGTGGTGGTGGACATCATCTGCTTCCGCAAACTCGGCCACAACGAGCAGGACACACCCGCTCTGACCCAGCCGCTGATGTACAAAAAAATTGCACAGCACCCGGGAACGCGCAAGCTGTATGCCGACAAGCTTCAGGCTCAAGGCATGGGCGACACGCTTGGCGATGACATGGTCAAAGCCACGCGTGCCGCACTTGACGCAGGCAAAAGCACGTTTGACCCGGTGTTGACCAATTTCAAAAGCAATTACGCCGTCGACTGGAGCCCTTATCTCGGCAAGAAATGGACGGACGCTGGTGACACCGCCATTCCCATGGCCGAATGGAGACGTCTTGCTGAAAAAATAACCACCATTCCCGCAACGGTCACCCCACACAACCTGGTTAAAAAGGTCTACGACGACCGCGCAGCCATGGGCCGTGGTGATATTCCGGTGGACTGGGGCATGGGTGAGCACATGGCGTTTGCCTCGCTGGTCGCCAGCGGTTACCCGGTGCGCCTGTCAGGTGAAGATTGCGGGCGTGGTACGTTCACGCACCGCCACGCCGTGATTCACGACCAGAACCGTGAAAAGTTTGACACAGGCACCTACGTGCCCTTGCAAAATGTGGCTGAAAAGCAGGCTCCGTTTGTAGTGATTGACTCCATTCTCAGCGAAGAGGCCGTGTTGGCTTTTGAGTACGGCTATGCGTCGAATGATCCCAATACACTCGTGATCTGGGAAGCCCAGTTCGGTGACTTTGCCAACGGCGCACAGGTCGTGATTGACCAATTCATCGCATCCGGCGAAGTCAAGTGGGGCCGCGTGAACGGCATTACTTTAATGTTGCCGCACGGTTACGAGGGCCAGGGCCCAGAGCACAGCTCTGCACGGCTTGAGCGGTTTATGCAGCTGTCAGCCGATACCAACATGCAGGTGGTGCAACCTACAACCGCCAGCCAGATTTTCCACATTTTGCGTCGCCAGATGGTGCGTAATTTGCGCAAGCCACTGATCATCATGACGCCGAAGTCGTTGTTGCGTGCCAAGGACGCAGCCTCACCTTTAAGCGAGTTCACCAAAGGTGGCTTCCAGACGGTGATTCCTGAAAACAAGGAAGAAATCAACAAGAAGGCCGACAAGGTCCGGCGTGTCGTGGCGTGTTCGGGCAAGGTTTACTACGACCTGGCCAGAAAGCGGGAAGAAAAAGGCATTGACGACGTGGTGCTGTTGCGTGTTGAGCAGCTTTACCCTTTCCCGCACAAGGCATTTGCCGCCGAGCTGAAAAAGTACCCCCATGTCACTGACATTGTGTGGTGCCAGGACGAGCCGCAAAACCAGGGTGCATGGTTCTTTGTGCAGCATTACATCCACGAGAACATGATGGATGGCCAGAAGCTTGGCTATTCTGGTCGCGCTGCATCGGCCTCGCCGGCAGTCGGTTATTCGCATCTGCATCAGGAACAACAAAAGGCGTTGGTGGACGGCGCGTTTGGCAAGCTCAAGGGTTTTGTGCTGACCAAGTAATGACTTGCGGCCCCAGCGCTTCCCCACATCACACAAAAACAAGTTTTGAAAGAATCCAAATGGCTATCGTAGAAGTCAAAGTCCCCCAGCTGTCCGAGTCCGTGGCCGAAGCCACCATGCTGCAGTGGAAAAAGAAAGTCGGCGATGCCATCGCCATTGATGAAATCCTGATTGAAATCGAGACCGATAAAGTCGTGCTTGAAGTGCCCGCGCCCTCCGCTGGCGTGCTGATTGAGCTGGTCGTTGCCGACGGTGCAACGGTCGCTGCAGAGCAGGTGATTGCCAGAATCGACACTGAGGGCAAAGTCGGTGCTTCAGCCGTTGCCTCGCCTATGTCTTCAGCATCTGCAGCGGCAGCGCCAGCCGCCGTCACTGCAACTGCTCCGGCTGTTGGCGGTTCCATGGCTGGCGTGCCGATGCCAGCTGCTGCCAAGCTGATGGCCGACAACAACCTGGCTGCAGGCTCTGTCCCCGGCACCGGCAAGGATGGCCGTGTTACCAAGGGCGATGTTCTGGTTGCTACTGCTGCGCCAGTGGCTGCCAAATCAGCCGCTGCTGGCGTCATACCGACCGCCGCTCCAGTGGCTTTCTTGCCCCAGGTCGCACCGCCCGCAAAAGCCAACGATCTTGGCGATCGCCCGGAGCAGCGCGTACCCATGAGCCGTCTGCGCGCCCGGATTGCCGAGCGCCTTCTGCAGTCGCAATCGACCAATGCCATTTTGTCGACGTTCAATGAAGTCAACATGGCGCCGGTGATGGACATGCGTAAGCGCATGCAGGAAAAGTTTGAAAAAGAGCACGGCGTCAAACTGGGCTTCATGAGCTTTTTCGTCAAGGCAGCGGTTCATGCGCTGAAAAAATTCCCACTGCTCAATGCGTCTGTTGACGGTAACGACATCATCTACCACGGTTACTTTGACATCGGCATTGCTGTTGGCTCGCCGCGTGGTCTGGTGGTTCCAATTTTGCGCAACGCTGACCAGATGAGCTTTGCCCAGATCGAAAAGAAAATTGCCGAATACGGCGTCAAGGCACGCGACGGCAAGTTGGGCATTGAAGAAATGACCGGTGGTACGTTTTCGATCAGCAATGGCGGCACCTTCGGCTCCATGTTGTCCACCCCCATCATCAACCCGCCACAGTCTGCCATTTTGGGCGTGCACGCCACCAAAGACCGCGCAGTGGTTGAAAACGGCGTCGTGGTGGTTCGCCCGATGAACTACTTTGCCATGTCCTATGACCACCGCATCATCGACGGCCGCGAAGCTGTGCTGGGCCTGGTGGCCATGAAGGAAGCGTTGGAAGACCCGGCTCGTCTGTTGTTCGACATCTAACAGGAGGCCGTTATGTCTAAACAATTTGATGTGGTCGTCATAGGTGGCGGTCCTGGTGGATATATCGCCGCCATTCGCGCAGCCCAGTTGGGCTTTAATGTCGCTTGTATTGACGAATGGAAAAATGCCAAGGGCGGCCCAGCTCTTGGCGGCACGTGTACCAATACGGGCTGTATTCCCTCCAAGGCGCTGCTGCAGTCTTCGGAGCATTACGAGCAGGCGGGTCATCACTTTGCCGACCATGGCATTGAGGTCAAGGGTTTGAGCCTGGACTTGGGCAAGATGATTGGCCGCAAAGATACCGTCGTGAAGCAAAACAATGACGGTGTTCTGTACCTGTTCAAGAAAAACAAGATTACCTTCTTTCATGGGCGGGGTTCATTTGCAGCCGCCAAAGACGGCGTATACGAGATCAGGGTTGCTGGCGCTGCCGAAGAAGTCATTTCCGGCAAACACATCATCGTGGCTACGGGTTCCAACGCCCGCACGCTTGCCGGTGCGCCGTTTGACGAAGAAACCATTCTGTCCAATGACGGTGCCCTTCGTATGGCGGTTGTGCCCGCCAAACTTGGCCTGATCGGTTCTGGCGTTATCGGCCTGGAGATGGGATCTGTCTGGCGTCGTTTGGGCGCAGAAGTGACCGTGCTTGAAGGCTTGAGTACCTTCCTCGGGGCTGTCGATCAGCAAATCGCCAAAGAGGCGCATAAAGCGTTTGTCAAACAGGGTTTGAAGATCGAGCTGGGCGTGAAAGTTGGCGAGATCAAGCCTAGCAAAAAAGGTGTCGCGGTTGCTTACACCAACGCCAAGGGCGAAGCGCTGACGCTTGAGGTTGACAAGCTCATCATTTCGATTGGCCGGGTGGCCAACACCATTGGCCTGGCACCTGAAGCCGTCGGCCTGGTGCTGGATGAGCGCGGCGCGATTGTGGTCGATGGTGAATGCAAAACCAACCTGCCCAACATCTGGGCCATCGGCGACGTGGTGCGCGGCCCCATGCTGGCCCACAAGGCGGAGGAAGAGGGCGTTGCCGTGGCTGAGCGCATCGCCGGTCAGCACGGGCATGTGAACTTCAACACCATTCCGTGGGTGATCTACACCAACCCCGAGATTGCATGGGTTGGGCAAACCGAAGAGGAGCTCAAAGCCGCTGGACGCGCCTACAAGGCCGGTACATTCCCGTTTTTGGCCAATGGCCGTGCACGTGCGCTGGGTGACACCACGGGCATGGTGAAGATGCTGGCCGATGCAGCAACGGACGAAATTCTGGGTGTGCATATCGTGGGTCCCATGGCCAGTGAGTTGATTGCCGAGTGTGTGGTGGCGATGGAGTTCCGCGCCAGCAGCGAAGACATCGCCCGTATTTGCCATGCCCATCCGTCGCTTAGCGAAGCCACCAAAGAGGCCGCCCTGGCAGTGGACAAACGCACCCTGAATTTTTGATTCATAGTGAAAATGGTCTCTGCGGCAATTAAATCATGCCCCGGTAGCTATTGAATTTATAGCAAACTGGAGTGTAGTTCTTTGACCGTAAAGCAGGCATACGAATCGGAGCTGGTCGCCAGGGGTTATACCGCTGATCCCGCGCAGCTGAGGGCAATAGACGCCCTGGAGCGCTGTGCCACCGAGTGGGCAATGTTCAAGGCGCAGCGCTCTAATACCTTTAAAAAATTGATCAACCGCCCGGATTCGCCGCGCGGTGTGTACATGTATGGCGGCGTGGGGCGGGGTAAAAGTTTTCTCATGGACTGCTTTTACAACGCGGTACCACTCAAACGCAAAACACGGCTGCATTTCCATGAGTTCATGCGCGAAGTGCATCGGGAGTTGCGTGACTTGCAGGGCACTGTCAATCCGTTGGATGAACTGGGCAAGCGCATTGCCAAACGCTACCGTCTGATCTGCTTTGACGAGTTCCACGTAGCCGACATTACAGATGCCATGATTTTGCATCGGCTGTTGGCCGCTTTGTTCGACAACGGCGTAGGCTTTGTCACCACTTCGAACTTCAAGCCCGATGATCTGTACCCAGGCGGCATGCACCGCGACCGTATTTTGCCGGCCATCGCGCTGCTGAATGCGCATCTGGAAGTTATCAGCGTGGACAATGGCATCGACTATCGCCGTCGCACGCTGGAGCAAGTCAATCTGTACCACACGCCGCTTGGTGCGCGGGCAGATGCCGAGATGACAGACGCCTTCAATCGCCTCGCTGAATCCCAGGATGACAACCCGGTGTTGCAAATTGAGTCTCGCCAGATACAAGCCAGACGCAAAGCCGGCGGCCTGGTCTGGTTTGATTTCAAGACACTTTGCGGCGGGCCGCGTTCCCAGAACGATTATTTGGAGATTGCCACGCAGTTTCACACTGTGTTTTTAAGCGATGTACCGGCCATGCCGATACGCATGGCGTCAGAAGCCAGGCGCTTTACATGGCTGGTAGATGTTCTTTACGACAGGCGTGTCAAACTCGTCATGTCGGCGGAGGTTAGTCCGGAAATGTTGTACACAAACGGGCCTTTGGCACATGAATTTCCACGCACTGTTTCCAGGCTTAACGAAATGCAGTCAGCAGAATTTCTGGCGCTGGAACGCCGGAATGTGGACACAACACTGACATGAAAAAAATCTTTTTTTTATTTTTATGCATGACTTGGAGTCTTGCGGCTAACGCGCAGGCTTCCGGCGTGGGCAGTTCATCCGTTGCAGCTGTATCCATAACGCCAGACGTGGAGCGTGTGCGCATTAACGCCGAACGGACGACGCTCGAGGCGGGGTTTAACCTTGAGAATGTGGCCTGTTATAAAAAATTTCTGGTGAACAACTGCCTGGATGAAATCAAGCTCAGGCGTCGGGATGCACTGGCTGATTTGCGTCGACAGGAAATCGCCTTGAATGCGCTGGACCGTAAAGCCAAAGGGGCCGAACAGATTAAGAGGACTGAGGAGAAGTCTTCGCCGGAAAAGCAGCAGCAGGACGCTGAAAAGCGGGCTGCTGCCCTCAAGGATGTTCAGGCCAGTATGGATAGGTACAAGCAAAAGAATGCTGATCGCGCCGAGGCCCGGTCGAGTGAGCAAACCAACAAAGAAGCTCTGGCCAAGCGAATCAAAGGCAATCAGGACAAAGCCATCGTGCGTGACAGCAAACAGGCTGCTGCTGCAGACGAAGTTAAAAAATTCAATGAACGGCAGGAAGAGGCCAAGGAACGCCGGGCCCAACATGACCGCGACCAGCTTAATCACACCAATCCAGCCCAGCCCTTGCCTGTGCCGGAGTGATCGATTGGTCTAGCTTAGTGGCTCAAGCTTGACGATGACAAGAGACAAATTGTCTCCACCGCCACGAGCCCGTGATCTGGCCTTCCGAATCAGGAATTCGGTGGCTTCCCGGGGCGAAAGCATCGACACGGCTGAACCCATTTCGCTGGGACTGAAGTAGTGCCAAACACCGTCGGTACAGGCGATCAACAGGTCTTCGGGCCGTAGTTGTGCAATGTAGTGGTGGCTGATGGGAGGGGCATCTTCTGTGCCAAGACAGCCCATCAAAATATTCGATTGAGAGTGTACGTTGGCCTCTTCTTCGGTGATCTCACCTTTGTCTACAAGCGTTTGCACATAAGAATGGTCGATTGTGCGGTGAACGAGCTTGCTGCCGTGAAAATGGTAGATGCGGGAATCACCGGTGTGTATCCAGTGGCAATCTCCAGCTGGATTAATCAGAAAAGCTGCCAGAGTACTGTGGGGTTCCTGCTCCGCGGATATCGCTGTTAGTCTGATGACAATATGTGCTTCATCAATCACTTGTTTGAGCAGTGTGGGTGCATCATCGCTGTCGGGCGAGTACCGCTCGAACAGTTGTTTGGCTGTCATCATGACTTGGTCTGAAGCTTTGCGTCCGCCGCTACGCCCACCCATACCATCAGCAACAATACCGAGTATGCAACCGGCAACACGCTGGTGACTGATCAGGTTGACCTGATCTTGCTGGTAGTCGCGGTCACCCTTGTGGATACCCGTAGACGCTGTAATTCGATAGCCTTTTGACATCTTGCAATTTGTCGGGTCATGTGGACTCGATGTATCTCCGTAACCCACGTATTATCAGATCAAGCTGTGCCCGTTAAAAAATACCTTGTACATAAATTTACACTCCCCCGAACGGCAACTGATCGAACTCAAAATCGAACATGCGGACCTCGACGCCCTGGTAGACATCACGGCGCATGCCACGCCGATGGATGAATTAATGCTCAGGCGACTGAAAAAGCGGCGGCTATTTCTTCGGGATCGCATTGCACGGCTTGAATTGTCACTTGTGCCACCTGAGCCCGCCTGATGAATCTTGAACTCGAAGTTAAGGAGGCCTTTGCTCCCGGCGGTATTTTGTCTCGCTCGGTAGAACAGTTTGTGGCTCGTGAAGGTCAGACTGAAATGGCTGTGGCCGTAGCGCGCGCTATTGAAAGCCCCGAGGCGCTCGTTGTTGAGGCGAGTACCGGTGTCGGAAAAACGTTTTCTTACCTGGTACCCGCGCTGCTCAGCGGCGAGCGTGTGTTGTTGTCAACCGCTACCAAAGCCCTTCAGGATCAGTTGTTTGGGCGGGATCTTCCCCATCTGGTCAAGGCGTTGGGGTTGCCTGTGAGTACCGCGCTCCTCAAAGGTCGTTCCAGCTATGTGTGTCTGCATCGCCTGGAACTTGCGCGCCATGAGGCGCATCTGCCTGATCGCGAATCCTTGCGCGCTTTGGGCAAGATAGAAGAGTGGGCCAAATCCACGCGTACGGGCGATCTGGCCGAGTTGCATGGACTTGACGAGCGATCGCCATTGATTCCGCTCGTTACCTCCACACGCGAAAACTGTCTGGGTGCGCAGTGCCCGCAATTTCGCGGTTGCCATGTCAATCTGGCTCGCCGTGAGGCTTTGGCCGCTGATGTGGTGGTGATTAACCACCATCTTTTCTTTGCCGACCTCGCCGTCCGCGAGTCCGGTGTCGCGGAGTTGCTGCCTTCTGTCCGAATCGCTATTTTCGATGAAGCACATCAGCTCAATGAAACCGGTGTACAGTTTTTGGGAAAAAATCTGACTACGGGTCAACTGCTCGACTTTTGCCGGGACTTGCTGGGTGCCGGCCTGCAACTTGCCAGAGGATTGGTGGATTGGCAAATCGTCGCGGGTCGTTGCGAGCGGGCTGCCCGTGAACTCAGACTTTGTGCGGGCGACAGTTATCCAGGTACCAAATTGCGCTGGACAGAACAAACCCCGGAAGGAATCGACGCAGCGGGCTGGTCAGCGGTGCTTGACGCTGTGAGCTTGTCTTTTTCGCAGGCCTGTGAAGCATTGGATTCGGTGAGCGAGATGGCGCCAGATTTTGTCCGGCTTCATGAGCGTGCAAGTGCACTTGCAGAAAGGGCAAAAAGCTTTTCGGCTGCATGCTCGTCTGGCTGCGTTCGATGGGTGGAAGTGGGCTCACAATTGAGGCTTATTGAGTCTCCGCTTGACATTGCGCATGCCGTTAAAACAAAATTGTTAGACGCGCCAGGTAACGAGTCAAAGTCCTGGATATTTACGTCGGCGACGCTGGGCAATGATGAAAAATTGAGCTGGTTTACGCAACCCTGTGGCTTGGCGGATGCGCGGATATTACGGGTCGGAAGTCCGTTTGATTATTCACGCCAGGCCGCGCTTTACATTCCCCAGGATTTTCCAAAACCTTCAGATGTATCTCATCCAGTGAAGGTAGCAGAATCTGCCGCTGACTGGTGCCGCCGGCTTGGGGGGCGGACCCTGGTCCTGACGACAACCCTCAGGGCACTCCGTGTTATCGGAGATGCGCTGCATGCGGCGTTTGAGCACACAGGTGATGTGGAAGTACTGGTTCAGGGAAACATGCCCAAGCGCGTACTGGTAGACCGGTTTCGGCGGGGCAACGCTGGTGGTCGGCCTGGCTGCGTACTGGTAGCTTCGGCGTCATTCTGGGAGGGCATCGACGTGCCCGGCGAGGCTCTGCAGCTTGTGATCATTGACAAGTTACCTTTTCCGCCGCCGAATGACCCGATGGCAGAAGCGCGATCCAGGGCTTTGGAAGCGGCGGGCAAAAGCGCATTCAATGACTATTTTCTTCCAGAGGCTGCGGTGGCTCTCAAGCAGGGTGCCGGCCGCTTGATACGGCGAGAAACTGATGAAGGTGTGCTGGTGGTCTGCGACACCCGGCTAAGCGCAATGGGCTACGGCAAACGCCTGCTTAAAGCGCTTCCACCGATGGAGCGACTTCAATCCGAAAGCGCCTTGACTGACCGCCTGAGTCTGCTCACCAAAATTTGTACCACGGGTTGTCAACTGCCTTGAAACCCTTACTCATGAATTCGCTTTTAGGGTACGTTTTTTCCAGAACCCGCTTGGCATCGTCGCGCAGTTGGGTCATGCCCAAGGCGTCATAGGACTTGTAAATAATGTAGGTGGCTTCTTCAAGGGCTGGCACGTCGCGGTAATCCGTCATGGCTGTTTGCGCTCTGTTAATTGCTGCCACGTAAGCGCCGCGAGAATAATAGTAGCGCGCCACATGCACTTCAGATTGTGCAAGTGCATTGACGATGTAGGTCATGCGCAGGCGGGCATCAGGTGTATACCGTGAATCAGGAAATCGCGTTATCAGCTCCTTGAAGGATTCAAAAGACTCCTTGGCCGCCTTTTGATCCCGCTCCGCCAGGTCTTGACGCGAGATGAATGAAAAAAGCCCAAGGTTGTCATTGAAATTGACAAGTCCTTTCAAGTACAGCGCGTAATCAAGTGCCGGACTGGCCGGGTGTAGCTTGATAAACCGTTCTAAAGTAGAAACTGATTGCGCTTGCTCTCCGCTTTTGTATTGCGAGTAGGCTTTTTCGAGCTGTGCCTGCTGCGCCAGCGGTGTGCCCGCAGCTCGCCCCTCCAGTTTTTCAAAAAGGGGGATGGCTTTGTCGTAGCTCCCTGAGCGGGCTTCGTCTTTTGCTTCCGCGTAAATCTTGTTGGGACTCCAGCCAGCCGTCGCATCCAAAGGTTTGCTGGAGCAGCCGACAAGTGCAAGGGAAACGATTAAAACAGTTGCAGCGAATGGTGATGCACCGGGAACAACCGATAATTTGGAAGAAAACATGCAATCCACCTCTTCATGACAGATAAAAAACAAACCACTTTTATTATATCGAGCGTCTCGTCAGCCACTGGTGCATCAGACGATGTTCAGGATGAAGCTGAAGATGGTGCCCAGTCTGAGTTGCGTCAGGTGGCGGTGCCTCCGCAAAGCCACGGCGAGCGGCTGGACCGCACCTTGGCAGAGATCGTTCCAGAGTTTTCGCGCAGTTACCTTCAGCAGTTGATCGTCGCGAGTGCCGTCCAGCTCAATGGCGTGATGCAGGTCAAGTCATCGGCTCGCGTCAAGGCCGGGGATGCGCTCACCATAGAATTGAAGCCAACACCTCAAAGCCAGGCGTTCAAGCCTGAGCCCATGAACCTCGACGTGGTGTTCGAGGACGAATTTTTGCTGGTGATCAATAAACCGGCAGGCGTGGTGGTTCATCCAGCGCCGGGTAATTGGAGCGGCACACTGCTCAATGGTTTGCTGGCGCGTGATGTACGCGCCTCCTTTTTGCCCCGTGCTGGTATTGTGCATCGTCTTGACAAAGACACCAGTGGTCTGATGGTGGTGGCCCGACAGCGACAGACCATGGACCTGCTCGTTGAGATGATTGCAGCGCGCAGTGTCAGCCGGCAATACATTGCACTGGCGCACGGTGCGTGGCGTGGTTCCAAAACACGGCATGCCGATTTCCCGGTAGGGCGTGATCCCAGAAATCGGCTCAGAATGGCGGTGGTAGATCTGGAAAAAACTTCTGGTAAGGTTGCCGCCACCGATTTAACCTTGCTGGAGAGCGCGATTCAACACTGTTTGGTGCAATGCAGATTGCACACTGGGCGCACGCATCAAATCCGTGTTCATATGAGCGCTCTGGGCCATCCACTGGTTTCTGATGTGCTGTACGGCGGGCTAATGGCTGGCGGTTTGAAGCGGCAGGCACTGCATGCTTGCCGCCTGGCTTTTCCTCACCCTGTGACAGGTGTCGCTATGTCATTCAATGCTTCTCCTCCTGAGGATTTTCTGCTGGCCATAGCCAATTTGGGCCTGGGATACAATTGCATCGATAAAAGACAATAAATCCAAGCCATCCCAGCTTGGCTATTGCTCGAAACGGTCGACGCAAACGCTTCGCTCGAACACGAGTTGCGCTGCCAAGCGCTCCATACCGACTTTTTTCGGAACCAAGAAATCATGAATACGACGGATGCAAAGCGCGTCCTCGAAACAGCACTTATTTGCGCCCAGCAGCCCTTACCGTTGCGCGAGATGGGTGTATTGTTCAACGGGGCATTGACGGCTGACAGCATCAAGCTGATGCTCGAAGAATTGCAAAATGACTGGTCGGGTCGCGGCGCAGAGCTTGTACATGTGGCGACGGGCTGGCGGTTTCAGAGTCGCCCGCACATGCGGGACTATCTGGATCGGCTCCATCCTGAAAAACCGCCGCGTTACAGCCGAGCCACGCTTGAGACATTGGCCATCATCGTTTACCGCCAACCGGTCACAAGAGGTGACATGGAAGACATTCGAGGTGTGACGATCAACAGCCTGATCCTCAAGCAGCTTGAGGAGCGAGGTTGGGTAGATGTCATTGGGCACAGAGAAACGGTGGGACGACCAGCACTTTACGCGACGACCAAGCAGTTTCTAGACGATCTGGGCGTGGACTCCCTGGATAAATTACCCCCCATGGACAACACTACAGGCCAGGTGGCCATGCTTGATCAAATCGAATTTGGAATCGTCGAGCCCGCACTGGAGATGTCTGCAAATGGCGCAGCGCCTGAAGCAATGCTTCTTGCCGATATTGATATTGCCGACCTTGTGAGCGCCCCAGCGGTTGAAAATCTGCTGGCGAGGTCAGCAGAGTCGAAGGGCATTGAGCTTGATGATGCCGACGCCCGTGATTTAAACGCATGAATGTAACAGCATGAACCAACTAAACAATCAGGATTCAGTCACCTTGTCGGCGATTGTTGAGGATACAGTCAAGGCATCAGACGCTATGGCCTCCTTAGCCCCAGTGCGAGAAGCGCAGCCTGTGGCCAAGCAAGTCGGGCGGCCCCCACGAAAAACGCCCGGGACCGTTACCCGGTTTGACGAGGTGGTTACGGGGCAGTTCGACGCAGATGAAGAGGATGTGGCATTGGAAGCCCCCAAGCGGGTGTTGCTGGCACAGCCCGAAACGCCAAAGCTGCATAAAGTGCTGGCCCAAGCTGGACTGGGTTCTCGCCTTGAAATGGAGCAGTTGATCCTGGAAGGGCGCATTTCTGTAAATGCAGAGCCTGCGCACATTGGTCAACGCATCCAGTTTGGAGACAACGTCAAGGTCAATGGCAAGCCGGTCCGGGTGCGCATTGATCCACCACCACCGCGCGTGATTGCCTACCACAAGCCAACTGGCGAAGTTGTCACGCATGACGATCCTCAAAACAGACCCACAGTATTTCGACGTCTTCCCAAATTGTTTCAGGGAAAATGGCAATCTGTGGGGCGTCTTGACCTGAACACCGAAGGGCTGCTCCTTTTGACCAGCTCGGGTGAGCTGGCCAACAGATTGATGCATCCGCGTTTTGGGCTGGAGCGGGAATATGCCGTTCGCGTACTTGGCGCGCTGAACAATGAAGAGAAAAAGCGCTTGCTTGACGGCGTAACACTTGACGATGGTTTGGCACACTTCACGTCAATTGAGGCGGGCGGCGGCGAGGGTGCGAACTGTTGGTACAAGGTCACCTTGTCCGAGGGGCGTAACCGGGAGGTCAGGCGTATGTTTGAGGCGGTAGGACATGCCGTAAGTCGTCTGATTCGCATACGTTACGGCGCCATGGTGTTGCCACGTGGTCTTAAACGCGGTGCTTTTGTTGAGCTCGACGAGCAGGAGATATGGGCGTTGACGAGTGCTGTCGACCGTTCGGAGTCGCGCCCAGATCCACGTGAGGCAAACCGTTCCCGTGGCAACACGCCGCGTACGGGCGCCGGGGACTCCGGGGTCCAGCTGACGTCCGGTCAGGACGAGACATCGCAGGATGCGAATGGTTTGAGTCATGAGCCGCATGAGTTCCAGCCGCCAGAGCCGCGTGCGAATGCCGTGCGTGCGGGTAACCGGCGCCGAGGCAATCCGGGACGCGGCCAAGGCGGCGGTAACCAGGTATCCAGTGCGCGAAATAGTCCGCCACCTGGTAGCTTAGGAGGTAACGTGGGCGGTGGTTTTACCGGTCGCGGGCAAAAGCGACGTGATGATCGCGGCGACAGAAATGACAAAACTACCGGCTCTGCACAGCCCGACCCAATGAAAACCTCATTTGGCTACATCGGTGCAGATACTTTTACCCGCCAGCGCCAGGTTCAAGGCCAGAGGGGGGGAGGGTCGGGTGGTGGACTTGGTGGCGGACAACGCCGGGCGGGAAACACAAACACCGGCGGTGGTGGTCGTGGTGGAAATCGCGGCGACGGAAACCGGTAGAGCTTATTTTGACAATGGCTGCGCTGGCAGAAGGTTGACGTTCGACCCGGCATCAAACGGTTGGTCACAGGTTAAAATCAGATGCTGCATTCATCTCGGATATCCCGAAAAATCAAGCTCAAGGAAAAACAATGGCCATCGAACGCACTCTCTCCATCATCAAACCCGACGCGGTAGCGAAAAATGTCATTGGGCAAATCTATGCGCGTTTTGAAGCTGCAGGTCTGAAAATTGTTGCCGCCAAGCTGGCCCACCTTTCACGCGGCGAGGCTGAGGCCTTCTATGGCGTGCACAAAGAGCGTCCCTTCTTCAAGGATCTGGTTGATTTCATGATTTCTGGCCCAGTGATGATCCAGGCGCTTGAAGGCGACAACGCGGTACTCAAAAATCGCGATCTGATGGGCGCGACAGACCCGAAGAAAGCGGCTGCAGGTACGATCCGCGCTGATTTTGCCGAAAGCATTGATGCCAACGCGGTACACGGCTCCGATGCAGTAGAAACCGCACAAGTCGAGATCAGTTTCTTTTTCCCCGGCATGAACATTTACTCTCGCTAAAAACCAGTTCGAGCATGTTTTTACTTCGGACTGCACTTTCCCGTGACGGACTGTCGTTTGTCCGTGGTAAGCGCGATTTACTCGCCTTCCAATGACAACCAACCTGCTTGACTACGACTTGGAGGGTCTGGCTGCCTTTTGCGAGCGGCTGGGGGAAAAACGCTTTCGGGCGACCCAGCTTTTTCGCTGGATTCATCAGCGGGGCGCATCTAGTTTTGACCAGATGACCGATCTTGCAAAATCTTTGCGCGAGAAATTACCGGTCTCCGCCCGAATAGAGGGAATGACTCTTGTCTCGCGTCACGATTCTGTCGATGGAACCATCAAATGGTTGTTCAGTGTTGGTGCCGGTGACGTGATTGAAACGGTATTTATTCCGGAATCTGACCGAGGTACCTTGTGCATTTCGTCGCAGGCCGGTTGCGCTGTAGGTTGCCGTTTTTGCTCTACCGGTCATCAGGGATTTAGCCGTAACCTGACCACTGCGGAGATTATTGGGCAGCTGTGGTTTGCAGAACATTCCCTGCGTCAGCAACTCAAGAAGCCGGAACGGGTCATCTCCAATGTTGTAATGATGGGGATGGGCGAACCCTTGCAAAATTACACGCAACTTTTGCCGGCGCTGCGTGTCATGCTTGATGACCATGGCTACGGGCTGTCTCGCAGGCGCGTGACGGTGTCGACATCTGGTGTCGTGCCCATGATGGACCGGCTTGGGCAGGATTGTCCTGTGGCACTTGCTGTTTCACTGCACGCACCGGTTGACGCTTTGCGGAGTGACCTCGTGCCTCTGAACAAAAAATATCCCATTGCCGAGTTGTTGGAGGCATGTGTCCGCTATCAGCAGTTCGCACCTCGCGACTTCATTACTTTTGAATACTGCATGCTAGATGGTGTCAACGACCAGCCCGAGCATGCCCGGCAACTGATTGCCTTGATGCAACAGCATGCAGCCGGTGGCTTATCGTGCAAGTTCAACCTGATTCCCTTCAATCCGTTTCCAGCCTCGGGCTTGACGCGCTCAGCCATGCCGGAAGTGGTGGCGTTTGCCAAAATTTTGATGGATGCAGGGATTGTCACAACAGTACGGAAAACTCGTGGTGACGACATTGACGCCGCCTGTGGACAACTGGCGGGGGACGTTCAGGACCGGACCGGCGTGGAGCGCCGCATCGCGTCACAGCGGCAAGGTATGCTGGGCAGCATAAAGGTCGTTGTGACCAGGGAAGTAGGCACATGACTTTTGCCAGCATCGCCGTTTGGATGCCGATATTTTGGAGCATTGTCTTGCTGACGGGCTGCGCCGGACAACAAAATGCATCCTCCACAAGCAACGCCAAGCCTGACCTGGTCACGGAGTCTGACGAGCCTGAAAGTCGCCGGCGCGCGCGTCTGCGGCTTGAACTCGCCACAGGTTATTTCGAACAAGGACAAACCAATGTAGCGCTTGACGAACTCAAGCAAGCGCTCAACGCTGATCCCGGTTTTGCTGACGCCTACAACCTGCGCGGCTTGGTTTACATGCGCTTGAACGACATTCCGCTGGCTGAAGAGAGTTTCCGGCGGGCGCTGGTGCTTAATCCGCGTGACGCAGGCGCCGCACACAATTACGGCTGGTTGTTGTGTCAGCAGTCCCGTTACAAGGAGTCTTTTCCGTTATTTGCCCAGGCGATTGCCAACCCAACTTACGCGGGGCAGGGTAAAAGTCTCATGGCGCAGGGCGTATGTCAGGCGCGTGCCGGGCAGAAAAACGAAGCAGAGCAAAGCCTGACGCGTGCTTACCAGATCGATGCCGGCAACCCGGTCGTTGGGTACAACTTGGCTAATCTTCTGTACGAGCGCGGCGAGTCGACGCGGGCACAGTTTTATATTCGGCGTTTAAACAACAGCGAGCTTGCCAACGCAGAGACGCTTTGGCTGGGTATCAAGATTGAACAGCGACTGAACAATAGCGAGGCCATGTCGCAGCTTGGAGACCAATTGAAAAAGCGCTATGGGCAGTCGCGTGAGGCTGGTTTCTACGACAAAGGTGCGTTTAATGAGTGATGTGTGTGACGCATCTGTCGTGGAAAACTTGCCGCTGCACTTGATAGAATCTGGTGTGGTCGCAACTAAGATTACGGATATCGGGCTCACTGCTGGCGGCATGCTAAGGCAAGCCCGGGAGTCCACAGGCTTACACATTGCGGCTTTGGCCGTATCCCTCAAAGTACCGGTAAAAAAACTCGAAGCATTGGAAGCTGATCGCTTCGATTTGCTGCCTGATGCTGTTTTTGTACGCGCGCTGGCGTCAAGCGTATGTCGCAACCTCAAAATAGACACGGCTCCCATACTTGAACGATTGCCCCAAACCGGCGGTCCTAAATTGGCCTCCCAGGGTATGGGTATCAATACGCCATTTCGTGCTCATGGCGATAAGCGTGGCCCTTCGATTTGGGCACAGGTGCCCCGGCCAGCCGTACTGGCCGGTTTGGCTTTGTTGCTGGGTGCGCTGATCCTCGTTTTGTTGCCAGCCGTCAAGACGGGCGTTGATGCAAATAACCCGGACGCCGCACCGAAGGCCACGAACACACAACCATCCATGTTCGCGGCTATTGAGGCTGTTACTGAAGCAGTATCACCTGGGGCCTTTGCACCACCCTCTTCTTCCTCGCAGGTTTCCCTTTCGTCATTTGCTGTGGGTTCGACGGTGTCTGCAGCCGATGTGCCATCGATGGCTATTTCATCGCGGTCATTGCCTGCTCCCGCTGCTGCGCTGCAGGCTCCCGCTGTGCCAGCCAGTCCGGCCAGTACGGTTTCTTCAGTGACATCGACCGGTATTGTGGTGTTCACTGCGAAGGGTGCGTCGTGGGTCGAGGTAACTGACTCCAAAGGAGTTGTTGTTTTACGCCGGACGCTCGGCGCTGGAGAGGTTGTAGGTGCGTCCGGTGTGCTTCCACTGTCTGCCATAGTCGGCCGGGCTGATGCCACCCAGGTGCAAGTTCGTGGCAATGTATTTGATCTGTCTGCTGTAGCCAAAGACAATGTCGCACGATTTGAGGTGAAGTGATGAACTCCTGCCAACCAATTGACGTTGCCGCACCCAGGACGCGCCACGCTTTGCAGGCGCGGGTAGTTTGGGGCTCCAGAGTTGTTACCGTTGGCGGTGGTGCGCCGGTGCGTGTGCAGTCCATGACCAACACTGATACGGTTGATGTCATTGGTACCGCCATCCAGGTTAAAGAGTTGGCTTTGGCCGGTTCCGAAATGGTCCGTATCACCGTCAATACCCCGGAAGCGGCACAGGCGGTGCCCTATGTTCGCGAGCAGCTTGACCGCATGGGTGTTGACGTACCTTTGATTGGCGACTTTCATTACAACGGTCACCGTCTGCTGACTGACTATCCAGCCTGCGCCCAGGCATTGTCCAAATACCGTATCAATCCCGGCAACGTCGGCAAGGGCGACAAACACGACAGGCAGTTTGGTCAGATGATTGAAGCGGCTATTCGCTGGAATAAGGCGGTGCGCATCGGCGTGAACTGGGGTAGCCTGGATCAGGAATTGCTTGCCAGTCTGATGGACGAAAACAGCATGCGGGTCACGCCATGGGATGCCAAGCAAGTGATGTATGAAGCGCTAATTACATCAGCTGTTGATTCAGCCCGGCTGGCTGAAAAAATTGGTTTGAGCAGCGAGCAGATCATCCTGTCATGCAAGGTCAGTGGCGTTCAGGATTTGATTTCGGTTTACCGCGAACTGGCCAAACGCAGCACTTACGCATTGCACCTTGGCCTGACAGAAGCAGGCATGGGGACGAAAGGCACTGTCGCCTCTGCGACCGCTTTGTCCATACTGTTGCAAGAGGGCATTGGAGACACGATTCGCGTTTCCCTCACGCCGCAGCCGGGTGAAGCTCGCACGCAGGAGGTGTTGATTGCAGCTGAGATTTTGCAGGCATTGGGCTTGAGAAGTTTTGTACCCAGTGTTACGGCCTGCCCGGGTTGTGGGCGCACCACAAGTACGACTTTCCAGGAGTTAACCCAGGAGATTGATAATTTCCTGAGATCCCAAATGCCCGTGTGGAAGGCGCAATATCCTGGCGTGGAAAAGCTAAAGGTGGCCGTGATGGGTTGCATTGTCAATGGCCCCGGTGAAAGCAAACATGCTGACATTGGCATTAGCCTGCCGGGGTCTGGCGAGGCACCAGCCGCGCCTGTTTATATCGACGGTGAAAAAAGCGTGACATTGCGTGGTGACCATATCGCACAAGAGTTTCGTACCATCGTTGAAACCTATATTGAAAAACGCTTCGGTAAGCATCACGCTTCTGTCGCCTGAGAAACTCATGGCTGAAAAATTAACCGCTGTAAAAGGCATGAACGATATTTTGCCGCCTGATTCGGCACGCTGGGAATGGCTTGAGGACAAGGTGCGCGTCCTGATGGGACGCTACGCGTATCGAAATATCCGCACGCCCATTCTTGAACATACGCAACTGTTTGTTCGGGGTATCGGCGAAGTGACCGACATCGTCGAAAAGGAAATGTACTCATTCGAAGATCGGGCAGACAAAAATGGCGCCCATGATCACCTGACCATGCGGCCAGAAAATACTGCGAGCGTGGTTCGTGCAGTCACCGAACACAACATGCTCTATGACGGTGGCAAACGTTTGTACTACATGGGGCCCATGTTTCGGCGCGAGCGACCGCAGCGTGGGCGTTATCGGCAGTTTCATCAAATTGGTGCCGAGGCGCTGGGTTTTGCAGGCGCCGAAGTCGATGCCGAGCTGATTTTGTTGGCTGTCGCACTTTGGAAAGAGCTGGGCTTAAGTGACTGGCGTCTGGAAATCAACAGCCTTGGCCAGCCGGAAGAGCGCGCCCAGCATCGTGCGCAACTCATCGCCCACTTCGAGCAGAATGCGGACCTGCTGGATGAAGAAGCACGGCGACGGTTGCACAGCAACCCACTGCGTATTCTCGACAGCAAAAACCCCGCCATGAAGGCGGTAATTGAAAGCGCTCCGCGCCTGATTGACTTTTTAGGTGTCCCGTCGCTGGCGCACTTTGAAAGCCTCAAAACCATTCTTGATGCCAATGGCATTGCGTGGACGCTCAACCACCGTTTGGTGCGCGGACTCGACTATTACAACCTGACCGTATTTGAGTTTGTCACCGATCGGTTAGGTGCGCAAGGCACCATCTGCGCGGGTGGCCGGTATGACTATCTGATTGAGCAAATGGGTGGCAAGCCCGCGCCGGCAGTGGGATGGGCACTTGGTGTGGAACGGGTACTGGAATTGCTTAAGGGGCAGACTGACGTGGTTGTAACGCCAGCGCCGGACGCCTATGCCGTGATAGCAGAGTCAAGTGCCTTGCCTGCGGCTTCGGTCGCCTTGCAAGCCCTGCGCGCGGCAGGTATACGCGTACAAATGCATGGTAGTACGACTGCAGACGGTATGGGCAGCATGAAGTCCCAGTTCAAGAAAGCTGATGGCAGCGGTGCGCGGTTTGCACTTATTTTCGGCGCTGACGAACTGGCACAGGGTTGTGTAGCGGTCAAACCGTTGCGGTCAGGGAAATCCGACTTGACGCCATCGCAGTCACTCCAGCGTCTTGACGACATAGCCGCCTGGTCGGATACGCTGCGATCCTGACAAGCGCTCTGACGCAGGTCGGCATTTGCCGGGCCTCTACAATCACGACAATACACTCCGTGCCGTTACAGGGCAGAAAAACAGATTTTTATGGCAAAACACCTTGATTTGGAAGAGCAGGAACAACTTGACGAGCTCAAGCACTTCTGGAAGCAATATGGCGATCTGATCACTTGGGTGCTGATTGCTGTTTTTGGTGCGGTAGCCGCCTGGAATGGTTATCAGTATTGGCAACGTCAACAGGCCGTTCAGGCGTCCACCATGTATGACGAAGTCGAGCGTGCCGTGAAATCCGATGACTCAGCCCGCCTGGATCGTTCATTGGCCGACATGAAAGACCGCTTCGGGAACACTGTGTACGCCCAGCAGGCCGGGTTGATAGTAGCCAAGGCACAGTACGACAAAGGTAATATTGACGCCGCCAAAGCCGCATTGACCTGGGTTGCAGGTAATGCGGCTGACGAAGGTTATCAGGCCATTGCCAAGTTGCGGCTGTCTGGCTTGTTGCTTGAAGCCAAAGCTTACGACGATGCCTTGAAGCTGGTTGCTGGTTCCTTCCCCAAAGATTTTTCTCCTTTGGCAGCTGATCGGCGCGGCGATATCCTGATGGCACAGGACAAGAAAAGTGAAGCCAAAGCAGAATATGAAAAAGCTTATAAAGGACTGGATGAACGCACCGAATACCGGCGTCTGGTTGAGGTCAAACTCAATGCGCTGGGCATAAACCCCGTTGCAGTCGGATCAAGCCCTATGCCACCTGTCGCTGACCCGGAGACAAAAAAATGACTTGTAAATCTTTCAGGTTTTCTGGGTTTTCTGAATCCTTTTTGTCTTTCGGACAGATTTCACGGGCTCCATTAGCTATTGTTTTAATAGCGATGCTTTCGGGTTGTTCCATGTTCAGCACGTCAACCAAACCGCAACCTGCCGCCTTGCAGGCTGTCAGCGGTGCGATATCTGCCAGGCAGGCGTGGAATGCCCGCATCGGGCCAGTTAATTTTCCACTGGATGTCAGTGTTGTGGGCGCTACAGCTTTTGTGGCCGGCAGCGATGGTTCTGTGGCTGCACTTGACGCACGTACGGGCGGTGACGTCTGGCGCGCCAATGTGGGTTCGCCCATTGCCGCCGGCGTGGGCAGTGACGGCAAGGTTGCCGCAGTTGTCACCCAGTCCAATGACGTGGTGGCACTTCAGGATGGCCGCGAGCTATGGCGCGAAAAGCTCAGTGCTCAAGCCTATACCTCGCCCCTGGTGGCGGGTGGGCGTGTTTTTGTTCTGGCTGCTGACAGGTCCGTCAATGCATTTGATGGTCAGACCGGCCGTAAATTGTGGACCCAGCAACGCCCCAATGAGCCCTTGGTCCTGCGGCAGTCTGGCGTGATTCTGGCTGTCGGCGACACCCTGGTGGTGGGGCTGTCCGGACGTTTGGCAGGCCTCAATCCGTTGAACGGCAATGTTCGTTGGGAGGCTCCCATTGCATCCCCCAGGGGCATCAATGACGTGGAGCGACTGGTTGATCTGGTGGGCCGCGTCAGCCGTGACGGGGATATCGTTTGCGCTCGGGCCTTTCAGGCCTCTGTAGGCTGTGTCAATACTGCCAGGGGCAACCTGTTATGGACCAAGCCAGCCAATGGCTCACAAGGCATCCATGGTGATGATCGCTTCCTGTTTGGTACCGAATCGGATGGTACTGTGCAGGCATGGCGTCGTGCCGATGGGGAGCGCGCCTGGTCTACCGATGGCCTGCGTCACCGCAGCCTGACCGCGCCACTTGTCGTAGGTCGCTCCATTGCGATAGGCGACTTCTCCGGATTTGTCCATCTTTTATCCCGTGAAGAGGGTGCCCTGCTGAACCGGCTCACGACGGATGGTTCTGCCATAGTTGCAGCTCCGGTGTTGGCTGGAAACACTCTGATTGCTGTGACCCGCAACGGCGGTGTTTACGGTTTTGTACCTGAATGACCTCTTGGGTCGCATGAAATGTCTCGATGAAACCAGTTATTGCCTTGGTCGGCCGCCCCAATGTAGGCAAATCCACTCTTTTTAACCGGCTCACAAAAACGCGGGACGCCATCGTCGCTGACTTTGCCGGTCTGACGCGCGACCGCCATTACGGCAACGGAAACCTTGGAACGCATGACTACATCGTGATCGACACCGGTGGTTTCGAGCCTGATGCGCAGAGCGGCATTTACAAGGAAATGGCCAAACAAACCCGGCAGGCGGTCGCCGAGGCCGATGTCGTGGTGTTTGTGGTGGATGCGCGTGCCGGCGTGAGTGCGCAGGATTACGACATTGGAAAATACTTGCGCAAGCTGGGTAAACCCACCATCTTGACGGCCAATAAAGCCGAAGGCATGACCGATGGCGTGCAGTTTTCAGAGTTTTTTGAGTTGGGATTGGGTGAAGTGCTGGCTGTATCTGCCGCGCACGGGCAGGGCATGCGTACGCTGGTGGACAGCGCACTGGCATTGCTCAAACTTCCCGACCCGTCTGAAGAGACCGAGCCGCAAGATCCTTCCGTTATCAGGCTTGCCGTCGCTGGTCGGCCCAATGTGGGTAAATCGACGCTGATCAACACTTGGCTTGGGGAAGAACGCTTGGTGGCGTTTGACCTGCCAGGTACCACGCGTGACGCCATTTCAGTGCCTTTTGAGCGCGGCGGTCAGAAGTTTGAGTTGATTGATACGGCAGGGCTGCGCCGCAAAGGCAAGGTTTTTGAGGCGATTGAGAAATTTTCGGTGGTTAAAACCCTGCAGGCTATTGAAAATTCCAACGTGGTTTTGCTGTTGCTCGATGCCACACAGGGCGTGACCGATCAAGACGCGCACATTGCCGGGTACATCCTGGAAAGTGGTCGCGCTGTGGTGCTGGCGATCAACAAATGGGATGCAGTGGACTCTTACCAGCGCGAGACGCTGGCACGCTCCATCGAAACTCGGCTGGCCTTTTTAAAGTTTGCAGCTATCCACCAGATTTCTGCCATCAAGCGCCAGGGTCTTGGTCCGGTCTGGAAGTCTATAACCCAGGCGCATGCTTCGGCCAACCGGAAGATGTCCACGCCCGTGCTGACGCGCCTGCTGCTTGAAGCTGTGCAGTTTCAGCAGCCGCAACGCTCTGGTGTTTTCCGTCCCAAGCTGCGTTACGCGCACCAGGGCGGCATGAACCCGCCGATCATCATCGTGCACGGAAATTCGCTTGAGCATGTTAGTGAGTCTTACAAACGCTATCTTGAGGGGCGTTTTCGCAAAGAGTTTGATCTGGTTGGCACACCTATGCGAATCCAGATGAAAACCTCACACAACCCCTTCATGGACAAGGAATCGAAGTAAGACTACGCGGATGGCGCATTTGCTGTGATAACGTAGCGTTCTCTTAACTCTTGAACACGGAAAATATCGTGAGCAATAATAAAGGTCAGTTACTCCAGGACCCGTTTCTCAATACTTTGCGTAGAGAGCACGTTCCTGTTTCTATTTATCTCGTCAACGGAATAAAGTTGCAGGGACAGATCGAATCATTCGATCAGTATGTGGTGTTGCTCCGTAATACGGTCACTCAAATGGTTTACAAGCATGCCATTTCGACTATCGTACCTGGACGCGCTGTAAATTTTGCAGCTGTAGATTCCGAAGAAAGCCCCGCCAGCTGAGTCCCGAAAATCTCCCAGGCCGCAAACGGCCACTCGCAATTCTGGTTGGTGTCGACCTTGGTTCGCCTAATTTCGACCACAACCTTGAAGAGCTGGGCCTGCTGGCACAGACAGCGGGTATGGAGCCGGTTGAGCGCGTGACCTGCAAGCGCAGGGCGCCTGACGCTGCGTTATTTATCGGTAGCGGAAAAGCTGACGAGATAAAAATGCTCGCTAGCCAAGTGGGCGCCACTGAGGTGTTGTTCGATCAGTCCCTGAGTCCGGCGCAACAACGCAATCTAGAGCGCCATCTCGAGCTTCCCGTCAACGACCGGACGCTGCTTATCCTTGAGATATTCGCCCAAAGGGCGCGCAGCCATGAGGGCAAGCTTCAGGTGGAGTTGGCGCGCCTCCAGTACCTGTCGACACGGCTTGTCCGGCGATGGTCACATCTTGAACGTCAAACCGGCGGCGCAGGTGTGCGGGGCGGTCCCGGGGAGAAGCAAATCGAGCTTGACAAGCGCATGATTGGTGAGTCCATCAAGCGTACCAAAGAGCGCTTGATAAAAGTAAAAAAACAGCGGCAAACACAACGGCGTCAACGCGAGCGGCGCAACTCTTTCAGTATTTCCCTCGTCGGCTACACCAACGCCGGCAAATCCACGCTTTTCAACGCCATGGTGAAAGCCAAGGCTTATGCCGCCGACCAGCTGTTTGCGACGCTGGACACCACGACGCGGCAACTTTATCTGGGCGATGTGCAACGTTCCGTTGCCTTGTCGGATACTGTAGGGTTTATCCGCGACCTGCCGCATGGTCTGGTGGACGCTTTTGCCGCAACACTGCAGGAAGCAGCAGACGCCGATTTATTGCTGCATGTAGTAGACGGCGCCAACCCCAACCACCTTGAACAAATCGAGCAGGTTCAACGGGTGCTCGAGGAGATAGGGGCAGCAGATGTGCCGCAAATCCTGGTGTTTAACAAGCTGGACGCACTTGAAAAATCACGCTGGCCGCTACATTTGACCGATATGTTCGAAGTCAAAGACGCTTTCTCTGATTCGGTCAAGCGCGTCGATCGGGTCTTTGTGAGCGCCCAAACTGGTGACGGATTGCCTGCCTTGCGCCAGCTGTTGGTTCAGCACGCTGCAAAAGGATTTGTGGAAGATATCCCCCAAACTTCTGAGGTCGTTGACTGACTTGCCCTTTGAATTAGGCACAATGTCGAAGTAATGAAAAAAGCGAGTTTGATCCCATGAATCTGAACCCTGTGCTGCAGACTTTATCAGCGTTTCCCAACCGTTTAAAACACCATGCACTTGGTGTGTTCAACTTGAATGACCCTCGCTGGGGCCGGGACGATGATAAGTCGACTCCGGATGAGTCCAAGCCCAAATCTGCGCCCGAGAATGCGCCTCAGCCCGACAAGCGTCCGCAGGCGCAGGGCCCCAACCAGGGGCCACCTGATCTTGATGAGTTGTGGCGTGATTTCAACCGCAAGCTAAGCGGTCTTTTTGGTGGTAAAAACGCCGGGGCTCGTGGCCGTAACAATAACGCCGGCGGCAACAATGGTGGTGGGGGCGGCGGATTTCAGCCGGATATGAAAAGCGCAGGAATAGGCGTCGGACTGATCGCTGGCGTGGCCGTGCTGATCTGGCTGGGCACCGGATTTTTCATCGTACAAGAGGGTCAACAAGCGGTCATTACTCAATTTGGCCGGTACAACTCAACCGTTGGCGCAGGCTTTAACTGGCGTTTGCCGTATCCCATTCAACGCCACGAAGTGGTCGTGGTGACGCAAATACGTTCGGTGGACGTGGGTCGTGACACCGTGATCAAGGCGACCGGCTTGCGTGAATCTGCGATGTTGACGCTTGATGAAAATATCGTCGAAATCAAGTTTGCTGTGCAATATCGCTTGAGTGACGCGCGTGCGTATTTGTTTGAAAGCAAGGATCCTGCCAACGCTGTTGTGCAGGCTGCAGAAACGGCTGTGCGTGAAGTCGTCGGCAAGATGAAGATGGATTCAGCCCTGTCTGAAGAGCGTGACCAGATTGCACCGCGTGTTCGGGCATTGATGCAAACCATTCTTGACCGCTACAAAGTCGGCGTAGAAATCGTCGGCATCAATCTGCAGCAAAGCGGTGTGCGTCCTCCCGAGCAGGTTCAAGCCGCATTCGACGACGTGCTGAAAGCTGGTCAGGAGCGCGAACGTTCCAAGAATGAAGCACAGGCTTACGCTAACAACGTCATTCCGCGCGCCGTGGGTTCTGCCTCGCGCCTGAAAGAAGAATCGGAAGCCTACAAAGCTCAGGTAGTTGCTCAAGCCCAGGGTGATGCCCAGCGTTTTCGTTCGGTGCTGACCGAGTACCAAAAAGCGCCGCAGGTCACCCGCGACCGTATGTACATCGACACCATGCAGCAGGTTTACAGCAACGTGACAAAGGTCATGGTGGAGTCCCGCCAGGGCTCCAACCTGTTGTACCTGCCGCTTGACAAAATTATGCAAATGACTGGGCAGGGAGCGGTTACTGCGCCTGCCGATGTCTCTGGCGGGACTGGCGTGGCGACACAGCCAGTGCCTGCCGTACCGGCCCCAACCCCAGCGGTAGACCCCCGTGCACGTGATGCACGTACCCGTTAAAACCAACAAGACCTTCCAAGGAAGAAAAAAGTGAACAGAGTCGGATTTATTGCTTCTTCGTTGTTGGTGCTTTTGGCGCTTGCAAGTTCTGTGTTGTTTGTGGTGGACCAGCGGCAGTTTGGCGTGGTGTATGCATTGGGTCAAATCAAAGACGTCGTGACCGAGCCCGGGCTTCATTTCAAGCTGCCTCCGCCGTTTCAGAACGTGTCTTACATCGACAAGCGCCTTCTGACGCTCGACAGCGTGGACGCAGAGCCCATGCTCACGCTTGAAAAGCAGCGTGTCGTGATTGACTGGTATGTGCGCTGGCGCGTGACGCAGCCCACCGATTACATTCGCAATGTTGGTCTGGATGAAAAGGCGGGTGCCAGCCAGCTCAACCGTGTGGTGCGCAATGCCTTTCAGGAAGAAATCAACAAGCGCACTGTCAAGGACTTGCTATCTTCCAAGCGCGAAGCGCTGATGGCCGACGTTAAGCGCGAGGTGCTTCAGGCCGTGCAGGGTGCCAAACCCTGGGGCGTCGACGTGGTGGATGTGCGCATCACGCGCGTGGATTACGTAGAGGCCATCACTGATTCGGTTTACAAACGCATGGTAGCCGAGCGTCAGCGCGTCGCCAACGAGTTGCGCTCTACGGGTGCAGCTGAGGGCGAAAAAATCCGCGCCGATGCTGACAGGCAGCGCGAGGTTACGGTTGCAAACGCTTACCGTGATGCCCAAAAAATCAAGGGTGAGGGGGATGCAGAGGCATCCCGTACTTACGCAGAATCATTTGGCAAAGACCCTCAGTTTGCCCAATTTTACCGCAGTCTGGATGCCTACAAAGCCAGTTTCAACAAGAAAAGCGACGTGATGGTGCTTGACCCATCGTCGGAGTTTTTCAAGACCATGCGTGGCTCTGGTGCAGGCGTTGCGCCACCCACAGGTAAAAAATAGGTTTTCAGGGATGGCAGTAGCCTTTGGCTGGCACTTGCCCTGATGCTTGTTTTGGAAGGCCTGATGCCGTTGGTATCGCCGACTGGTTGGCACCGGATGTTTGAGCAGGTTCTGAAAATGAACGATGGCCAGATCCGGTTTTTCGGTTTGTGCAGCATTGCCTTGGGTGTGGTCGGGCTGATTTGTTTTTGGTGATCGAGACCAGTCGTCGCGATCGTTTAAAAACGGGTTTTCCCCAGCTCTATTTAAGTCATCCAAAGCGCTCTATCTGCAGGCGACCCAAAAGCAGACCTCCAAGCCCGGTAAAATCCTGTTTTTAACAGATCACCCCAAATCTATGCCCGCCTGGTCGTCATCATGGCAATTGCCGGATCAAATTGCCGATGTCTTGCCTTCCGAGGCGCGTCATATCGAAGAGCTTCGTCGTTTGTTGCTCGACACAGCTCGCAGCTATGGCTACGAACTTGTCATGCCGCCGCTGCTGGAGCATCTTGAGTCGCTGCTCACTGGTACCGGTGAAGCGCTGGATTTGCAAACCTTCAAACTCGTCGATCAACTTTCAGGTCGCACATTGGGTCTGCGCGCAGACACCACACCGCAGGTGGCCCGCATTGACGCCCATTTGCTCAATCGCAGCGGGGTTGCGCGTCTTTGCTACTGCGGCCCCGTGCTGCATACCCGGGCTGACCGCCCCCAAGCTACCCGGGAACCCCTGCAGTTCGGCGCAGAAATTTATGGCCATGCCGGATTGGAAGCCGACCTCGAAGCTCAGGTGCTGGCACTTGAAGCCCTGAAAACCGCTGGTGTTAGTACATTGAGCGTGGATATGGCTGACGTTCGCATTGTTGGCAGTCTGCTGGCGGGCGTCAGCATGTCCGCCAAAACCCTGGCGCTGGTTCACGGGGCCTTGGCCGCCAAGGACGCGGGTGAGCTGAACAGCCTCACGGCAAGCTTGGGCGGTAGCATTTCTACTGCTGCTCGCGAGGGTCTGCAAGCCTTGCTGCAGTTGTACGGCGACGACAAGGTACTCGATGAAGCTGCAGCAGCCTTGAAGACCTTCCCTGGCGTGCAAGACGCGCTGGTCAACTTGAAGTGGCTGGCCTCCCATGTCAGTGACGTG
This sequence comes from Polaromonas sp., assembly GCA_025352405.1. GTDB lineage: Bacteria > Pseudomonadota > Gammaproteobacteria > Burkholderiales > Burkholderiaceae_C > Polaromonas. The sequence goes on from JANXTM010000101.1 coordinate 36,784, forward strand.
AAGGTCAGTTTTGACCTGGCAGATCTGCGTGGTTACGCCTACTACAGCGGCATACGCTTTGCCATTTACGGGCAGGGTGCCGAGCTGGCACGCGGTGGGCGCTATGACGAGGTCGGCGCTGTTTTTGGCCGGAATCGTCCAGCGGTCGGTTTCAGCCTTGATTTGAAAGAGCTGGTCAGTGTGCTGCCACCGCGGCCACTGAAAGCTGCCGTACGTGCACCCTGGGCTGAAGATGCCAGCCTGCGTGGAGCAATTGCCCGCTTGCGCGCTGACGGCGACACCGTCGTTTGCGTGTTGCCAGGTCACGAGCATGAAGTCAACGAATTCGACTGCGACCGAGAATTGGTCAACCTTGCCGATGGCTGGACCGTCCAACCCTTGCGCATGCCCTTCTGAAGCGAATAAGTCATTCGCAAAAAATTTTGATGGTGTGGCTGCGGCCAGGCTTTCTACCCACGAACCCTTAAAGAGAAACTGATGATGACAAACAAACTAGCCGCTACCGCGGGACGCAACGTTGTGGTTGTAGGAACCCAATGGGGCGATGAAGGCAAAGGCAAGCTGGTGGACTGGCTGACAGAATCAGCCCAGGGCGTGGTGCGCTTTCAGGGCGGCCACAATGCCGGCCATACCCTGGTGATAAATGGCGTCAAGACCGCCTTGCACCTGATTCCCAGCGGCATCATGCGCCCTGGCGTCAAGTGCTATATCGGTAATGGCGTGGTGTTGTCGGCCGGTAAACTATTTGAGGAAATTGAAGGCCTGGAAAAAGCCGGTGTTGAAGTCCGTTCGCGCTTGCGTATCAGCGAGGCCTGCCCGCTGATCCTGCCTTTTCATGCGGCACTTGATGTAGCCCGCGAAAACTTCCGTGAAAAAGGCGGTAACGCCAAAATTGGCACCACCGGCCGCGGTATTGGCCCGGCTTATGAAGACAAAATAGCCCGCCGTGCGCTGCGTGTGCAGGACCTCAAATACCCGGAGCGTTTTGCCGCCAAATTGCGTGAGCTGCTCGATTTGCACAACTTTGTATTGACCGGCTACCTCAACGCACCGGCGATTGACTTTGACACCGTGTATGAAGAAGCCATGCGTCACGCAGAACTCCTCAAGCCGATGATGGCCGACGTGTCCCGCGAGCTCAATGATGCCCACAAGGCGGGTGCCAACTTGTTGTTTGAAGGCGCACAGGGCACGCTGCTGGATGTGGACCACGGCACCTACCCGTACGTGACTTCCAGTAATTGCGTGGCTGGCAATGCCGCTGCAGGCGCTGGGGTGGGTCCGGGCATGCTGCACTATATTTTGGGCATTACCAAAGCCTACTGCACGCGTGTGGGAGGCGGGCCTTTCCCGACCGAGCTTGACTGGGAAACGCCCGGCACCGTTGGTTACCACCTCAGCACGGTAGGCGCTGAAAAAGGCGTGACCACCGGGCGCAGCCGCCGCTGCGGCTGGTTTGATGCTGCACTGCTCAAACGCTCGGCACAGGTCAATGGCCTGACAGGTTTGTGTATCACCAAGCTCGACGTACTCGACGGCATAGACAAGCTGCTGTTGTGCACCGGCTACGAGCTGGATGGCGAGATAATCGACATTTTGCCGATGGGTGCTGATGAAATTGCCCGCTGCAAACCAATTTACGAGACGCTGGAAGGCTGGAGCGACACTACCGTCGGCGTCACCGACTACGCCAAACTGCCCGTCAATGCGCGTCTGTATCTGCAGCGCATCGAGCAAATTACCGGGGTGCCGATTGCCATGGTGTCAACCAGCCCCGACCGTGACCACACCATCATGCTTCAGCACCCCTACTTGGCAGCTTGAAGTAAAAATGGCCCCTGCGGCGGGTTCTGCGGGCGGCTTCAGCTATTAATTAAGGAGCATATCGAATGTTGACAGAAGACGGCAAGCATCTCTACGTCAGCTATGACGAGTACCATAATCTGATTGAAAAACTTGCGATCAGGATTCACCAGTCGAATTGGCACTTTGACACCATCTTGTGCCTGGCGCGCGGCGGTATGCGCCCCGGCGACATCCTGTCGCGCATTTTCGACAAGCCCCTGGCCATCATGTCGACGAGTTCTTACCGCGCCGACGCTGGCATGACGCAAGGCAATCTCGACATTGCCCGTTTCATCACCACACCCAAGGGTGAAATTGCTGGCAAGGTGTTGCTGGTTGATGATTTGGCCGACACTGGCCACACGCTCAACGCCGTGATCCACCAGCTGCGCAACAACTACGCGCCCATCACCGAGCTGCGCAGTGCCGTGATCTGGACCAAAGGCATGTCTTCTTTTCAACCTGACTATTCAGTGGAGTTGTTGCCCACCAACCCCTGGATTCACCAGCCGTTTGAGAGCTACGACACCTTGTCGCCTGAACAACTCATGGCCAAGTGGAAGATTTAGCCCCCACGGTCGCTCACTGCGTGTAGCTTCCTGCACCTTGCAGGCCGCCGCTCGCCAGAGGCGTCGCTTCTGTCGCCTGTCCAAACCTGCTCAAGCAGGTTTGGAGCCGCAGGCTCCAGCCCCGAGGGGGCCGCTGCGCCTGCGGCCTGGCAAAGCCAGTTCCGCGGCCCCTGCTTGAAAAAGATGGGGATCGGATGACTTCTGGTGTTTCGCTGGCTGTTTGTTTCAAGCTTGCCGTTAATATCTGGTGATGACCGAAACATCTACCTCCCTGATCCACCATCCCTACAAGCCACCATCTGCTTTTGAGGCGATTCCGCCTGGTGTGCACAAGGCGTCGACCATTGTTTTCCCGACGGTAGCTGCCTTGCGCACCCGCGACTGGAAACACAAGACCGGCTACACCTACGGCCTGCACGGCACGCCCACCACGTTCACGCTGGAAGAGCGTATTGCCACGCTGGAAGGCGGCACCTACTGCACGCTGGTGCCCAGTGGTCTGGCGGCGGTGGTGCTGGTGGGCATGGCGCTGCTTAAAAGCGGCGACGAGTTGCTGATTCCCGACAACGCCTACGGCCCCAACAAGGCTTTCGCCCAGAGCGAGCTGGCCGCCTGGGGCATCAGCCACCAGTTTTATGACCCCATGAATCCGGCTGATCTGGCCGCCAAGCTCGGCGCCAAAACTCGCCTGGTCTGGCTCGAAGCGCCGGGCTCGATCACGCTTGAGTTTCCTGATTTACCGCAACTGGTCGCCGTCGTGAAGGCCCACACTCAGGCGCATCCCGAAGGCATCGTGACTGCGCTCGACAACACCTGGGGTGCAGGCATCGCCTTCAACGCGTTTACGCTTGGCGTTGACATTTCAGCTCATGCCCTGACCAAATACCCCAGTGGCGGGGCCGACGTGCTGATGGGCTCCGTGGTGACACGCAGCGAAGCGCTGCACCACCTGATTCACTTTTGCCACATGCGCATCGGTTACGGCGTGGCCGGCAATGACGCTGAACTGGTGCTGCGCGGCCTGAACTCGATTGCCCTGCGCTACGCAGCGCAAGACGCTGCCACGCGTGCGCTGGCAAGCTGGCTGCAGGGACAGCCGCAGGTCGAGGCGGTGCTGCACCCCGCGCTGGCAGGCTCGCCAGGCCATGATGTCTGGAAGCGTGACTGCAGCGCTGCCGCGTGCCTGTTCAGTGCGGTGTTCAAACCCGATTACGGCCCGAGTCAGATAGACCATTTTTGCGACAGTTTGAAGTTGTTCAAAATCGGCTACAGCTGGGCTGGGCCCATGAGCCTGTGCGTGCCCTACGACATCCCCGCTTCGCGGACCACGCCCTGGCTCTACAAGGGCGGTTTGGTGCGTTTTTCAGTCGGTCTGGAGGCTGTGTCAGACCTGCAGGCCGATGTTGCTCAGGCGCTCCCGGCGATGCAGTACAGTAAGGACTAAATTTCAATGAAAGCACGCTGTGGCAACTCCTAATTACTCCTACGAAAAACGCCAGAAAGAGCTCGCCAAAAAGCGTAAAAAAGAAGACAAACTCAAGCGCAAGGCCGAAGGTAAGCCGGATGAACCCGATGACGAAGGCACCGGTGAAGAATCAAGCGAAGGCCAGCCCGCCGAGCCGGGCACATCAGCCGCTGTATCTGCGCCACCGGCTGCCTGAACTGACCAAAACTGTTAATAAAATTAGGCTCTGCGGCAGCAAATACGGTGGCCGTTCGCTATATTTTCAATAGCAATTAAAAAAATCCCCTGATTTACCAGTACTGGTTGTCAGGGGATTTTTTTGGTGCGGGGTTTATGGGGTTTGCTTGTGCGGATCGGCTAGTCGGCCCATCCATCCATCGGGTAGCGTAACCATTTCTTGCGCCAGCGCCTCCATGGCGGCCAAGCTGTGGTCTTTGGGCCGCAACACGCTGGCTTGCGGGTAGTGCTCAAAATTACGTTGCATCGACTGCAGGTACACCGGGTCGTAGTGGTTCACCAGCAGTTCGCGCACCACGCTGGCCACATCGCCTGACCGGGCGCGCGTTTGCCAGTCCAGAACGGTTTGCTTGCCGCGCGCCTGCGTCAGGGCGCCCAGCCGGTCACAGAAAAACTCAATGTCACGGACAAAAAAGTCGTAGTCTTCAAGCAGCAGTGCGACACGCTCGTCTTCGGATAACTCCAGTTGCAGGCACGGCGCACGGCGCATGGCGGTGATCAGGCCCTCGGGGATGGCAACATTGCCAACTTTTTTACTTTCGCTTTCAATATAAACCGGCCGGGTGGTGTCAAAACCCTTTAGCGCAGCCCAGATCATGCGGTCGTAGGCTTTCTGGCTGGGCTGCGCGCTGCCGGGTATGACCCCCAGCACCGAGCTGCGGTGGCAGGCCAGCGCTTCAAGGTCCAGCACCTGTGCACCGCCTGCCGCCAGCGCTTGCAGCAAGCGCGTCTTGCCCGAACCCGTGGTGCCACATATGACCCGGAAGGTGTGGGTGGCTGCCAGCTGCGGCAAATCAAGCACCATGGCCGCCCTGAAGGCCTTGTAGCCACCATCGACCAGCGTGACCTTGAAGCCAATCTGGTCAAGAATCAACGCCAGCGAGCCACTGCGCTTGCCGCCACGCCAGCAATACACGAGCGGCTGCCACTCTCTGGGTTTGGCCAGTACATCACGCTGAATGTGGGTGGCGATGTTTTTGGCGACCAGCGCAGCGCCAAGTTTTTTGGCCTCAAAGGCACTGATCTGCTTGTACTGCGTACCGACCAACCTGCGCTCATCGTCATGCAGGCTGGGCCAGCTGACGGCGCCGGGCAGGTGGTCTTCAAAGTATTCACCCTCAGACCGGGCGTCAATCACATCAGAAAAATCACCGAGTTTGCGAAGCACGTCTTCGGCTGAAATGCGTTCAAGGCTCATGGGATCAATTTTTTAAGTTCGGGCCACACGTTGGCCAGCATTTTGGGCTGCGCCTGTGCGTTGGGGTGAATGCGGTCCGCCTGAAACTGGGCGGTGGCGTCGCTTGCATCAGCAATGCCTTTGAGAAAAAAGGGCACCAACGCCACTTTTTCAGCCCTGGCAATTTTGGGGAACAGGCCAGAAAAGCTGGCTGCATAGGCGCTGCCGTAGTTGGGCGGCACCTGCATGCCGACCAGCAGCACTTTGGCACCGGCTTTTTTGGCTGCTTGTGTCATGGCGCTCAGGTTTTGCTCGGTCATGTTGAGCGGCAGGCCGCGCAGCGCATCGTTGCCGCCCAGCTCCAGCACCACCACGGCAGGCTTGTGGCGTTTCAAAAGCGCCGCCAGGCGTGAACGGCCACCCGAGGTGGTGTCGCCACTGATGCTGGCATTGACGACCGTCATGGGGCTTTTGTCGGCGCTCAGTTGCTGCACCAGCAAGGGCACCCAGCCGGTGCCGCGCTTGAGGCCGTATTCCGCACTCAGGGAATCACCAACGACCAAAATGGTCCCGGCAGCAGCCGTTGTGGATTGCGCGTGTACAAGGGGGTTGAGCGTGGCGACAGCCAGGGCAAACAGCAGCATCCAGATTGGTTTTAGCCGGGTACGCCAGGTCGCCCGGGCAAGCTTGTTAAAGTTCAAAGTATTTAATTTCAAGTTTTTTGATAAGGCTGACATGTCTGAACCTGTGGTTTCCGTCAATATTTCCGATAGCCGCACGGGTGCTGGCAACACCTCTTCAGTTATTTCCGTTGAGCACGTTTTCAAGTCAGTCACCGACTCCACCGGCACATTAACTATTCTGCGTGATATTGACTTCACACTCGCCCCACGTGAAACCGCCGCTATTGTGGGTGCGTCCGGGTCGGGCAAAAGCACGCTGCTGTCCATCATCGCCGGGCTGGATACCCCCACCAAGGGTACGGTACGCCTTGCCGGGCAAGACATCTTTGCCATCAGCGAGGACGACCGCGCCGCCTTGCGGGCGCAAAAGGTCGGTTTTGTATTTCAGAGCTTTCAGTTGATGGGTAACTTGACAGCGCTTGAAAACGTCATGCTGCCGCTGGAGCTCTCTGGTGCCAAGGGTGCCCGGGCGATGGCAACCGACATGCTCAAGCGGGTTGGTCTGGGAGAGCGGCTGGATCATTATCCCAAAGTGCTGTCGGGCGGTGAGCAACAGCGGGTGGCGCTGGCCAGGGCTTTTGTAGTGCAACCCGCCGTGCTGCTGGCTGACGAGCCTACCGGCAGCCTGGACTTCGCCACCGGCGAGACCGTGATGGCACTGATGTTCGAGCTCAACCAGGAGCTCGGCACCACGCTGGTTCTGGTGACGCATGACAAGGCAATTGCAGCGAGGTGTGAGCGCCGCATCACCATCGAAGCCGGGCAAATCGTGCCAAACTGATTATAAAAAATGCATCTTCGGCAATAAATGCGGGGGCAATGTGCTGTTTCTTTAATAGCATTTAGTGATTGTTGGGGTTATTTGGTGGTCACCTGGTGGCCATTGGTCGCAGCCCCCAGCCAGCACGCCTGTGTACCTGCTGGCTGCGGCGGGCTTGCAAGCGCAGGTTGGTGTCTGCGATGCAGTGATAATCCTGTCATGTCTTCTTCTCCCAAAGTGCTTTTCGGTTTCCACGCTGTCGGCGTGCGCATCAAAACCGCCCCTAAATCGGTGCTGGAGGTGTTTTTTGACGTCTCCCGTCGCGATGCGCGCATGCGCCAGTTCACGGACCGTGCGCGGGAAGCCGGTATCCGGCTGATTGAGTCTGACGGCCTGCGGCTGGCCAAAATGTGCGGCGGCCACGGCCACCAGGGCGTGGTTGCCCGGGTCAATGTGCTGGCGCTGGTCACCTCGCTTGACGAGCTGCTGGAGCGGCTTGAAGAAGCTGGCACCGCGCAGCCCCTGCTGCTGGTGCTCGACAGCGTGACCGACCCGCACAATCTGGGTGCCTGCCTGCGTGTGGCTGACGGCGCAGGTGCGCAAGCCGTCATTGCCCCCAAAGACCATGCGGCCGGTATCAACGCCACGGTGTCAAAAGTCGCCAGCGGGGCGGCTGAAACCATGCCTTACTTCATGGTGACCAACCTGGCCCGTACCCTGGGTGAGCTGAAAGAACGCAACATCTGGTGCATTGGCACCAGCGATGATGCAGAAAAAACCATCTATGACGTAGACCTGACCAGGCCTGTGGCATTGATCCTGGGTGCAGAAGGCGAGGGCATGCGCCAGCTGACCCGCAAAACCTGCGACGAGTTGGTCAGCATTCCGATGCATGGCGCGGTTGAAAGCCTGAACGTGTCGGTGGCCAGCGGTGTGTGCCTGTACGAGGCGCTGCGCCAGCGCCGGCAGCTTCAAGGCCAGGTCTAAATCAACCCGAACCAGCCGAGCAGAGCACCCGCGCCCAGCAGCCACAGTAAATGAATTCTGGTGCGCCAGACAATCATGGCAGTGACTGCTGTCAGCAGCCACACCGGCCAGTTTTGCAAGGCACCGCCCTGAAGAGTGCTGTTGGTGCCTGCCAGAATCCAGCCGGTGGCGATCAGCAGCGCCACCACAATCGGCGACATGCCCTGTTTAAAAGCCCGTACCGCGCGCAGCTCACGGTTGCGGTGGCCCCACTGGGCCGCGATGTAGGTCAGAGTGGTGCTGGGGATCAATATGCCGAGCATGGTCATCAAAATCCCCAGCAACCCGGTCAGCACGCCGCCCGCATTCAGGCCCACATTCCAGCCCAGCAAGGCAATAAATAGCACATTGGGACCCGGGGCGGCCTGAGCAAGGGCGATAGAGGCGCTGAACTGCGCATCGGTCAACCAGTGCTGCTGGTCCACCAGAAAGCGGTGCATGTCGGGCGCCGTAGTGATGGCGCCACCGACGGACAGCAGCGACAGCGACAGGTAGTGAAAAAACAGCTCAAACCACTCGCGTGCGCCCAACACCAGGTGTAATGGTTCAGTCATGGCTTGAGCCTTTTGTAGGCCAGTGTGCAGGCCACACCTCCCAGGCCCAGCAGCACATACACCAGCGGCAGCCGCAACCAGGCAATAGCCACGAAACACAGCGCACCGAGCAAGCCGCACAGGCGCCAACCCAGCACGTTTTTTTGCAGCGCACCGGCCAGCCGCAGCCCGGTCGCCACAATCAGCCCTGCAGCGACGGTGCCCATGCCGCGCAGTGCGCCCGCCACACCGGGGTGGCTGGAAAACTGCGCATACAGCAGGGCCAGCATCAGCACAATGACCAGCGGCACGGTCAGCATGCCCGCCAGCGCCACCATCGCGCCCTTCAGGCCAAAGTGCCGGCCACCAACCATCAGCGACAGGTTCACGATATTTGGGCCGGGCATGATCTGCGCTACCGCCCAGTCTTCAATGAACTCTTCGCGCGTCATCCAGCGTTTGCGTTCAACCAGCTCCCGCTGCGCGATAGCCAGCACCCCGCCAAAACCCTGCAACGCCAGCAAGGTAAACGACACAAACAGGTCTTTCAGAGATTCCGGTCGCGGGCGGTCTTCAGTTTGCAAGGGATTCATAACCGCGATTATCGCCATTTGTGCTTGGCTGCTCGGTAGATGCCGCATGCTTGCAGCCTTCAATTCAGGTGTGAACGACCGCGCCAAATCACAGTCGTAAAGACCAGGTTTCCCCAACCACGCCATGTCCAAAGCCACGGTAAGCCTCCACTTTTACCAACTGAAAGCCGCGCTTGGCATAAATGGTGCGAGCCGCCACCAAGCCACTATTGGTCCAGATCCGCATTTTTTTGTAGCCTTTGCTGCGGGAAAACGCAATGTACTCATCTGTCAAACGATAAATTAAACGACTTTGGCGGGCTTGACCTGCGTCTCCAGTTGGTAACAATCTCACTAATTGGCTATTGAGCTGGTTCACCCCGACGACTTTGAGCGCACTCGCGAGCAGTCAACTCTCACGCAGCAAGGTAAGCCTGCGATCAAGTTCACCAACCGATACCGGCGCAAGAATGGAAGCTATTGCTGGATCTCATGGATAGGGGTGCTCGAGGATGGCGTGATTTTTTGTAGCGGTCGTGACATTACGGCGGAGGTCGAGCAAGCCGAGCAGCTTGCAGCAGCACGCTGTGAGCGTGACACCGCATAAGCCGTCTCCCAAGACCTCCTGGTCGCCGTAGCGCGCGATGGAACGTTCACGTCGGTCAACACCTCATGGGCCAGGCTTTTAGGGTGGACGGAGGACGAGCTTGTAGGGCGTATCTTTACCGAGCTTACTCACCCGGACGATCTGGAAAACGCTCTGGGGATGTTTGGAAAAGTTTCACTCGTGCCGCTCTCGACCCCCTTTGAACACCGGCTGCGGCACAAAGACGGAAGCTACCGCTGGTTTGCATGGACAGCCGCATTCGCCGGGGAATTGATCTACGGCAACGGACGCGACACCACAGCGGAGCGAGAAAACGCAGCAGCGATGCAGGCGGCTGAAGATGCTTTGCGGGACTCGCTCGCCTTCCTGGCCGGGACCGGCGATGTGGCGCGTGAAATGCGAAAGACCGACTGGTCCGTTTCACCGCTCGGTCATCCAAGGCAATGGCCACAGTCGCTGCGATCTGTGGTCAATCTGACGCTGGGTTCCGCGCTTCCCATGTTTGTGGCTTGGGGACCTAAGCTGATCACGATCTACAACGACGCGTATGCGGTACTCTGCGGCGACAGATTCCCGGCGGCGCT
>JANXTM010000133.1 GCA_025352405.1 Polaromonas sp.
GGTTGTACGGGCATTCTGCCCGCGAAGTTTGGTGTGCCAGAATTTAGAATGGTTGCATGACCAAACCTCTGATTTTCAAAGTCGCCGTTATGGGCGCAGGCGCCGTGGGTTGCTACTATGGGGCTATGCTGGCCCGGGCCGGACACGAGGTGGTGCTGATCGCCCGACCCCAGCACGTCGAGGCGATTGCCAGGAGCGGGCTGCGGCTGGAAACAGCGCATTTTGACGAGTCTGTGCACTTGGCTGCCAGTCCGGATGCCAGCGCTGTGCAAGGCGCTGATGTGGTGCTGTTTTGCGTCAAATCCACAGACACCGAATCTGCCGGTGCCTCAATTCGGCCTTTTCTCAAGGCCGATGCCCTGGTGCTGTGCCTGCAAAACGGCGTGGACAACGCGGACCGGCTTCAGGCGGTACTGCCGCAGCACGACGTAGCTGCTGCGGTTGTTTATGTGGCCACCGAGATGGCCAGCCCCGGCCACGTCAAACACAATGGCCGCGGTGAGCTGGTGCTGGCCCCCAGCAGGGCGGCCTCGGTCAGCAGCGAAGCGCTTGCCAACGCATTGGTGGCTGCGGGTGTACCAACCGAAATTTCACGCAACGTGCGCGGCGCGCTATGGGCCAAATTGACGCTTAACTGCGCCTACAACGCTGTATCTGCCATCACCCAGCTGCCGTATGGAAAAACAGTGGCGGGTGCGGGCATCGATGCGGTCACACGCGATCTGGTGGCTGAATGCCTGGCCGTCGCCGCCGCTGAAGGCGTTGAGATGCCGGGTGACATCAATGCCGCCGTGCGCAGGATCGCTGAAACCATGCAAAGCCAATATTCGTCGACCGCGCAAGACCTGGCTCGCGGCAAGCGCACCGAGATTGATTACCTCAATGGCTTCATCGTGCGGCGCGGTGAGGCGCTGGGCATTGCCACGCCCGTAAACCGTGTGATGTGGGCATTAGTGAAATTGCTGGAAAGCAAGCAGCCATAAAACGTTTAAAGGTTGGTGCGGATTCGGGCGCATTTCACACAACAGGGCCGCTTGGTCTGCCCGTGCGCTTTATGGCTGCTGTGCGTTGATCAATTCTAAAATTAATCGCCAATGTTGCGGCTCAACCGGTGTTATGGAGAGCCGGTTTCCTTTGCGCAGTAGCACCAGATTTCCAAGTGCCGCATTGGCCCGCAACTCGGGCAGCGAGAAATGACGTGTTTTTCGCAGCACCTGAACATCGACCAGCACCCCGCGCGGTTCTTCGCGTTTTGACTTGGGGTCGTAGTACGGCGACTCCGGGTCAAATTGGGTAGTGTCGGGGTAGGGCGTAGATGCCACTTGGGCAACGCCGACGATGCCCGGCTCGCCGCAGCTGGAGTGATAAAACAGCACGCCGTCGCCCACCTGCATCGCATCGCGCATGAAGTTGCGCGCCTGGTAGTTGCGCACGCCAGCCCAAGGCACGGTGGCATTTTCGGCTGCTAGCGCATCGTCTACCGAACATTCGGAGGGTTCGGATTTCATGAGCCAGTAGTTTATGCGGCGTCATCCCGGCGCGGTTTTACGGGACATGAGGCGCCGCTTCACCGCTTAATGCGCTTTACCAGTCGACTCCATCATCACGCGATCTGCCTCTGGCAGGCCGGCAAGCCACGCGGCTTCTGTACCCGGCTCGGGCAGGATATGACCATATTCAGCCATTTGCGCCGGAGGCAAATCCACAATGTAAATCCAGGTACGAACCTTTTCGGTGGCCGCTGCAGCACAGACGGCGTCCAGCATGTGTTCGAGTAGCAGGCGCTTGGTGGCGGCGTCCCGACCGGCGCGTATCTGACCATGCACAAAAAGATGATCGGCCGCCAGCGGGGCACCGCCAACAAAATGGTTGCCTTGCGGTACGTCCTGAAAGATGACCTGCGCGAAGAAGGTCTGTGCACCTGTTTGCTCGTTGTGAACCCGCGTGATTTCTGCGGCTACACGCGATTTTTGAGCCTGGCTTAGGCGACCTGTCTGCGCGAAAACCGTATAAGTTGGCATGAATATCTCCAAAAGTGGGTGTGAGGTCAGTCTTAGCAGGACTAGCTCAAAAGCGGCACCAGATCGGGGTCGCCCTTGTGCATGGCGCGCTGGTAGGCAGCACGGTCGCCAATACGGCGAAGGTAGGTTCTGATGTGGGGGTACGGGCCCAGGTCGAGTGGCATGAACAGGCGCATGGTCGTCAACGTAAACCCCATCATGATGTCGGCGGCCGTGAACTCTGTACCGGCCAAATACACGGCCTCACGCAGGCGGTTTTCAACCAAGTCAAGTGCACGGCTCAGACGCCCTTTCATGGCGACAAGCGTTGGGTCATCGTCTGGCAGCTTGAGGCGGCGCAGGATCATGTTGCGTCCCATGTTTGGCTGCAGATTGCCGTTGGCAAAGTGGAGCCAGTACAGATAGTGCGCAAAATCGGGGTGATTTGGGCCCAGCGTCAAACGACCGCCACCGTGTTTGGCGAGGATGTAATCCATGATGGCGCCTGACTCGGCCAACACCAGTTCGCCGTCGGTAATGACGGGCGCTGCGCCCAGTGGGTGGAGCGCCTTCAACTCGGGCGGGGACAGCATGGTGACCGCATCGCGCGCATAGCGCTTCAGTTCATAGGGCAGGCCCAACTCCTCGCAGAGCCAGATAATTCGTTCAGACTGTGACTTGCCAAGGTGATGAATGGTCAACATGGTGACGCTTTCAGAAAGTGTTTAAAAAAAGCCGAAGCTTCATAAGTTTAAAGCGTTGGCGCCGAATTGCCGCACACAACACATAGTGCAAGGGCGACCGCTGCTTTGCGCCGCCTGCACACGCGCTGAACAACGTTTTTATCAGTTTCGTTCAGCTTTCGTTCAGCTGCCTCTTTGTAAGCTCTGCTCTACCTAAACCAAGGAGCTCTCCATGAAACGTTCTGTCATTCTTTGCCTCACCACGCTGCTGGCAGCTGGCGCCCAGGCTCAAACCTTTAACGATACCGCACGCGTGCGCACGGTGAATCCGCAGTACGAAAACGTCTCTGTTCCGCGCAACGAGTGTACAAACCAGTGGGTGACCGAACCGCAACCTGTGGCCTCTTCGCGTAATTACGGCGGCTTGGCAATTGGCGGCGTGGCCGGTGCTGTGCTGGGCCACCAGATAGGCGGGGGCCGTGGCCGCGATGCTGCGACGGCCGTTGGCGCCATCGTCGGCGCGCTGGCTGGCGAACAGCTCGCCAACCAAAATAGCTTTGGTGGTGGCTACCAGCAGGCAGCGCCGCTGCAACAGCGTCAGGTACAAAGCTGCCGCACGGTCAATGATGTGCAGTCTCGTCTCACAGGTTACCAGGTCGAGTACGAATACCGCGGTCAGGTCTACAACACGGTGACGCGTGAAAACCCCGGCCGCACCCTGGCTGTGCGGGTGTCGGTAGCGCCAGTAGAGCCAACGGGTCGCGATATCCAGGGCGTTCGCGGTTACCAGAGTGGGCGCGATGAGCGCAGGGATCGCGAGTACCATGGCGCCTACAACCAATGAACGCATTTTCCAAACTGCTCTGCACCGCCTTGCTGGTGGTGTCCAACCTGGCCTGGGCCAACCTGAGTCGCGATGACGCGGCCGTTGTGGCCCAGCGGGCAAGTGGCGGACGCGTGCTGTCGGTTGACAAATCCGAGTCTTCGGGCCAGCCCGTGTGGCGGGTCAAGTTGGTCACGCCGGCTGGGGAGGTTCAGATCATTCATGTGAACGTCACCACAGGCGAGATTCGTTAAGCCGTTTGCCGCAGCCGCAGCCGTCACACCATGCGTTTGTTACTGATTGAAGACGATGCCGCGTTGCGCCTCACGTTGGCCCGTCAGCTGGAAGCGGATGGCTACCGTGTCGACCAGGCGAAAGACGGCGAAGAGGGCTTGTTTCTGGCCCGCGAATACCCCGTGGATCTGGTGATTGTCGACCTCGGGCTGCCCAAGTTGAACGGGCTGACCATCGTGCAGCGCCTGCGTCAGGACGGGAGTGCTCTGCCCATTTTGATCCTTACTGCGCGCGGCAGTTGGCAAGACAAAGTAGTCGGTCTGGAAGCCGGTGCCGACGACTACCTGGTCAAACCGTTTGAATACCCGGAGCTGGCTGCGCGGCTCAAAGCCCTGCTGCGGCGCGCACTCAAGACTACGTCTGACGTGCTGAACCTTGGGCCCCTGAGTATCGATTTGTCAGCGCAGACGGTGCGGCTCCAGGGTGCGGTGCTGGAGCTCACAACGTTTGAATACCGCTTGCTTGAAACCCTGGTGCGCCAGCGCCCCGGCGTTGTGACAAGGCAGGCGTTGTCGGATTATTTGTACCCGCACGGGGAAGACCGCGACAGCAATGTTCTGGAGGTACTGGTCGGCAGATTGCGGCGCAAGCTGGACCCGACGGGCAGCACCGGCCTTATCGACACGGTGCGGGGCCGGGGCTACCGATTGAACGTTGCATGAGCGTCCTATGAAAGTCGTATGAGCCTCGGCTACTCGATTCGTAGTCGACTCTTGCTGGGTGCTGCGTTGCTGTTGCTGGCGTTTTTGACGGGCGCCGGGCTGGCAGTGCAGCGGGCCAATGCCGAAAGCGTGCGCGCAGCTTACTTTGCCCGGCTGCAAAGCACCGTTTACCTGCTGCTGGCAGCGGCCGAGCTTGATCCCGCGGCAGCCTTGGTGATGCCGCCCGAGTTTGCCGAACCGCGGCTGTCGCTGCCGGGTTCTGGTCTGTACGCCGGTATCTATAACGTGCTGCGTGATGAGCCCTGGCAGTCGGCTTCGGCGCTGGGTCAACAGCTGCCGTTTCAGCGCAGCCTGCAACCCGGTCAGTGGCGCAGCGAGACGGTAGCGGGGGCTGGTGCGACTTTCCTGTCGGTCAGCTATGCCGTCACCTGGAAAACCTCTGCGCCTGACGTAACGCTGGTGCTCACGGTGCTGGAAGACCGCGCAGCCTTTGACCGCGAAGTCGGCACCTTCACCCGTACGCTGTGGCGCTGGCTGGGCGGTGCTGCGGCGCTGCTGTTGCTGGCTCAGCTGTTATTGCTTCGCTGGGGCCTGGCACCACTGCGGCGTGTGGCCAGCGAGATCCGGCGGATTGAAGAAGGCGGGCAATCGCGCATCGAGGGCCGCTACCCCAACGAGATCTCCGGCCTCACGGACAACCTCAATACCCTGATTCAGCAAGAGCGTCTGCGCCAGACGCGGTACCGCGAGGCATTGAGTTTTCTGGCCCACAGCCTGAAGACGCCGCTGGCCGTGTTGCGCGGCGCCATGGCCGAGCCGGCGCAACTGCCAGCCACGGTGGCCCAGCAGGTCAGCCGCATGGACGACATCGTGCAGCACCAGCTGGCGCGCGCCATTGCCGGCGGCGCGGCGCGCTTTGCACCACCGCTTTTGCTGGCACCCATCGTGGCGCGCATCCAGGCCGCGCTGGTCAAGGTCTATGCCGAAAAGACCCTGAGCTTTAGCATTGATTGCGCCCCTGATCTGTCCTGGCGTATTGCCGAAGGTGATGTGTTCGAAATGCTGGGCAACCTGCTGGACAATGCCGCCAAATGGGCGCGCAGCCAGGTCGTGGTGCGGCTGTGGCGCGACACCGGGCGCTTGTGCATCTGCATTGAGGACGACGGCCCCGGCTTCAGCGACACGGCATCTGTGCTGCTGCTCCATGTGCGGGGGGATGAGCGCGTGCCTGGGCACGGCGTCGGTCTGGCGGTGGTGAGCGAGCTGGTGGCCAGTCATCACGGAACCCTGACGCTTTCGCGGGGCTCGATGGGCGGTGGCATGGTGGACATCGTGTTACCGGCGCCCTGAGCGTGCAGTCGACGCAAGGTGAAAGTCAGGTGGCTTGGTTGACGGCTTCTTTAACATTCGCAAAGGCGGTTTTCGCGGGCCGGTTGGCGAGGGTCAAGCTGGCCACTACATCCGGCGATTGCGCCAGTGCGGTACCTTCAGCCAGACCTTCAGCCAGGGCGCGCAATGGCCAATGAAACGGGGCGTGTCGGCATCAGTAAAAGGCGTGCCCGGTTACTGCGCCAGACTTGCTACCAGCTTGTTTGCCGCCTGAGCGGCCTCATCGCTCGTGAGCCAGGTCCTGCCGCTGTCGTGCAAGGGCGGCAGTGATTCAACGTGTATGACGTCGATATACCAGGGACTGCCGGGCAGATGGCACAGCCTGGCCATGTAGTGCTGGCCATTGGCGACGCCGGGGACGTATTTCTCAACGGGCTCCGGTTCGTGTTCTGGCGCTTCGTCTGGTGCGTCATTTTGCGCGTCTTTTGGTACGTCTTCTGGGTCGTTATCTGACACGTCATCTGGCGTGTTGGGTTGCATCGGGTTTTTCTCCAAATCCCAATTATCCGCAACACGCCCTTGTCCTTCGTGGGGATGCGCACCGGGCACAATTCAGTCCTTGAGTTCCACCCCTAGCTCAGCGAGCTTTTTGGCATAGGCATCCCGACGTTTTGCGGCTTTGTCGGCTGTCTCGATGGCCATTTGGACCGCTTTGGGTCCTTTTTTTGCAACCGTTTTGATCAATCCAAACTTGTGGGCAGCTTCTGCCTCCGCCCTCCTGAAAGTGGCGATGAGATCGGCATGGGCAAGGGATGAATTCACAAGGTTCGCTTCAAGTCATCAAACGGGTAGCCGGCGGGCGGTTCGGCAGGCGTAAGGTCGTAGCGACCTCAGGCGTTGCGGCGACCAGCACACCCTTCTTCCACACCTTCAAGCGGTTGGCCCGCAGCCGGATGGCCTCAATCTTGTCCCGCGCCTGCAGCAGAACAAAGCTCGCATCGCAGCCCACGTCCAGCCCGTAACCCTCAAGGTGCATCACTTTTGCAGCGTTGACGGTGACGGCGTCGAAGCATTGGCGAATGCCTTTCTGGCTGGTCATCTGCGCGACGTGCAGGCCCATGTGCGCCACTTCCAGCATGTCGCCGGAACCCATGCCGTACCACGGGTCCATCACGCAGTCGTGACCAAAAGCAACGTTGACGCCTGCGGCCATCAGCTCTGGCACGCGGGTCATGCCGCGGCGTTTGGGGTAAGTGTCGTGGCGGCCTTGCAGGGTAATATTGATCAGCGGGTTGGCGATCACGCTGACGCCGCTCTCAGCTATCAAGGGCAGCAGTTTGCTCACGTAGTAGTTGTCCATGCTGTGCATGCTGGTGCAGTGGCTGCCGTTGACGCGGCCCTGAAGGCCCAGGCGCTGGGCTTCAAAAGACAGGGTTTCTATGTGGCGTGACAGCGGGTCATCAGACTCGTCGCAGTGCATGTCCACCAGCAGGCCGCGCGCTGCGGCCAGCTCACACAGCAGTTTGACGCTGGCTGCGCCTTCAGCCATGGTGCGCTCAAAGTGCGGTATGCCGCCGACCACCTCCACGCCCAAGTCGAGTGCGCGCGTGAAGTTAGCCAGCCCGCCCTTCGAGCGTAGCACGCCGTCTTGCGGAAAAGCCACCAGTTGCAGGTCAATGTAGGGTGCCACGCGGCGCTTGACTTCAAGCAAGGCCTCGACCGGCAACAGGCTGGCGTCGCTGGTGTCAACATGGCTGCGAATCGCCAGCAGGCCCTTGGCTACCGCCCAGTCGCAGTAGGCCAGGGCGCGTTCAATCAGCGCATCAGCCTTCAGCAGCGGCTTGAGCTCGCCCCACAACGTAATGCCTTCCAGCAGCGTACCGCTTTCATTGACGCGCGGCAGGCCGTAGCTCAGCGTGGCGTCCATGTGAAAGTGCGGGTCTACAAAAGGCGGGCTCAGCAGGTAGCCGCCTGCATCGACCACTTCTTTGGCGGGCGCACTCAAAGCGGGCTCGACAGCGGTGATGCGGCCATCTTGCACCGCGACGGACATGCCGGTGCGGCCGTCAGGTAGGGCGGCGTTGGTAATCAGCAGATCAAGCATGTCAGCGTTCTCCTTTGCGGTAGGGTTTCATCAGCGCTTGAGGATACGCGGCCTTGCGTGCCACCAGCACCAGCGCCAGGATTGACAGCAGGTAGGGCAGCATTAAATAGAACTGGTAGGGCAGGTTGGTGATGCTTGAAGTTTGCAGGCGTATTTGCAGCGCATCAAAAAACGCGAACAGCAGTGCACCCAGCAGCGCCTTGCCGGGCCGCCATGAGGCAAACACCACCAGCGCCACACACACCCAGCCGCGCCCGTTGACCATATTGAAAAAGAAGGCGTTGAAAGCTGAGAGCGTGAGGAATGAGCCCGCCACGCCCATTAGCGTCGAGCCCGCCACGATGGCTGCGGTGCGTGTAGCCGCCACTGACACACCCTGGCCCTCAGCCGCTTGAGGGTTCTCGCCGACCATGCGAATCGCCAAACCTGCAGGCGTGCGGTAAAGCAGCCAGGCCATCAGCGGCACAAGAGCCAAGGCCAGCAGGCTCATGGGGGTTTGTGCGGCGAGTATGGATATGCCGGTATCGTCCAGCCAGTGCATGGGCGCAAACGGCATTATGGTGGGCGGCGTATCAACCTTGGGAAAGCTCACGCGGTAACCGTAGTAACTGAGCGAGGTTGCCAGCAGCGTGATGCCCAGCCCGGCCACATGCTGCGACAGCGCCAGGCCTACCGTTAAAGATGCATGCAGCAGGCCAAACACCGCGCCCGTCAGCGCGGCCACGCCCACGCCAACCCAGAGCGGCGCACCGCCATAGACAGCCAGCCAGCCGGTAAAAGCACCGGCCACCATGATGCCTTCAATGCCCAGGTTGAGCACGCCTGCGCGTTCGCACAGCAACACACCCAGCGTGCCAAAGATGAGTGGGGTGGCAATGCGCAGCACGGCGATCCAGAAAGATGCGTTGACCAAAATGTCGAGCAGGTCATTCATGTCAACGCTCCTGCTTCAAGTGCTATAAATTCGATTGCTATAACTTCAATAGCAATTAACCCTTGTATTTGCTGGCTAAGCGCCATTTTTTGTTCAAACTTTCGGGCTGTGGGTGTTTTTGTGCATGACCTTGCCAGCTTGGCGCGCCGTACGTCGCGCGTTGGGGCGAGGGCTGGCAGCTGGTCATGGCCATGGCCAAGGTTGCAAGCGCTCATGCTGCTCGCCCCCTTCCCTGAAGCACCACCCGGTACTGCGTCAGCAAAGTCGCCACCAGCACTGACAGCAGCGAAGCCGCTACCATCACATCTGCAATGTAGGTTGGCACGCCCACCGCCCGGCTCATGCTGTCGGCCCCGACCAGTACCCCTGCCACCAACACACTGGCCGCCAGCACACCCAGCGGGTTTAGCGCGGCCAGCATGGCGATGACAATGCCGGTGTAGCCGTAGCCCGGCGACATGTCGAGCGTGACGTAGCTGGTGCGGCCCGCCACCTCAATCGCGCCCGCCAGCCCGGCCAGCGCGCCCGACAGCATGGCAACCAGCACCACGGTGCGGGTAACCGGCACCCCGGCAAACGCGGCGGCTTTGGCGTTGGCGCCCAACGCGCGAATGTCAAAACCCAACACGGTGTATTTCATCAACGCCCACAGCGCCACTGCCAGGCTGATGGCCCACAGCAGCCCGGTGTGCACGCGGGTTTGCGCAATGAGTTTGGACAGCTCCAGCTCGCCCTGCAGCGCCACGCTTTGCGGCCAGCCCATGGCGGTCGGGTCTTTCATGGGGCCATCAAGCATGGCCGACACCAGCAGCAGCATGATGAAGTTCAGCAACAGCGTGGTGACGACTTCATCCACGCCTAGGTGTGCCTTCAGCAGCGCCGGGCCCAGCAGCATCAAGGCGCCGGCCAGCGCGGCGGCCAGCATCATCAACGTAAACAGCAGCCAGAACGGCAGACCAAAACTGCTACCGCCATGCAGCCCGCCAACGGCTACGGCAGCCAGTGCGCCAGCGTAAAGCTGGCCTTCAGCGCCAATATTAAACAGCCTGGCCTTGAAGGCAACCGTGGCGGAAAGCCCGGTCAAGATGAGCGGAATCGCGCGCGTCAGGGTTTCGCTCAGCGCAAAGACCGAGCCAAAGCCGCCCTTGAACAGCAAGCCGTAGGTCTGGCCCAGCGGGGCGCCCGCCCACAGCACCAGCAGCGAACTGACGAGCAGGGTGAAGGCGATTGCGCCGATGGGTGCGAGCATCAGCGACAGCTTCGACGTCTGTGTGCGTTTCTCAAGCCTCACGGCGGTGGCTCTTGTTGAGGAGACAAGTCACTGATCCTGATATTGACGAATCGCAGACAAAAATTGACTGGATCTGGCACCGAAAGTTTTAATTTCACATGCGCAAGATCGTCATCTCCAGCTAGTTTGCTTCCTATCAAATCCAAATTCTCGCGTGAAGCTCTTGCACCAATAATTACCTTCAAGATGTACTGCTTCGGTACGCTAAAAAGATGAATCAGATGATTCGAAGCATCCCTTTTGTAGCCCTCATTCCTATCATCCTTTGCTACTCGATCTGCGTTGTTAAGGGGACGTTGCATCCTCCACTCTTGTTCATGACTCCAATGGGTGCTTTTAGTTGTAGCGATTTCGTGAGGTGTCCCGTGGTAGTAGTCCCAATGATTATCAGGTCGATCCGCCACTCGCATCTCGCGATAGCTGACTCGATCTACATTGAACAACGAGGTTTTCAGGGGGTCATCAGCAAACTCAAAAAAGTAGGTTGAATCAAACTCAATTGCAAACCCCCTATGCTCTGATGCATAGTGAGCCCACATTAACAAGTTGTCATGAGTCTCTGACAGGCATACTGTGCCAAGTCTTTCTTGGTAGTCCTGGAAGGTTAGTACGATTGCATCTTTCTGAAATTTGTTGGCAAGCGTCTCATCGACCAGATCTTTTGAGTAGGTTGATACATCCCGCATAGCTGCATGAAGTGCAATGGCTTTATCTTTGCCTAGGCAATCCACTTTTTCAGGCTCTGAAGGCGCATTCTCGAACGGGTCGTTGAATGATTCATGCGGCGTATATCGCAGCATGAAGTGGCTTAGAAAATCGAAGTTATCTTTTGAGAAGTACTTATATAAGTGCTGGGGCCTGTTAATACTCATATCACTTTCCATTCAAAGTCGTCACTATCCCAGCCATCGCCATCCCAACGCTTTCGCGCGTCCAGGCCTCAAGCGGCAGAGCGTCTGTCATGTGGCCCGCATGTAGCACGGCCACGCGGTCACCCAGCGCCATGACTTCGTCCAGGTCATCGGAAATCACCAGCACCGCCGCGCCTGCATCACGTGCGGCGATCAGTTGCTGCTGTACATAAGCGACCGCGCCAATATCCAGGCCCCAGGTGGGTTGGTGCGCAATAATGAGTTTAGGGGTTTGGCCGACCAGGGCGCGACCAAGGATGAGTTTTTGCATATTGCCGCCAGACAAAGCTCTGGCTGCTGACTGCAAGCCCGCGCCGCGCACGTCAAATTCCCGCACGATACGGCTGGCATGGGCTTGTGCCGCTTGGCGCTTGATCCACAACGCTTTTGAAAAAGCCGGGCTGCGCAGGCGCTCTGAAACAGCGTTTTCCCAGACGCTCAGGTCACTGATCACGCCCACGGCATGCCGGTCTTCCGGGACGCGGGCCACGCCCTGCGTGACCAGCCAGGCCGGTGATGTTTTCAGGGGCTGACCCAAAAACTCAACGCTGCCCCGGCTGATGCCGCGCATGCCGCACAGCAGGTCAGCCAATGCCAGTTGGCCGTTACCCGACACGCCGGCAATCGCCACGATTTCGCCTGCTTTCAGGTGCAATGTCACGTCATGAAGCCTGTCATACCCGGCGCCTGCTGTGCTGACCGCGTTGAGTGTG
>JANXTM010000151.1 GCA_025352405.1 Polaromonas sp.
CAGCCCTTGCCGGGCAGCAAGGCCTTCCGGCGACAGGTGCAAATGGTGTTTCAGGACCCTTACGGCTCGCTGCACCCGCGCCAGACGGTAGACCGCATTCTGGCCGAGCCACTGGCCATTCACGGCATGGGCGATGCTGAAACGCGCATTGAACGTGCACTCGATGAAGTCGGGCTGGGCACGGGTTTCAGGTTTCGCTACCCGCACCAGTTGTCTGGTGGGCAACGCCAGCGCATTGCGATTGCCCGGGCGCTGATTCTGGAGCCAGCGATTTTGCTGCTGGATGAGCCCACCTCGGCGCTTGACGCATCGGTGCAAGCCGAAGTGCTGAACCTGCTGGAAGACCTGCGCCGCCAGCGCAACCTTACCTTCATCATGGTCAGCCACGACCTGGCTGTGGTGACCCACCTGTGCGATCGGCTGATGGTCATGCAGCGCGGCAAAACCGTTGAACAGCTGGCCGCCACCGACCTGGCCCAACGCCGCGCCACCAACCCATATACCCTGAGCCTGATGCATGCGTCAGCAGGCTTCAGGCGCGGTGCAGCCGCCACCACCTGAATGCTATTTATTTTGTAGCACATAGCCCCCGTAAAACCTGCCGTAGAGCCATTTTTTATTCATAAAATCAGGCCAAAATTGGAACTGAACACTTGGAGAGCCATGCCATGATCCACTGGGACGCCCACGCCTGCCTGCGGCTGCATCCGCAGGCTGACTTTGAACCCATCAATCGGCTGCGTGCCGCTGGTGTGCACTATGTGTCGGTCAATGTCGGGATGGACATGAACCCGCTGGCGCAGGTCATGTCGGTCATTGCAGGCTACACCGCGACCATTGCCGCCCTCCCAGAGCGTTACCTGCTGGTGCATAGTTTGCAGGACATTGAAGTCGCCGCCGCCAGTGGCCGCATCGCCATCGGCTTTGACCTCGAAGGGGCCATGCCACTGCTGGAGCAACCCGACATGGTGGCGCTGTATGCCCGCCTTGGAGTGCGGCAGATGCACCTGGCTTACAACCGCAACAACAGCGTGGCCGGTGGCTGCCATGACGATGAGCGCGGCCTGACGCCTTTGGGGCATCGGGTGGTGGCCGCCATCAATGCCGCCGGGATATTGATGGATTGTTCCCACACCGGCAGGCGCTCAAGCCTGGACATCATGGCCGCTTCCAGCAAGCCGGTGATCTTCAGCCACTCCAACCCCAACGCACTGGTCAGCCATGGGCGCAACGTCACCGACGAGCAAATCAGGGCTTGCGCTGCCACCGGCGGGGTGACCTGTGTGTCGGGGGTGTCCATGTTTCTGGGCAATCCCGAACCCACGGTGGTGGATGTCGCGCGCCATGCAGCCTATGTAGCGGCGCTGGTGGGCGTGGCGCACACCGGTATCGGTCTGGACATCTGCTTCCCGCAGGCGGGGCTGGACGACACGCCGCCCGGCCAGTTTGACCCGGCCTACTGGTGGCCCGCCAAATTTATAGGCTACGAACGCGGGTTGTCCAAAGTCAGCTTCACCCCGGTTGAAACTTGGCCGCTGCTGGCGCACGCACTGCAAGGCACCGGCATGACACCCGCCGAGGCAGCGCTGGTGATGGGCGGCAACATGCTGCGCGTGGCGGAGCAAACCTGGCCAGCGTCGTTTGCATAGCAGTTCATTTTTACCAGCGTCTAAATTGCTATGTTTTAAATAGCACATAGCGCCCGTATTTGCTGCCGCAGAGCCCTGAATGATGCCTAAAAAAGGCTTCGCCAACACACCCAATGAGCGGCAGAGGAGGCCCTCATTTGAAGCCGTACAGGCCAGCCGGGTTGTCGACCAGAATCTTCTGCCGCGCAGTGTCGCTGCTAGTCCACGAAAAAAGCAGGTCGTACAGCGCCACGCTGGATGGCATGGGCGCGCGGCCCGGATGCGGCCAGTTGCTGGCCCACAGGCAGCGCTCGGGAAACTTTTCAGCTAGCGTGCGCGCCAGCAGGCTGACATCGTCATAGCCCGGTGCGCCGGTTTTGGAGGTTTCGTAAGGGGCTGACAGCTTGATCCATACGCGCCCGGTGTCGAGCACGCGCAGCAGCGACTGAAAAGACGGATGCTCCGGGCGCACCGGCTCCAGAAACTTGCCGTTGTGGTCAATCACCAGCTTGCAGGGCAAACGCTTGAGAACCTCTTCATGCTCAGGAAAAAGCCTGCCGTCGAGTTGCAGGTTGACCATCCAGTCCATCGCCGCCAGGCGCGCAGCCATCGGCTCCAGCGAGTCCCAGCCCAGCACCGGGTTGATCATCATGTAACGCACGCCGCAGATACCGCCGTCGTCAAGCCGCTTCAGTTCTGCATCACTCACGTCGGGCCGGACCAGCGCAATGCCGCGGCCCGAATCACCGAGCTGCGCCACCGCGTCCAGCGTGCAACTGTTGTCAAAGCCGTAGGCTGAGGGCTGCACGATGACCGCGCGGCTCAGGCCCACAGCCTTTTGCACTTCGCGGTAGGTTGATACCGGCAGATGCGGTGGCAGCCAAGCCACATTGGGCACCATGGGGAATTTGTCTTCATAGATATGTACGTGGCAATCGCACGCACCGGCATAGGTTGTGTTCTGGGTGGCTTGCAGTTGGGATTGCATTTAGACTTTCAAAAAATTGAGCTATCAGGCCGCCTGCGACGAATTGCCTGCCTGCTGCCAGCGCCACGCTTGCGGTGCGTTGACAGCGCCCTTGGGGGCCCGACCCTGCAGCAGCTCGGTCACCTGGCTAACTGTTTCCATGGCCTGGTGTTCTATGGCTGGCGGCGTCAGGCCGCCTATATGCGGCGTGGCAATCACACGCGGGTGCGCAGCTACTTGCGGTGACGGCATTTGGTCAGGGGCGCGGCCCACATCCACTGCGCAACCTGCCAGCATGCCCGCGTCAAGCGCCGCCAGCAGATCCGACTCATTGACCAGGTTGCCGCGCGAAGCATTGATGAAAAACGCGCTGCGCTTCATCAGTGCAAAGGCTTTGGCATCCAGCATGTTTTCTGTGGCGTCGGTGGCGGCCGCCAGGCACACCACGTAGTCAGATTGTTGCAGCAGCGCTGTCAGCGCAAGCGACTCAAGTGCGCTTTTTTTAAGTGGCATGAAAGGGTCATGCACGACAACCTGCATGCCAAACGCCCCGGCCACGTCACACAGGTATTGGCCAATCTGTCCATAGCCAATCACGCCCAGCGTGGCGCCCCGCAGCTCGCGGCCCATGACGGGCACAACAGCCTTGCCAGCCTGGTAGGCGATGGTGGAGGCCGTGATGTGACGGCTCAGGTCAATCATCACACCGATGACCCATTCGCTGACCGAGGCCACAA
The DNA here is from genome assembly GCA_025352405.1 of Polaromonas sp. Classification (GTDB taxonomy): domain Bacteria; phylum Pseudomonadota; class Gammaproteobacteria; order Burkholderiales; family Burkholderiaceae_C; genus Polaromonas. The sequence goes on from JANXTM010000151.1 coordinate 3,333, forward strand.
AGCCCGCGCTGGCCTGGGTGACCAGCACGCCGTGGCGGCTGGCGGCGGGTACATCAATATTTCGGATGTCGATGGCGCAGCGTACAAATGCCTGCAACTGCGGCAGGGCAGCAAACAGCGCCTCGTCGCCTGCGGTCTGGCGATAGGCAATGACGACGTCGCAACCGTGCGCCAGGACGGCCAGATCATGCGACGACAAATCTGTGTTTGCGGGGTTAAAGCGCACATTAGTAACCGCCTTCAGCGCGGTGATGGCGCGGTCGCCAAAGTAGTGGGCGAGTTTGTCCGGGGGGTGGCTGACGAAAACCGTTGTCATTCAAAAACCTTGTTTAACTTCATCAGGGGAGTCAGCAAAAAACTTGACGAAAGGGCGCAACCGAATCACGCGCCACCAGCGTCGGCTGAAAGATAAATTCCTGCGTCGCAATCGTCGGGTCGGCCAGCCGGCGCATAACGCGCTCCACCATGACCTGTGCCATCTCGGGCACCGGCAGGCGCACGCTGGTCATGGCCGGGTGCATCAGCGTGGACAGAAACACGTTGTCAATCCCTACTACCGACACATCCTGCGGCACTGCAAGTCCCGCATCACGGAAACCGGCCATCAGTCCAAACGCCATCAGGTCATTGACGCCAATCACGCCAGTGGGCCGCTCAAGCAGTTTTGCCAGAACACTGGCCTGCAGGCGGCCGAGCTCGCTCATCATCGAGTCGCCGTAGTCGTCAACCGGTGTGCCTTCAACGACCCTGGCGGTTTGTTCGAGCCCGGCACTTTTGGCAGCAGCCAGAAAGCCGCTGATCTTTTCATTGCGGCTCATGGTGCGGCCTGCGGGCGTGACAAAGGCCAGGCGGGTGTGGCCCTGCTCAATCAGGTGCTGCGTGGCGATGCGCGCCGACTCAAAACTGTCTACCGTGACGTGGTCGATGATGGACGTCATGTTGGCTGTAGCACGCCGGTCATAACTGACAATCACCAGGCCGCGCACTGCAGCAGCTTCAACGTGCTGCTCGTCGATCAGTGACGAAATGATGATCACGCCGCGCACACCGTGCGACAGCAGGTCGTCAAAAAAACGCGACTCTTTGTCTTTGTCGCGGTAGGTGTTGCCGATCATGATGCGAAAGCCGTAGCGCTCCTGTGCCAGGGTTTCGATCTCGCGGGCAATAAAACCGTACATCGGGTTGGCCATCGAAGGCACCAACAGGCCAATCAGCGGCGTGTGCCCGGTTTTCAGGTGGCGCGCCGTGGTGTTAGGCCGGTATTTAAGCGCGGCAATCGCCGCATTGACCCGCTCCAGCGTTTCGGCCGCCATGCGATTGCTGCGGCCATTGAGCACATTGGAAACGGTGCTGGTGGACACACCGGCCAGAGTTGCGACATCTCGAATCTTGCTCACAACGGTTTTCTTTTCTTCAAATCTTTTTACAGGCCCATGCGGGTGGGCAGCCACAGCGAAAACTGCGGTACCAGTACCAGTACGATCAGCGTGACAAACAGCACTGCCAGGTATTTCATCATGGGCCGCCAAACATGCTTGAGTTCGGTCCCGGTGATGGCACAGGTTGCAAAAAGGCCCAGCCCGATAGGCGGCGCAAACAGGCCCAGGCCCATGGCAATGACCATGACAGTCCCAAAATGCAACGGATTCACGCCGAGCTGCTGCGCAATCGGTGTCAGCAGCGGACCAAAAATAATCAGTGCAGGTGCGCCTTCAAGTACAGCGCCGAAAACAATCATGATGAGCACTGAAAGAAGCACGAACATGGTGCTGCCGTAAGACTGCGCAAAGCCAATCATGAACGTCGACAGGTACTGCGGTATTTGCTGAATGGTCAGGGCAAACGACACACTCGACGCGGCAGCCACAATGAAAAGAATGCCGCCCGCCATCGACGCCGAGCGCACAAACAGCTGCATAACCGACTTGATGGTCAGTTCCCGAAACGCGAGCCAGCCCACCACCAGTGCGTAGACCACCGCAAATGCTGATACCTCGGTAGACGTGGCAACACCAGAGGTGACGCCCTTGCCGATCATCGCCACCATGACCAACGCCACCATCGCGCCACCCAGCAAGCGCAACATCGGCGTGCGGTGCTCAAAGGCTTCGTCGGGGTTGATCCTGGTGCCGACGTAAATCGTCACTGCCGCCAGTGACAGCGCCAGTACGGCAGCGGGCACCAGACCGGCCATGAACAGACCAGCAATCGAAATATTCGCCACAAAACCCATGATGATCATATTGATACAAGGCGGAATGGTTTCTGCCATCACGGCCGTACAGGCCAGCAGGCCGGCGGTTTCATTCGGGTCCTGTTTTGTTTTGCGCACCGCCGGCATGATGATGCCGCCCACAGCGGCAATATCGGCCAGCTTGGAGCCCGACACGCCCGAGAAAAACGCGGTGGCCGTGATGGTGATCAGCCCCAGCCCGCCCCGTACGCGGCCAAACATGCGCAGCAGCAACTCGATCAGGCGCGACGACATGCCGTTGCATTCCATCAGCAGGCCAGCCAGCACAAAGAAGGGAATCGCCAGCAGCACGTAGTGGTCCGTACCGGCCATCACCTGCTGCGAATACACCAGCATGGGCAATGAGGGGTCGGCCATGAAAAACATCAGCGACGACAACGCCAGCACAAACGCAATCGGTACGCCCAGCACCAAACCGCCGATAAAACCAGTTGTCAGCAGCATCCACGGCGCGATGGCAAAGGCCGGAAACAGCGCGTTCCAGCCCACCACGGCGGCGACGATGGTCACGCCAATGCCCAGCGTGGTCCAGACCACCCGCGATGGTCCATTGACCGCATTGGCCAGTCCGAACAGCGTCATGAACAGACTGCCAATGACGACGGGAAAGGTGTAGATCCACTGCGGCAGGCCAATGGGCGTGGTGCTGGACCAGGAGTCCACCAGCAGGCCAACCGACGATATGCACAGACAGGCAGACACCGCCACGATGATCCAGCTGACAAACTGAATCAGTCCGGCTTGCCACCGATCGGGTAGCATGCCGCGGAACAGGTCCACACCCACATGCTGGCTGCGCGCCAGCACCGTGGCCGCGCCAAAAAATACCAGCACGATCATCAACGCGCGGGCGACTTCCTCGGCCCAGTCAAACGGCTCATGCAGGAAGTAGCGAAATATGACCGACACAAACACCACCAGCACGTCAATGGCCAGCACTGCGCCGGCAACGTACTCGGTCATACGCATCAAGCGCGCCAGCCAACGACCCGGAGCGTGGTTGACGCTGAAGCCGGGTGGGGACGCCTGTGCCGGGTTGTGCGTCACGGTCTCGGGTGCAGCCACTGGCTGGACAGCTGACAGGCTGGACGCCATGCTCAGACTCGCGCAGCAGAAATAGCAGTGAACAGCGGTGCGGTTTCAGGGTACTGCTTGGCAAAGTTGGCCCAGAGTTTGGTTTCCATCTCTTTGCGTACCAAGTCACGTTCGTTTTTGGCCATGGGGCTAAAAACAATACCCAGCTTTTTCAGGTCCTCAATGCCCTGCAGGCCTTTTTCGGTCCCGACCTTGCGCAATTGCAGGGTTGAATCGGCAGCTGCCTTCAAAAAGGCCGGGCGGAGTTCGGCCGGGATCTTGTCCACGCCGCGCTTGCCCATGATGCAGACCATGGGGCTGAACAGGTGTTCGGTCATCCAGCAATATTTGACAACCTCATTGAGTTTGCTGGCCAGCACCGTGCCGGAGTCATGCTCAAAGCCATCCACCACGCCGGTTTGCGCCGCCATGTACAGCTCACCGAATGAGATCGGCGTGGGTATGGCACCCATGATTTTGAAAGTTTCAATGAAGGCCGGGGTGGGCAACACCCTGAGCTTGACGTTCTTGATGTCGGCCAGCGACTTGACGGATTGCTTGGTGTAGACATTGCGCGCGCCGTAATGCGCGCTCCAGGTGATGACCTGGCAGCCGGTGCCTTTTTGCAGCAGGTCATTAAGTTTGGCGCCGACACCGCTGTCGAGCGACTTGGCCACATGCTCGTAGCTGTCAAACAGGTAGCCCAGGTCCAGCATGCCGAGCTGCGGCGTGACCGTGGCCCAGATGGACGATCCGGTGAGCATCATGTCGATAGAGCCGACTTTGACCTGCTGCACCACGTCACTTTCCTTACCAAGCTGGTTATTCGGGAAAAAATCGATTTTGATCTTGTCCCCTACCGCCTTTTTAAGGTTGGCTTCCATCAGCTGCTGCCAGGCAAAGTGCGATGAGTTGAGGTCGGGCAGGTGCGCTGAAGACAGCCGCAGTGCGATGGTGGACTGGGCTTTGACCAGGCCAGAAAAACCCGTCGCCATGGCAACGGAGGCAGCTGACGTGGTCTGGACAAACCGGCGGCGTGAAACTAAAGTCATTTTTGTCTCCTGATGGTGTTTTTCTAGGCGCTCGGGAATTTCGATATTCTTGGTAGAACGATTTACTGTATCGTTACACCAAGGCTTTGGTCAACAGGTTAGAGTAGGGGTATTCCTCCGTAAACACCTGATTTTGAAGGGGTGTTGGGTGTTGCGCACGTACCGGGTGTGCCGGCCGGGTGGTTTGAGGTACGATTTAGACCAACTGAACATGACCCACTGCACAACCCCATGCCTTATCACTGTAGTTGTCCACTGTGCTCAGGATTGAGCCTTGACGCCCTGAGCGGCTCAACATCTGATGCCACGCTCGTTGCATCCCTGGTGCGAACGGTCAACCCGGCAGCACCGGCCAACACCATCATCAGCAAAGTCATCTCGGGCGACAGCCGCGTTGATGCACTTTTGCAGGATTTAAGTGATCGCCTGAACAGTACCGCTGCGCCGGGCACACCGATCACGGTGACTTACAGCTTTCCGACGCAACTGCCTGCCGCTTACAGCGGCGACAACGCCTCGGGCTGGAGGCCGTTCAGCGCACAGCAGCAGGGCGCGGCGCGCGAGGTACTGAGCTTGCTGCAAAAACAGATCAACATCACGTTTGTGGAAGTCACTGACACATCCGCCGCAGGCGGCACGATCCGATTTTCTAACACCACGCAAGCGGGCAGCGCAGGCTATGCCTATCTTGCCAATTCAAGCCAGACATCTCTTGATTCCGATGTGTTCATCTCCAACAGCTACAGCTCGAATGTGACCCCGGGCAGTTACGCCTGGACAACGCTTGTGCATGAGCTGGGTCATGCACTCGGCTTGAAGCACCCGGGCAATTACAACGCCACGCAAACGACTAACGCCACGGCTGTTGGCAACTTTCTGGGTGTGAACGAGGATACCTTCTACAACACCATCATGAGTTACCGCGACTCGGCGCAGGGCATCAACAACACCTGGTTCATGCCCTATGACCTGTTGGCGCTGCGTTATCTGTACGGAACCCGCGCGTTTGAGACCGGCAACAACACTTATGCTTACACCGACGCCGTAGGCCAATCGGTCAGCACTGTTGTAGATGACGGAGGCACAAATACACTTGATTTCTCGGCCTTGACGACCGGCGCAAACATCAACCTGACGCCGGGCAGTTACAGTTCGGTTGGCAAACTCAAATCTGGTGCTCAGGCACTGGCCAACCTGACGATTTCACTGACTACGGTGATTCAAAACGTCCTTGGAACCAGGTACGGTGATGTCCTTGTTGGCAACAACGCCGGTGACACCTTCACCGGCGGCGGCGGCAGCGACACGGTTGTTGGCGGCACGGGCATCGATACGGTCGTTTTTTCAGGGCCCAGGGCGCGCTACGTCGTTACAAAAACGCAGGCAGGTCAAACCGTCGTGGACAACACCGGAACAGATGGTACCGACACGCTCACGGCCATTGAACGTCTGCGCTTCAGCGACGGCAAACTGGCACTGGACCTGGACAGACACGCCGGGCAAACCGTGAAGTTGATTGGGGCCGTATTCGGTAAGGCAGACGTCTCCAATACCGCTTATGTCGCCGCAGGTCTGCGACTGCTGGACGGCGGTATGAGTTATGAGAATCTCGGTACCTCTGCCATCAACGAGACTGGCACAACCAAGAATATCGACGTGGTCGCGTTGCTGTGGTTCAACCTGTTTGGCATCGCCCCAACAGCCACTCAAAGCGCGCCCTACGTGGCCATGCTGGACAGGGGAATGAGCACCGGTGCGCTGGCCGTGATGGCGGCTGAAACACCTGAAAATTTGATCAACATCAATCTTGTTGGGTTGACTCAAACCGGTGTTATGTACATTTAAAGTGTGCCGCCTGGAAGTCGACGTATTCGTCTGGCAGCACACTTCAGCAAGCGCAGCCAAGCAGCCTACAAAACCATGTCATCCATCACCCTGCGCTTTCTCGCCGAACCCAGCACCGTCAACTTTGGTGGCAAGGTGCATGGCGGTACTGTCATGAAATGGATTGACGAGGCCGGTTACGCCTGTGCAACGCGCTGGGCCAGGCGCTATTGCGTCACGGTGTCGGTGGGCAGCATACGTTTTCAGCGCCCCATCATGATTGGTGACTTGGTGGAAGTTCAGGCGCGGCTGGCCTACACCGGCACAACCAGCATGAACATTGCAGTCGAGGTGCGCGCTGGTGACATGAAAACTGGCCAGATGGCAAAAGTCACTGAATGCGTGGTAGTTTTTGTGGCGGTGGAACCCGACGGAAAAACTATCCCTGTCGAGGCATGGCAACCCGAAACGCCCAGCGATATTGCCTTGGCCCAATACGTTAAAACCCATCTTGACCTCGCCCGTGCGTCACTGCCTGCCGCATAACAGGGCGCGCATGGCGCGTCACAGGACAACGGACTTCCTTGAATGAAAAGTAACACCCTGACGGGCCGCGACCTTACGGCGGCCCTGGTAGTTGTCGTGGTGTGGGGCGTCAACTTTGTCGTCATGAAGTTTGCCTTGCGTGATTTCAGCCCTTTTCAGCTCGGCGCTGCGCGATATGTGTTTGCCGTGTTGCCGCTGATCCTGCTCGTCAAGCCGCCACGCATTACCTGGAAGTGGGTGCTGATGTACGGCGCTTTTCAAGGGGTGGGGCAATTCGGGATTTTGTTTTTTTCGCTCAAGGTTGGTATGACGGCCGCATTGGCATCAGTATTGCTGCAAACCCAAGTTTTTTTCACCGCGCTGTTTGGCTTTGTGCTGCTGCACGAGCGTGCCAACCGGCCTCTGCAGGCCGGCATGGTGCTGGCCGCGTTGGGCATGGGCTGCTTTGCACTGAATTACGTGAGCCCTGGCGCTGAGATCAGCAGTGCCACAACGCTGCTGGGTTTTGCGCTCACGCTGTGCGCCGCAGCCATGTGGGCCATGTCCAATATCGTGGCAAGGCGCGTGCAGCTGCTGCATGCCGACTACTCGCCCGTTGCCTTTGTGGTGTGGAGCAGCTCGGTCGCCATCGTGCCTTTCATGGCCTTGTCGCTGGCGTTTGATGCGCCAGAGATTCGCTGGCAATGGCTAGAAGCGCGCTGGTCCAGCTGGTTGGCCGTGGCCTACCTGGGCTGGGTGGCTACCGTGCTGGGCTACAGCCTGTGGACCGGCCTGCTCAAACGCCACCCCGCCAACAAGGTAGCGCCCTTCAGTCTGGGTGTACCGATTGTGGGCCTGACCACCGGCATGTTGGTACTCGGCGAAGTCATCACGCCCTGGCAATGGGCGGGCATTGCACTGGTGGTGTCTGCGCTGGCTTGTGTGATGCTGGGCGGGTTGCTCAAGCGGCGCTGACGCGTGGGCAGGGCTCAGGAGCCCGAGCGGCTCGGCAGAAGCACTCGACCGGGAGTGCGACAGTTGCGTCGGTGAAAAGGTGTCTTTGATCTAATCAAGACTGATATTTTTGCGCTTGGTCAATTCACCATAGATTTTACTTTTAGCGTCGGCATTTTTGCGAATGTCTTCTGGTGACCAGGTGATCGTTTCAAACGCAAAGGTGTTGAAACGTGCTTTCACTTCAGGGTCAGCCAGTACCTTTTGCACATCGGCATTGATTTTGGCTTGAACATCTTTGGTAATGCCTTTTGGCGCGACAAGCACAACGAATGAGTTGACTTCAAACCCTGCAGGGCCACCTGCTTCGCCAACGGTGGGGACATCGGGCATTTGCGGGACGCGTTTGCTTGCGGCGACGGCAATGTAGCGCAACTTTCCTGCCTTGAACATGCCCGAGCTGGATGGCAAGCTGCCAAAGCTCCACTGCACGTCACCTGCGCCCACAGAGGTAAAGAGCTGCGAGACTTCACGGTAAGCTACATGGGTCATTTCTGTACCAGTGAGCAGTTCCAGCTGTTCGCCGCCCAGGTGCCCCGGACTGCCGATTCCCCATGAGCCAAAGCTCACCCTGCCTGGCGCCGCTTTGGCGGCAGCAATAAGGTCTTTCATGTTTTGCCATTTTGAATCGGTGGTTACAGCGACGAAGAAGGGTGTTCTAAACAAAGTGGCAACCGGATCGAAGGTATTGAGCGTGACAAAATTTTTCGCTTTATACAGGTGAGGTAAGGCAGCCAGATGTTCGCTGTCCAATTGCAGCAGTGTGTAGCCATCGGCTGGTGCATTTTTGGTCGATTCAATGGCGATAAAACCGCCTCCACCCGGTTTGTTACTGATCAGAACCGGCTGGTTCCATAGCTTGGAAAGCTTCTCAGACACTTGACGCAGCACGGCATCCGGACCGCTGCCTGCTGCAAACGCAGTGACAATGTTGACGGGTTTATTCGGATAGGTGCTCTGCGCAAAGGCAGATGAAAAGGCAAGCGTGGCCAGCGTTAGCAGGCAGGCAGCTGACATGCGGATGAAGCGTGATTGAAAAAATTTCATAGTGCTCTCCTTTTGGTTATTCGTTGCAGGTTATGCGCTGTGGGTCTTGAGCATTAAGCCAGCAAAAAACGCCGCCAGCGCATCGGTGTCGCTGATGGGCAAGACATGTGCAATGTACTGGTCAGGGCGCACCACGACCAGGCAGCCCTGTTCGCGGTCAATGCCGCGCAAGGCGTAAATGTCTTGCGCAATATCCGTCAACGCACAAAACGCTTTTTCGTAGTCGCGCAGCCCGTAGCGGCCCTTAGGCGGAAACAGCAACCCGGGCAGGTCAGTGATGGCGAGCTGGTGATGGCTTTGCTGGAACACGGCGCGTACATCGAACACGGCATCTATATCCGCGCCTAGAGGCGTGTAGCACTTGAGCGGGGATTCCGGCGAGTCGCTGAGAAACCCGCACAGCCTAGCGATGGGCGAGCCTGGCGCGGCCACATCGCCGTGACCTGCAAACGCCATCAAGCGCCAGCAGCCGTCGGCCAACAGCGTTTCGCCCAGTTGAATCTGCTTGCCGTCGCCAATGCGCACAACCGGCGCCGAATGAAAACGCGTACCGATGGCGAAGCCGTCAGCCAGACGCTGATGGGTAGACGGCCCCGTGAGCAGTGCCGGCTTGTAGTGCGTTGCCGTGCCCGCTGTGTAACGGCCATGCTGCACAAAATAGCGCTGCACGGCGCCCGGGTCTTTGCTTGCACCGCCACTGAGCATCGCCGCCCATTCGCGGTCAAAACTGATGAGCTCCTGCGCCAAGGCTTGCCGTTCGGCGGAATAGGTATGCAACAGGCTGGCCGGGCTGCGCCCCTGCAGCACCGCAGCGAGCTTCCAGCCCAGGTTGAACCCATCCTGCATCGACACATTCATGCCCTGCCCAGCCTTGGGGCTGTGGGTATGGCACGCATCGCCTGCAATGAAGATGTGCGGCACGCGTGTGGCCACCTCGTCTGATTGAAGGTCATCGAACCGGTCGCACAGCCGTTGGCCGATTTCATATACCGACCACCAGGGCACTTCCTTGACGTCCAGCGTGTAGGGGTGAAAGATACGCTGGGCGGCAGCAATCAATTGCTCCAGCGTGATGTTTCGCCCTGCAACGCGCTCGTTTTCATTGAGCTTGTCCATCTCAACGTAAATACGCACCATGTAGCCGCCTTCGCGCGGGATCAGCACAATGCTGCCCTCGCTGGCCGACTGGATTAGAACCTTGAAACGGATGTCGGGGAAATCGGTGTTGAGCAGCACATCCATCACGCCCCAAGCGTGGTTGGCGGAGTCCCCTTTGAGCGACAAGCCGATGGCGTGGCGCACGGCACTTCGCGCGCCGTCGCAGCCCACCACGTATCTGGCGCGTATGGTTTCCACCTCGCCCTGGTGGCCTTCATCCTGCCGCTCGAACTGCGCAGTGACAGGGTGGAGATTTGACGCATCCGCGTCACGCTCAAGCCTGGCAAGTCGGCGGCTGTAGTGCGGCGTCAGGCGCGCCGCTGACTTTTGCATTTTCTCAAGGTAAAAGTCATGCACACGTGCCTGGTTGAGAATCACGTGCGGCATGTGCGACAAGCCTTCTTCCACATCAGGCACGCGCCCGCTGCGCACGATGCGGCTGGTGTCTGCGCCCTCGGCATCATCAGGCTTCCAGAAAGTGGTCTCGTTGACCCAGCAGGCCTCTTTCAAGACGCGCTCGGCAAACCCAAAGGCTTCAAACATTTCCATCGTGCGACAGGCAATGCCGTCGGCTTGCCCCAGCTGCAAGGGGCCAGGCTTTTGCTCCACGATCACCGTGCGGATATCGGGAAACGCCGCCAATTGCGCAGCCAGCGTGAGGCCAGCCGGGCCGCAGCCCACAATCAAAACATCGGCTTCAGTGGGCAGATTTGCGGGCAGGGTTGCGCCCTGTGTGGGGGCCGGTACGGCCGCGCCCAGCAGGCTGGGATCGCCTGTTCTGAATCCGTTCAAGTGAAATTGCATGGGGTACGCCTTGTTGTGCTTTGCCGCAACTATCGCAGTACCAGACTATTTCATCAACACACTTATTTTAATACAAACTATATTGTTTTTATATAGTATTTTTATACACTGTTTGTATGGCAAAACTCAATCTTGACTGGCTCGAAGTTTTCGTCCTAATCTACAAAACAAAAAGCGTGACTCGGGCAGCAGCGCTGCTGGGCATGGAGCAGGCGAGTGCCAGCATCGCACTGAACAAGCTGCGCCAGCATTTTGACGACCGCCTGTTTGTGCGCACGGCAGAAGGCATGACGCCGACGCCCAGGGCGCAAAGCATCTACCCTGATGTGCATGAAGCGCTGGCGCGCATTGAGTCTGCGCGCGGCAAGCCAGCGGTGTTTTCACCTCAGGACGCCGTACGTGAATTTCACATCTGCATGACCGACATCAGCGAGATCATCATCTTGCCGAAATTGATCAACTACCTGCAAAAAAATGCACACGGGCTGGTGGTGGAGGCAGAGAAAATATCAGCAGACACCCGACAAAAACTCGCGTCTGGTGATGTCGATTTGGCAGTCGGCTTTCTGCCAAATTTAGAGGCCGGTTTTTACCAGCAATCGTTGTTTGAACAGGACTTTGTATGCCTGGCAGCAAAGAGCCACCCCCGCGTGCAGGGCAAGTTAAGCCCCCGCCTTTTTTCCAGCGAAGGCCACATTCTGGTCACCACGGCGGGTACAGGCCATGCCATTGTTGACAAGGTGTTGGCCAAGCAAAAAATAGAGCGCCGCGTGGTGCTGCGCGTGCCCAGTTTTTTAGGCGTTGCCCGCATCGTGGCCCAGACCGATTTTTTGGTGGTTGTACCCAGATTGTTCGGCGTGGCAGTGGCAAAGCAGGAGCATGTTCAAGTACTGGAACCGCCCACCCGGCTGCCGCACTACAACGTCAAACAACACTGGCACGAACGCTTTAATCTGGACCCGGGCAGCATCTGGTTGCGCCAGACGATGGCGAAACTTTTTATGCCTGGGGGGCGTTAGTTGGGGAGTTTTCATGCAGTCGGCGAATGCCGGATTCAGCACCGATGCTGGTGCTGGGCGAGGTCATCACGCGCTGGCAATAACGGGATTGCCCTGCTGGTGGCTCCGCTGGCTTGTGTGATGCTGGGTGGGTGGGTTGGGCTGCGTTGAGGGTCGCCTGGACGCAGACGAAAGCCTCCCCTTGCAGCCAATATTGACGGAGTACTGCCCGATATGCCTTTACGTGTGTGCTGGCATGCAGTAAATCAACGGCTGCTTTGGACCACAAGCGGACATTCGCAAACGACGGGTATCAGGGTACTAACTCTTCATACGATGCCGGATCCGGGAGGTTCAAATAGATGATCCGTCGATATTGGAACAGTGACCGTCCTAGCTTCTCAACAGTGGCTCTGAGGTTAGAAACTGACGTTGGCTGCGGACAGGCTCGTGGCATCCCAGCGCTTGGCCATCGCGCCAATGGCCGTCGGATCGTTGGTGTGTCGCGCAAGAACTGCCACTTACAGTAATATTCGTCGAAAGCTACACAGGAAAGGACGCCATGCGCACTGCAGACACTGACTACCTCATCATTGGTGCCGGTACCACCGGCCTCGCGTTCGCCGACATCCTGATTGCCGAGACCGATGCGCACGTCACGCTGGTCGATCGCCACGGCAAGCCAGGCGGGCACTGGAACGATGCCTACCCCTTCGTCACCTTGCACCAGCCGTCGTCCTTCTACGGCGTGGCGTCTATGGAACTGGGCAGCGGATTCATGGATCCGGTTGGCCTGAACCGCGGCATGGCGGAGTTGGCAAGCGGTCCCGAGATCAGCGGCTATTTTGATCGGGTCATGAACCACCGGTTACTGGCGAGCGGCCGCGTGAGCTACCACCCGCTCAGCAATTACTTTGGTGACACGGACGGTGTCGGCGAATTCGAGTCGCTGCTGTCGGGCGAGCGCACGATGGTCAAGGTGCGCCGAAAGATTGTCGATGCCACCTGTTTCAGCCCCGCCGTGCCGTCTACGACCAAACCGGCTTTCACGGTGGGCGAGGGTGTGCGTGTCGTTGCCCCGAATGCGCTACCGGGTTTGTGGCACCTGACGCAAGGCGGGCTGATGCCACGGCGCTTCGTCGTGCTGGGTGCTGGTAAGACGGCGATGGATGCCTGCATCTGGCTGTTGCAGTCGGGTACGCCTGCTGACGCAATCACCTGGGTCATGCCGCGCGATTCCTGGGTGGCCAACCGTCTGGGCACACAGAACGGACCCGAATTCTTCAAAGAGGCAATTGGCGGTCAGGCCGACCAGATGCAAGCTTTCGCCGAGGCGGCCTCGATCGACGACCTTTACCTGCGACTTGAAGCCTGCGGCGCGATGCTGCGCATCGACCGTGAGCGCATGCCGACGATGTTCCATTTTGCGACGCTGTCCGTAGCCGAAGTGGAGGTGCTGCGTTGTATCCGCAACGTGGTGCGGCTGGGCCGCGTGATGGCGATCAATGCCGACGAGATGCGGCTGGAACAAGGCCGCGTGGCCGTCGAGCCCGGCACGCTGTTCATCGACTGCACCGCGTCGGCTGTCCGCTTCATGGAACCGGTTCCGGTGTTCCAGCCCCGCAAGATCGTTGTACAGCTGTTGCGTGCACCGCTGGTCGCGTTCAGTGCCGCGCTCACAGCATATGTC
>JANXTM010000180.1 GCA_025352405.1 Polaromonas sp.
AGCACTCATGCCTTTTTTGCCAGCGCCCTTGTCGGTCACCGCAATGACGATCGCTACATCGCCGTTTTTGCCGCTGGTAATGAACTGCTTGACCCCATTGAGTACATAACCATCAGCGTCCTTGGTGGCGGTGGTTTTAAGGGCTGATGCGTCGCTGCCTGCGTGCGGCTCAGTCAGGCAAAAGGCGCCCAGCATCTCGCCGCGTGCCAGCGGCGTGAGCCACTGCACTTTCTGTGCGGAGGTACCGTACTGCAGCAAGATGGCGTTGACCGGGCAATTGGTCACGCCAATCGTGGTGCTGACACCACCGTCACCCGCAGCAATTTCTTCCAGCACCAGGGCCAGCGTCAGGTAATCGAGGTTGGCCCCGCCAAACTCCTCCGGTACGCAAATACCGTAAGCCCCCAGCGCAGCCAGGCCCTTGTGCGCGTCTTTCGGGAAGGTGTGCTCCTTATCCCAGCGCGCCGCGTGCGGCCAGAGTTCTTGCTGGGCAAAGGCGCGAACCGCATCGCGAACCTGTTCCTGATCCTGATTTAGTAACAAAATAGGCCTCCTGGGCAGTTAATACGAGGGCTAGACGCTATTCTATTTATAGCACTTCAATGGCCAGAGCGGTTGCCTCGCCACCACCGATGCACAGCGTGGCAACGCCCTTTTTTAGGCCCCGTGCCTTCAGCGCATACAGCAATGTGACGATGATGCGGGCACCACTGGCACCAATCGGATGGCCCAGCGCACAGGCGCCGCCGTTGACATTGACGATATCGTGGCTAAGCCCCAACTCTTTCATCGCGGCCATCGGCACGACTGCAAACGCTTCGTTGATTTCCCACAGCGCCACGTCTTTGACGTCCCAACCGATTTTCTTGAGCAGCTTGTGCACCGCACCGGCAGGCGCAGTGGCAAACCATTCAGGCGCCTGCGAGAACGTGGCGTGGCCAACAATACGGGCCAGCGGCTTCGCGCCCAGCGCTTTGGCGGTAGATTCCCGGCTCAGCACCAGCGCGGCAGCGCCGTCGTTGATGGACGAGCTGGTCGCCGCAGTGATGGTGCCGTCTTTTTTGAACGCGGGTTTCAGCCCGGCGATTTTGTCGAGCCTGACCTTACCCGGGCCTTCGTCGATGCACACCACAACGTCACCCGAACGGCCTTTGACCGTGACCGGCGTGATCTCGTGCGCGAACGCGCCGGACTCGGAGGCTGCCTTGGCGCGCTTGACGCTGGCAGTGGCAAACTCATCTTGTTCGACGCGGGTAAAACTGTATTTGGCAGCGCAGTCTTCACCAAAGGTGCCCATGGAACGGCCCGGCTCGTAGGCGTCTTCCAGGCCGTCGAGCATCATGTGGTCATAAACACGGTCGTGGCCAATGCGAATGCCACTGCGCCCCTTGAGCAGCAGGTGCGGCGCGTTGGTCATGCTTTCCATGCCGCCAGAAACCATCACATCACGGCTGCCCGCCACCAGCTGGTCATGCGCCAGCAGCGTGGCCTCCATACCCGAGCCGCACATTTTAGAGAGCGTCACAGCACCGGCGCTGGCGGGCAAACCGCCCTTGAAACCGGCCTGCCGTGCCGGTGCCTGGCCCTGCCCCGCCATCAGGCAGTTGCCGAACAGCACTTCATCAACTTGTTCAGGCGCCACGCCCGAGCGCTCAACGGCAGCCTTGATGGCGGCACCGCCCAGATCATGGGCGGCTAGCGATGCAAAGTCGCCCTGAAAAGCGCCCATGGGGGTACGGGCAGCGCCCAGAATAACAATGAAATCCCGCATGTTTTTTCTCTCTCCAAAGGTTAGGGGGACGTACGGGATCAGGCCACCGACACATCGTGGTGTTTGATGAAGCGCTTTTCCTGCTCGTACGGAAACACGTCAAACACATGGCCCGCCTGAATGCGTGACTGGTGGTTTTGCCAGAAAGCGGCGTCGAGCAAATCGCTGTGGTGTTTCATGAACACACCACGTACCGCGTCATTGCCGAGCAAAAATGGCCCGAAGGTTTCAGGGAACACGTCTTTGGCGCCGACTGAATACCAGACCTCGCCACTCATCTCGTCTTCTTCATTACGCGGCGTCGGCACCTTGCGAAACTTGCAGTCGGTGATGTATTCGATCTCGTCGTAGTCATAGAACACGACCTTGCCATGCCGCGTGATACCAAAGTTTTTCCACAGCATGTCACCGGGGAAAATATTGGCTGCCACCAGG
>JANXTM010000194.1 GCA_025352405.1 Polaromonas sp.
GCGCGGATTTTTTCCTTGCGGCCACCGACTATTTGTAGCGTGACCATAGGCGGTAGCAGCGGCTCGTTGCTGGCTGGCGTCAGGTCGGTGAGCTTGTGCCATTCTGATTCGGCCTTTTGCAGCACTTCGATCTTGCCGACATAGCCCATCTCGTCCATGCTGGCCAGGCTGATGGCCCAGCCTTCTTCGTCGGCGCGGCCGGTGCGGCCAATGCGGTGAATATGCACTTCGGCGTCCGGGGTGACGTCCACATTAATGACCATTTCCAGCTGGTTGATGTCCAGCCCGCGCGCTGCCACATCGGTGGCCACCAGCACTGAACAGCTGCGGTTTGAAAACTGCACCAGCACCTGGTCACGCTCGCGCTGCTCCAGCTCGCCAAACAAGGCCAGCGCACTGAAGCCCTGCTCTTTTAAATAGGCCACCAGCGCCCTGCACTGCGATTTGGTATTGCAAAAAGCCAGCGAGCTGGCTGGACGGTAGTGCCGCAGCACCTGGGCCACCGCGCCGAGTCGGGCTTCGTCGTGATCGCTGTCAGGCACCTGGTACCAGCGCTGCTGAATTTTGGTTTTTTCATGCTGCGCCTGCACAGTGATGGTCTGCGGCGTTTTCATGAACTGCTGGCTGATTTTGGCGATACCTTCAGGGTAAGTCGCCGAAAACAGCAGTGTCTGACGTTCTTTCGGACATTGTTTGGCAACCGTGGCAATGTCATCAAAAAAGCCCATGTCGAGCATGCGGTCGGCCTCGTCCAGCACGAGGGTGTTCATCGCTTCAAGGTTCAGGTTGCCCCGGCCCAGATGGTCCATGATGCGGCCAGGCGTGCCGACGACAATATGCGCGCCGTTCTCCAGACTGGCGGTCTGGTTGCGCAGCGGCACACCGCCGCACAACACCACCACCTTGACGTTTTCTTCAGCCCGCGCCAGACGGCGGATTTCAGTCGCCACCTGGTCAGCCAGCTCACGCGTTGGGCAAAGCACCATGGCCTGCACGGCAAAACGGCGGGCATTGAGATTGGCCAGTAGCGCAATGCCAAAAGCCGCCGTTTTTCCGCTACCGGTCTTAGCTTGAGCAATCAGGTCTTTGCCGAGCAGCGCAACCGGCAGGCTGGCAGCTTGAATCGGCGTCATCTGGGTGTACCCCAGCTGGGTCAGGTTGGCCAGCACATGGGCTGGCAGGGGGAGTGACGCGAAGTCAGTGCGAAAGATAGTCATCCCTCGATTATCGTTGCGCGTGTTTTAAGCCGTATGGTCGCGCGGTAGAACCGACAGCGCACAGCGACGACTGGCGACGCATACCTGTGCGTCACGCAAGGGCTTTAAGGACGGCAAGTTTCAATTTGTAAACATTTGTAAGCTATTCATTGTACACAATTAAATTGTGCAGTTAACGTAGTGTGACTCAGTTTGACATTGTTTCCTGCGACTTCCAAACCTGACAACGAAAGTGAGACCCTCATGCCGCAAGACAATACCACCGCTGGCACTGGCGCCAGCCCATCGCGTCGCCATCTGCTCGTAGGCGGCGCAGCCATCGTTGCCAGCGCCGGCGCAGCGGCTGCCGCCCATACCGGTGGTACGGTCGCCAAGTCGACTGACCACAAGGCCATGCACAGCACGAATTTGATCACCACCAAAGACGGCGCACAGATTTATTACAAGGACTGGGGCACCGGCCCGAATACCGTGGTGTTCAGCCATGGCTGGCCGCTCAGTGCTGATGCATGGGAAGACCAGATGATGTTTTTGGCGTGCAACGGCTACCGCTGCATCGCCCACGACCGCCGCGGCCATGGCCGCTCCAGCCAGCCCTGGGACGGCAACAACTACGACACATTTGCGTCAGACCTCGATACTTTGGTTTCCACACTGAACATCAAGGGTGCGACCTTCGTGGGTCATTCCATGGGCGGTGGTGAAGTGGCGCGTTACCTCGGCAAGTTTGGCAGCGCACGCGCCTCCAAAGCGGTGTTGATCGCCGCCGTGACACCGTTGATGCTCAAAACCGCAGGTAACCCCGAAGGCACACCCATGAGCGCCTTCGACGGCATTCGTGCAGGTTTGCAGGCTGACCGTGCCCAGTTCTACAAAGACCTGACCACGCCATTTTTCGGCTTTAACCGCACCGGCATCAAAGACTCGCAAGGCCGCCGGGACACATTCACCACGCTGAGCATGCAGTCCGGCCTGCGCAGCTCGTACGAATGCGTCAAGCAGTTTTCAGAAACTGACTTTACGGAAGACCTGAAAAAGATGCTCTTGCCAACGCTGCTGATCCACGGTGATGACGACCAGATCGTGCCGATTGCACCGTCGGCTATGGCAGCAGCCAAAATTCTGAAGAATGGTCGTCTTGAAGTCTACAAAGGCGGCTCACACGCCATTCCGCAGATGAACAAGGACAAACTCAATGCGGACTTGTTGGCGTTTCTCAAGCAGGCCTGACCTGGCAATGGCATCAAGGCCCTGAGCCTGGCCTTGAACTTGAATTGCTGGCATCGGTTTAGTCCGTTGCCAGCCAGCCCAGCAACCCCTGCCCGCCTACGTCATCAATGCACCACTATCATGCGTATTGATCTCAACAAAGGCAGGGTATGCAGACATTCGACTTCGATCTTTTTGTAATTGGCGGCGGCAGCGGTGGCGTGCGGGCAGCACGCATGTCTGCCCAGCGCGGTGCGCGCGTGGCACTGGCCGAGGTGGCCGACATGGGTGGCACTTGCGTCAACGTGGGCTGTATACCGAAAAAACTCTATAGCTATGCCGCGCACTATGCCGAGGCGTTTGAGGAATCACACGGCTTTGGCTGGGTTGGCGAAGCGCCCAAATTTAACTGGGACACGCTCAAAGCCAACCGCGCAAAAGAGATCTCACGGCTAAACAGCATCTATATCAATCTGCTCGACAGCGCCGGAGTAAAGATCATCAAGGGCTGGGCGCGCCTGCTGGACGCGCACACGGTGGAAGTGGGCGACAAAAAGTACACGGCCAAAACACTACTGGTTTCAACCGGCGGCACAGCGCTGGTTCCCGCAGTCGAGGGCCACGAGCATGTGGTCACATCTGACAGCATGTTTGACCTCGACCCGTTTCCCAAACGACTGGCTGTGGTGGGTGGTGGCTACATCGCCTGCGAGTTTGCATCAATCTTCAACGGCCTGGGCTCAAAAGTGACCCAGATACATCGCGGTGAAAAGCTCCTCACTGGTTTTGACGATGACGTACGCGATTTTATTGCCAGCGAGATGCGCAAAACCGGCGTTAATCTGCAACTCAAATCAGAAGTCGAAGCCATCACCAAAACAGCCGATGGCCTGGTTATTGCGCTCAAGGG
Source organism: Polaromonas sp. (assembly GCA_025352405.1). Taxonomy (GTDB): domain Bacteria; phylum Pseudomonadota; class Gammaproteobacteria; order Burkholderiales; family Burkholderiaceae_C; genus Polaromonas. The sequence goes on from JANXTM010000194.1 coordinate 3,337, forward strand.
CGGGGGCAGCTTTACGGTCGACACGGTACTTTACGCCACTGGCCGGATACCCAATTCAAATGGCCTGGGGTTAGAGACCGCAGGCGTGGCTGTTAACGCGGCGGGGGCCATTAAGGTTGATGAGCAATACCAGACCTCGGTACCTTCCATCTACGCGCTGGGCGACGTGACGGCCCGGGTGCAGCTCACGCCAGTAGCATTGGGCGAGGCCATGGTTGTGGTCGACCAATTGTTCGGTCCCCTGGCAGGAAAAAAGCCACGGGGTATGAGCTATGACTTCATTCCAACTGCAGTGTTCACGCATCCCAACATCGGGACAGTGGGTTACTCCGAAGCTGCTGCGCGCGCAAAATTTGACAATGTCAGCGTTTACCGCAGCGACTTCAAGGCACTCAAGCACACGTTGAGCGGCAGCACAGAGCGCACGCTCATGAAACTACTGGTCGATGATGCAAGCGACCGCGTGGTCGGCCTGCACATGGTGGGGCCGGATGCGGGCGAGGTAGTACAAGGCTTTGCTGTAGCGATGAAGGCCGGCGCCACCAAAGCCCTGTTTGACAGCACGATTGGCATACACCCCACCCTGGCTGAAGAGTTTGTGACCATGCGAGAGCCTGTCCAGGGTTAATACTAGCCATGCCCTACCTGCCAAGCTTTATTGCCCCGACCCGCTATACGAATGCAGCTGCAGCGTTGGCCCAGGTGTGTGCCATTTATGACCAGCAGATCAGCCACTTGCGCGATGCCATGCAACGCTACGTGGCCGGCGAAAGCCTGCCTGGCCATGTGCGGGCCCACTACCCGTTTGTGCGCATTCATACCGACACCGTAGCCCGCACACTGGCCATGCCCGATACCCCACTGCTGAGCTACGGCTTTGTTGCAGGCCCTGGCCGCTTTGAAACCACGTTGACGCGGCCAGACCTGTACGGCGAGTACTACCTTGAGCAGTTCCGCCTGCTGCTGCAAAACCACAGCGTTGAAATCGAAATTGGCACCAGCACCCAGCCTATTCCCGTGCACTTTTCATTTGCCGAGCATGACCATATTGAAGGCAACCTGAGCACCGAACGCCGCACCCTGATGCGCGACGTGTTTGACCTGCCTGACCTGGCCGCCATGGACGACGGCATTGCCAACGGCACGCATGAAACACGCCCGGGCGAGCCGCAACCGCTGTCGCTGTTCACGGCGGCACGGGTTGACTATTCGCTGCAGCGCCTGCGCCATTACACCGGTACATCGCCCGACTGGTTCCAGAACTTTGTGCTGTTTACCAACTACCAGTTTTATATCGACGAGTTTGTACGCCTGGGCCACGCCGCCATGGCCGACCCGGACAGCGAATACACCTGCTTTGTAGAGCCAGGTAATGTGGTCAGGCGCCGGATCGGTTTACCGCCCCTGGCAGCCGATGCGCTGGGCGCGCCCCCACCGCGTCTGCCGCAAATGCCCGCATACCATTTGATGCGCGCTGACCGTAGCGGCATCACCATGGTCAATATTGGTGTGGGCCCGGCCAATGCCAAAAACATTACCGACCACATCGCCGTGCTGCGGCCGCATGCGTGGATCATGCTGGGCCACTGCGCGGGGCTGCGCAACAGCCAGCAACTCGGCGACTATGTGCTGGCTCACGGCTACGTGCGTGAAGACCACGTGCTTGACGAAGAGCTGCCGCTATGGGTGCCGATACCCGCACTGGCTGAAATACAAAAGTCACTTGAGCAGGCAGTTGAAGACGTGACCGGCCTGGAGGGACCGGCCCTGAAAAACATCATGCGTACCGGCACGGTGGCATCCACCGACAACCGCAACTGGGAACTGCTGCCCGGCAACCAGCCGCAACGCCGCTTCAGCCAGAGCCGCGCCATCGCGCTGGACATGGAGAGCGCGACCATAGCAGCCAACGGCTTCAGGTTTCGCGTGCCCTACGGCACCCTGCTGTGCGTCAGCGACAAACCGCTACACGGTGAAATCAAGCTGCCCGGTATGGCCAACCACTTTTACCGCGAACGGGTGGACCAGCATCTGCGCATAGGCATACGCGCCGTGGAACTGCTGCGCGCCGAAGGCATCAACCAGCTGCACAGCCGCAAGCTGCGCAGTTTTGCTGAAGTTGCGTTTCAGTAAAAGGCGCACATGATGATCAAGGAAACCCTGGTGCTCATCACAGAGCAAAACCACGATGTAAACATAGACATGATGTATGCCCGTGCAGACAACTTCACGGGCCACGTGATTTATCCGCACGCGCATTGCTTTTTGCATCCGCAGGCTGAAGCGGGTTTGCGCAAGGCGGTGGTGGCTGCGAACGCGTTTGGTTTCAGACTCAAGATATTTGACGCCTATCGTCCGCAGGAAGCGCAAGAGGCTTTATGGGCCGTTTTGCCAGTACCAGGCTATGTTGCCGACCCTGCCAAAGGCTCTAACCACACACGTGGCGTGGCGATTGATTTGACGCTGCTTGACG
>JANXTM010000205.1 GCA_025352405.1 Polaromonas sp.
TCGTCATCATCCGTATCGGTTTCTTTGGTAAAGGCTTTGTTCATGGGGTAACCAGAATAGCATTTACTGTGCAAAAAAACTTGAATCGCCGGACCATGAGCACGGCAGCAACCACGAACGGGCACCATCAGAAAAGAAAAATGCCCGCAACTTTCGTTACGGGCTTTTCTTTTTTGGTGCGGCTGGCAGGAATTGAACCCACGACCCCTTGGTTCGTAGCCAAGTACTCTATCCAACTGAGCTACAGCCGCTGAGCTTTTAAGTATAACTCACAATTTCAGGTGAATGGTAGGGCGTGAGTGACTTGAACACTCGACCAAAGGATTATGAGTCCTCTGCTCTAACCAACTGAGCTAACGCCCCAAACCAAGCCATCATTGTAAAGGGCTACTTGCTATGACTGAGTGCCGTACTGACTAGCTTGGAAGTTATATCGACAATCTGGATCATTTTTTCGTAGGGCATGCGCATGGGCCCGATCACTCCGAGCGTGCCAACCACCTGACCATCAACTTCATACGGTGCAGTCACCACTGACAACTCCTGATACGGAATGACCTGGCTTTCGCCACCGATATAAATACGCACGCCCTCTGCCCGGCTCGAAACATCAAGCAGCCGCATGAGTTGTGCTTTTTGTTCAAAAAGATCAAATAACTTGCGCAAATTACCCATGTCGCTGGAGAAGTCGCTGATTGCCAAAAGATTGCGTTCACCCGAAACGACCACCTCATCACGCGACTCGATGGCCTCAGAACTCACCTGAACAGCAGTTTGCATGAGAATGGCAATCTCGCCGCGCAGGGCTTCGACTTCGTTTTTAAGCCGCTCCCGCACCTCTTCAATCGCCATGCCGGCGTAATGCGAGTTGAGAAAGTTCGACGCTTCAACCAGCTGTGATTGCGTGTAATCCGCTTCAGTAAAAATCACCCGGTTTTGCACATCACCGTCGGGTGACACGATGATCACCAGAAAACGCCGCTCGGACAAGCGCAGAAATTCAATATGACGAAACACCGAGCTACGACGGGGCGCCATGACCACGCCCACAAATTGCGACAGGTTTGAAAGCATATGCGCCGCATTGCTCAGCACCTTCTGCGGCTGATCGGGCGCAAGTCGCTGGGTACCCATGCCTGCACCACTGGAAAACGGATCGCGCTGCGTGGTCAGCATGGTGTCTACGAAGAGCCGATAACCTCTCGCAGTTGGAATTCGCCCCGCAGAGGTGTGCGGACTGACAATCAGGCCCAACTCTTCAAGGTCACTCATCACATTGCGAATGGTGGCTGGCGAAAGATCAAGTCCGGACGCTCTGGACAATGTACGTGAGCCTACGGGCTGACCATCGGCTATGTAGCGCTCAACCAGCGCTTTCAACAACAATCTGGCGCGGTCATCAAGCATGAAGACATTCTACGAAGCCTGAACCAAATCTTGTGATGTAATTTGATGATGAAGTCGCAATTTCACCATGTAGCACTCATAGGAAAGTACCACGCGCATGGTTCGCGCTCCGCGTTGGAGAGCATTGCGCACTTTTTAAGCGCCCAGGGATGTGACGTTGCAATTGAGAAAGACACCGCTAGCAATACCGGATTGACGCAATACCCGATTCTTGATGTACCCAGCATAGGTGCTCATTGTGATTTGGGGCTGGTCGTGGGTGGCGATGGCACCATGCTCGGCATTGGACGGTTGCTGGCGCAGTTTGGCGTTCCTCTTATCGGCATTAACCAGGGCCGCCTTGGTTTTATAACTGACATTGCTTTTGAACACTACCAGACCGTACTGGGGCCCATGCTGCGCGGTGAGTTTGAAGAAGATCGCCGCTGGATGATGCAAGCCAAGGTCGTACGGGACGGGCGCTGCGTTTTCAACGCAACCGCCATGAACGACGTCGTAGTCAACCGCGGGGCGACCGCGGGCATGGTCGAGTTACGCGTCGAAGTAGACGGGCGTTTTGTAGCTAACCAGCGGGCCGATGGCCTGATCATTGCCTCTCCAACGGGCTCGACCGCTTATGCACTTTCTGCTGGCGGCCCCTTGTTGCATCCGTCGATTGCCGGCTGGATTCTTGTGCCGATCGCGCCACATACCTTGTCAAATCGACCCATCGTGCTGTCAGACACCGGTGAGATCACGGTCGAGATAGTGGCCGGTCGGGACGCAAGCGCCAATTTTGACATGCAGTCTTTAGCCACCTTGCTGCATGGTGATCGAATCACAGTGCGTCGATCAGAGTATCAAATGGTGTTTCTTCACCCCAAGGGCTGGAGTTACTTTGACACGCTGCGTAAAAAACTCCATTGGAATGAAGGTGTAGCGTAAGTTATGAGCCTTAAAAGCATTTCTCTACGTGATTTTGTTATTGTCCACACGCTTGACCTGGACCTGGTAAACGGTTTTACTGTTCTCACGGGTGAAACCGGCGCCGGCAAATCCATATTGATTGATGCGCTGCAGCTGGCCTTGGGTGCGCGTGCGGATGCGGGTGTGGTTCGCGAGGGTGCACAGCGCTGTGAAATCAGTGCTGAATTCGAAAACCCCGCCACTTTGCTTGAATGGCTGGACCAGGCTGGCTTTCCCAGCGGCGATACGCTGTTATTGCGCCGCACGATTGACGCGCAAGGCAAGAGCCGGGCGTGGATCAACGGTAGCGCGGCTACGGCAACACAGGTCAAGGATATCGCTGACAAATTGGTAGATATTCATGGCCAGCACGCGTGGCAAAGCCTGACCAGACCCGATGCAGTGCGCGGCTTGCTGGACTCCTATGGCGGCATATCCACGTTGTTGTTGACCCAACATTGGCAGAAATGGCGACTGGCGCAAAAAACCCTTGCCGATGCGCTGGTTGCGCAACACAGCCTGCAGCGTGAACGTGAACGTTTAACCTGGCAGATCAGCGAGATCGACAAGCTCTCGCCAGGTACTGATGAATGGCAAGACCTCAATGCGCAGCACGGCCGGCTGTCCAATGCGCAGTCGCTGCGCGATGCTGTACAAGCTGCGCTTGATGCGCTGCAAGAGTCTGAGCAAAACGCCAGCAGCCTACTGGGCCGGGCGCTCTCTGCGCTTCAGGAGCATGAACATATTGAGCCCCAATTTAAGGCTTTGACAGAGGTACTCAGCAGTGCACTGGCGCAAACCGAAGACACCGTGCATTCGCTACATGGCTATGCCAAGCACGCAGAGCTGGAGCCCCAACGTCTTAACGCTCTGGATCAGCGCCTTTCCCTTTGGATCAGCCTGGCAAGGCGTTACAAACGCCCGCCTGCCGAATTGCCGGAATTGTTGATATCCTGGCATGCTGAGCTGCAAACCCTTGATGCCGCCGCTGATTTGGAAAACCTTGCGCGTGCTGAAAAAAATGCGCACAGCGCGTATCTTCAAGAAGCTGACAAAATTTCTGGTTCGCGTGCAAAGGCCGCACCAGCGCTCGCGAAAGCCATCACGCAGGCCATGCAGGGTTTGGGCATGCAAGGCGGCAGATTTGACGTGGCACTAAATGTCCTGGAGCAACCCGCCCAGTATGGCCAGGAACAAATTGAGTTCCTGGTTGCGGGCCACAGCGGCACCACGCCGCGCCCTGTGGGAAAAGTTGCTTCTGGCGGCGAGTTGTCTCGTATTGCCCTGGCAATAGCCGTCACAACCAGCCAACTGGGTGAGGCTCAAACCCTGATATTTGATGAAGTTGATTCTGGTGTCGGCGGCGCAGTGGCTGAAAACGTAGGCCGGTTGATGAAGCAGCTGGGCAAAGACCGACAGGTCATGGCGGTTACGCATCTTCCGCAAGTGGCCGCCTGCGCTGACCAACATCTGGTCGTAGCTAAACAGACTGAAAAGGGCAAGACATTCAGCACCGTGGAATCCGTCAACGGGGAGCAACGCGTGGCTGAAATCGCCCGTATGCTGGGTGGTGAGCGATTGTCTGGCACCACGCTGGCGCACGCCAAGGAAATGCTCGGGCAATGAGAAATTTGCTAGAAATAGTGTTGATTACCGGTATGTCGGGCTCTGGAAAATCCATTGCGCTGCATTCACTGGAAGACGCAGGCTATTACTGCGTCGACAATTTGCCGCCAGAGTTGCTGTCCCCTTTCGTCGCATTGCAGGAGCAGCGCGGGGCAAGCAAAGTCGCCATTGCCATGGATGGGCGCAGCGCAACCTCGCTTCACTCCGTTCCAGAACAGCTTAAACAGCTTCGTTCGCAGGGTGTGGCTGTCCGGTCACTTTTTCTGGATGCAAAAACCGATACTCTGGTGCGACGCTTCTCAGAGACACGCCGATTTCACCCCCTGTCACGCATCAATGCCTCTAACCAACACAGGACCTTGGTCGATGCCATTGAGGCAGAGCGCGAGTTACTCTGTGAAATACGTGAACAAGCCCATGTTCTGGACACCAGCATGATTCGGTCGTCACAGCTGCAAGGCTACGTAAAGTCACTGGTTTCCGCACCCATCAACCAGCTGACACTGGTTTTTGAGTCGTTTGCATTTAAACGCGGCGTCCCCCTTGATGCAGATTATGTTTTTGATGTGCGCATGCTGCCCAATCCGCACTACGAATCCGGCCTGCGCCACCTGACGGGGCGGGACGATGGCGTGGCCAACTATCTGCGCTCACAGGTTGAGGTCAACGACATGTTTAACCATATCGAGCACTTCATCAGCCACTGGCTGCATGCACTGGTCAGAGATCACCGCAGCTACGTTACGGTAGCGATCGGGTGCACCGGTGGGCAACACCGCTCTGTCTATCTGGCGGAGGCCCTGGCACTCAGCTTTAGCAAGCGATGGAACACCCTGAAACGCCACCGCGAGCTGGATGTCAAGACCAGACCCGAGCCGCCTGCAGCTTTGGTAAGTTAAGCGCTCTCGTTCTGGAACAGCTTCCTGATAGGCGCAGGCAATCCAAGATTCGGCCATGCATCAAGGGCAAACCAAGCACCGGCCGGTACAGGCTCCGATACGCCTGAAGCCCTTGGCGGCATATCCTCGGTTATTGAGAAACCTGCCATGACAGGACACAGATGCAAATCCTTGTGGGTCAAGACATGCTTGAACGGTTTGAGTGACTCCATCCGCGTGTGCAAATGCTTCGGAAGAAAAGCTTTCAAAGCGTCCTGACTCTCGAACACAGGCAAACAATAAAGCCCACCCCAAATCCCCGATGTGGGTCTGCGCTCCAGCCACACCGAGCCGTCGGGCCGCTGTGCCCATAGCAAAGCAAGTGTTTGCGCGCTACGCTTGAGTTTTTTGGTTTTAACAGGGTATTTTTCAGGCTCACCGTCGGCAAATCCCTGACACAAATTCTGAACCGGACACACGGCACATTGTGGCTTTCGAAGCGTACAGATCGTGGCACCCAAGTCCATCAACCCTTGGGTATAGCACGGCATCATTTCCGTCAGGTCATGCGTCGGCAATAAACAGGTTGCGATACCCAGGAGCCGACGCTCTTGTGGCCCGTGCGCCAGATCACCAGAAAAAGCGAGGACGCGCGTCAGCACCCGCTTGACGTTACCGTCAAGAATAGCCACCCGTTCAGAAAAACAAAATGAAGCAATCGCTGCTGCGGTGGACGGCCCAATGCCGGGTAAAGTTTGCAGCTGCTCAGCGCTGGTGGGGAATTGCCCCTGATGGAACGCCACAACCTCTTGCGCACAGCGGTGCATATTGCGCGCCCGGCTGTAGTAACCCAACCCGCTCCATAAGGCCATGACTTCATCCGGTTGCGCTGCTGCCAAATCACCCACTGCCGGGAAGCGCTGCAAAAATCTGCCGTAGTAATCACGCACAGTGCTTACCTGGGTTTGCTGCAACATAATCTCGGAAAGCCACACCCGATACGGATCACGCGTGTTTTGCCAGGGCAAGGTGTTGCGGCCGTGCATTTTTTGCCACCTGGCAAGTTCTTGCGCAAAGCGTTTTTGAAGGTCCGCACTCCCCACCGGCAGGCTACTGGCAATCACAAAAACCTTACGCAGTGTCGCGCACCAACTTGTCTCGTACCATTTCTGGCAAGTCCAATTGGGGCTGTGGCTGCAGCGGTGCGCCCGCCAGATGCGATGTTAATTCCGTCAATTTTTCAATTAGCTCGTCAAGTGCGATTTCCTGAATACTGATTTCACCGATGCGCTCGTCCAACCCCGACGCAGCGCTCTGAATCCGTTCAATTGCCTCAATGCGTCGACCAAAATTGCGGTGCCGCTCGCGTAGCTGCGCGTCAAGCTGGGAGGCTGCAGACTTGTTCCAAAGTTCTACCTCACTCATTGCGGACTCGTACACCAAACGCAAACGCGTTGCAAGCGCACGCACAAGTCGCTCGGAAAAATCAGGCTGAGAAAGTTTCAGTACGTTCTTTAGGCTCAGATATTGCAGGTGGCTACGCTCGATTTGCGCCAGTTCAGCCTCAAATCGGATCAGCTCAGGCTCTTTGGGTGCCTGAAGGGAAAATCCAAACTCTGCGTTGAGCTGTTTAAATGAAGCCGTCAGCATGGATTGAATGTCCCCGCTCGCAACTTGCGCCTTCTGCAAGCCTGCTCGCAAGCGAGAAAAAGTCTGACCGTAGGCTTTTTTGACTCCCAGCTTGATGCCGGGTTGCTTTAAGGAAGTCGTCAGCTCGGTTAATTCGACTTTCAACATCGGCGTACTGAGGAGATTGAAAACCTCGCGCAACAACTTCAGGTGCACTGAACGCACAGCATATATTTTGGAACCACTGGCATTAAAGTCCAGCCGCTCTTGGTCTATGCGTGTCCGCATGTGATTGATGACCGCGGAGTTTTTACCCCTCAACCCGCGCAGTTCGTCCATTTGCTCAGCCAGGTCCCGTCGACGAATATGAATCGCACGACCCGCCTGCACACGCAGTTCAGCAATGCCGCCTGCTACTGTCGAACGCAGAATTTTTTGCCGCTGGCCCATCACACCGTCAGACAGGGCAAGCTCCAGATTAGGCAGGCAGCTGGCCTGAAGCAGGTCTTTGTTCCGCGTTACTTTTGCGAGCAGCCCCTTTTGTGCCGACACAGGAATCACCTGTGACTCGGGAAGTCCAAGTATTTCTGCGGACGAAGCACGTTGGCGATCAATCTGCTGCTGAATCTGCTCCGGCGAACTCAGCGCATCCCATAAAGTGTCAATCTTGTTGAGCACCACAAGACGCGAAATACTTTCGTCAGGTCCTGTGATCAGGTGCTCGCGCCAGATTGCAAGATCCGACTTCGTCACGCCCGTGTCCGCCGCCAGAATAAATACCACCGCGTGGGCCTGGGGAATCAGACTGACCGTCAACTCCGGCTCTGCGCCAATAGCGTTCAAACCTGGCGTGTCCAGAATCACCAAGCCCTGCTTGAGCAACGGATGTGCGATATTAATCAGCGCATGGCGCCATTTCGGCACTTCAACCAAACCATCTGTACCTACCGAGGGGTTATCGCCAAGCTGTTCATCGTTCCAAAAGCCTAAAGCCGTGGCTTCGCCCTTGGTTACATGACGAACCTCAGCAACCTTTTCAAGTGCTTTCGCAAGCTGAGCAGGGTCGTTGACGTCTAGGTCAATATGAGCCCATTTTTCAGGTACCAAACGCCATTCCATCAGAGCTTGGGTTTGCAGGCGGGTTTCGATGGGCAGCAGTCTCAAACACGGCGGCACGTCAGCGTCATAGCCTAATTCAGTGGGGCACATCGTTGTGCGTCCGGCGCTTGCCGGCATGATTCGCCTGCCGTAACCGGCAAAAAAGATGGCGTTAATCAGTTCTGATTTACCCCGCGAAAACTCGGCGACAAATGCCACCATGACTTTGTCCGAGCGCACTTGCGACTCAAGCCTGAGCAGACGTTCTTCGACGGCCGCATCAAGCAGATCATGGCTTTTCATCCATTCAGCAAGCAGCTTGAGCCGTAGGGCAAACTCTCGCCGCCATGCGCCATGCTGGTCAAATTGTTTGTTAAAGGACATACTTGATTTTCAGTATTGAACGGTCAATATAGCATTGCCATCCCGAATGAGTCATTCGTTGCCATGCATTGTTGTCAACAGTTCGGGCAAGCCTGGCTCAGGGCTTTTGACAATTGAAGCAATAAAAAGTTGAGCGCTGCGCCTGCCGCAGGCTTCGAATCGGGCTGCCGCAGACCTTGCAAGGCAGGCCTGCACGGTCATACACCATGGCTTCTAGCTGAAAATGACCGGACTCACCCTGCGCATTTGAAAAGTCTTTCAAGGTGCTTCCGCCCTTGGCCACCGCCCGCGCCAGCACCTCCCGTATGGCGCCGTGCAGCAACGCCGCTCGGGGTTTGCTGATACGGGCAGCGCGTGTTGTGGGACGAATACCCGCCAGAAAAAGTGTCTCAGACGCATAGATGTTTCCGACACCCACAACAATTTCACCCGCCAACAACAGCTGTTTGATAGCAGTATTTTTGAGCTTCAACGCTCTGTGAAATTTCGTGGCGTCAAACGCTTCAGTGAGTGGCTCAACGCCTAGCCGACCCAGTAACTTGAGCGCCACCGGGTGTGTTTCGCTCAAGGCATACACCACAGCGCCAAAGCGCCGAGGATCATTCAGACGCAAGGTCCCCAGGGTCGTCACCATTTCAAAATGATCATGCTTGCCAGGCAAAGGCAAATCAAGCCCGAAGCTGATGCTGCCAGACATGCCCAGGTGAACAAGCAGCAACCCGGCACTCAGGTCAACCAGCAAGTATTTCCCCCGCCGGCGCACGCCCAGAACCTGCAAGCCCTGAAGCGCCGACGTTTCACAACCCAGCGGCCACCGCAGTGGTTTTCCCATAAAAACAGCCTCAACCCGGGCATTCAAGATACGGTCTGCAAAACTGAGGCGGGTTACTTCAACTTCGGGTAGTTCAGGCATAAGTCAGATAAGTATTGTGCTTTACAAGTGGCACAGCCTGCGCGGCAAGGGAGCTTCCATTATCATAGTTTGATGAAGAAAAAACTGATCTGCGTTTTGAGTGGTTTGTGGGTTGCAGCACCGCTGCTGATGGCCCAGACAAAAGATCCACTGCCCGTTACGCCTGCAGCCGACTTGGCTGTAGCGTCGGCCCTCGTGACCAGTTCTGCATTGAACGCCGAGCTTTTTTACCAATTGCTGGTGGGCGAAATAAGCACCCAGGATGGTGAACCCGCCGCCGGTTACGCGTTGATTCTGGACGCTGCGAGAAAAACCGGTGAAGCCCAGTTGTACCAGCGTGCCGCGGACATTGCATTGCAGTCACGCTCGGGGGAAGCAGCTCTACAAGCTGTCAGAGCCTGGAAGCAAGCCCAGCCTGAATCGCGCGAGGCCAACCGTTACCTCATGCAAATCCTGATTGCATTAAACCGCATCAGCGACACTTCAGAGCCGGTAAAAACCGAGATCGAGCTGACACCTCCGGCTGATCGCCCACTGGTCATATCAGCCATACCCCGCGCCTACGCGCGTGTGAGCGACAAAAAGCAGGCTAGCGCAGTGGTTGAAGAAGCGCTGGCTTTTTACCTTGTCAGCCCGGCTACGGCCAGTGCGGCCTGGACTACGGTAGGACGCATGCGACTGGCAGCTGGCGATACTGCCGGAGCGCTGGACGCCGTCAAAAAAGCCCAGGCCGCTGATCCTAATGCTGAAGGCCCGGCGCTGGTGGCCATGGAACTAATGGATCCCAAACTTCCACAAGCAGAAGCGTTGGTCAAGACCTACCTCGTGCGCAGCCCTCAGGCCGCTCCAGAAGTCCGCATGGGTTACGCACGGGCCCTGCTGGATGCGCAGCGGTATGCCGAGGCAACAGCGCAATTGCAACTCGTCATCCGCGACAAGCCCGACCTCGCGTCGGCATGGCTGATATTCGGCTCTCTGCAACTTCAGGACAACCAGCTGGCACCTGCACAAACCTCGCTGGAGCGCTACGTGACGCTGGCCAAGCAACAGTTAAATGAAGAAGAGTCCGCCCGTGGCCTGTCCCAGGCCTACCTGGCGTTGGCCCAGATTGCCGAAAAACGCAAGGATTTCGCCGCTGCTGAAGCCTGGATTGGAAGAATCCAGAACTCAGAAGACATGATGCAGGCGCAAACCCGTCGTGCATCAATTCTGGCGAGCCAGGGCAAACTTGCCGAAGGCCGACAGCTGATCAAGGCACTGCCCGAACGCAATCCTGGTGATGCGCGCTTGAAGCTGATTGCCGAAGTCGGCCTGCTCAGAGACCTCAAGCAATACCAGATGGCCTATGACCTGCTCGGTGAAGCCATCATCAAGTTCCCCGACGAGGCCGAACTGGTGTACGACCAAGCCATGATGGCCGAAAAAACCGGCAACCTCGGGGAAATGGAGCGCTTGCTCAGACGCGTCATCGTGGCAAAACCAGACTACTACAACGCCTACAACGCCCTGGGGTACTCCTTAGCAGAAAGAAATATTCGCCTGCCGGAAGCCCGGGAACTCATACGCAAGGCACTGGAATATGTACCGTCAGATCCCTTCATTCAGGACAGCCTGGGCTGGGTTGAGTTCCGGCTCGGAAACCTGGCCGAAGCCGTCAAAATTTTTGAAACCGCCTTTAAAGCCAAGCCCGATTCAGAAATCGCAGCCCATTTTGGCGAGGTCTTGTGGACTACCGGCCAACGGGACAGGGCCATGGCGATCTGGCGAGAAGGCCAGTTACTGAATCCGGAAAATGAAACGCTTTTGGAGACACTCAAACGCTTTCGGGTCAAGCTGTAATCTCGGAGCTGCCTCTTGAACTTGGTCTCAAGCACAGCCACACCAGACAAGCGCGCCTTGCTTCTGGGCTTGTCATCAGTTGCTATTTTTTTAATAGCGGGATGCGCCCGTAAAATATACCGAGACGACCCGGATGACTTGGAAAAAAAGTTCTGGACAGGCCGCATCAGCCTGCAAATACAGAGCGATCCGGTACAGGCTTTTTTTGCAGGCTTTGAACTGAAAGGGCGCGCTGAGCGCGGAGAACTGTCACTTACCAGCCCCGTAGGCAACGTCCTGGGCATCATGCGCTGGTCGCCCGATGAAGCCGCGCTGGAGTCGGGTAACGGGATTAAGCGCTTCCCTTCAGTTGATGCGCTGCTGGAGCAAACCACGGGCGCAGCCATTCCGATTGCTGCGCTGTTTGACTGGCTAAAGGGGACCAACACCCAACTCGACGGCTGGTCAGCCGATCTTTCGGGGCTGGATACCGGGCGCATTGTGGCCACCCGAATCGAGCCCGCGCCACAAACCCGCCTTCGTATCGTGCTGGATCAATAACCAGTCCATAACCAAATACTCACCAGTCACTATCGCGCGTTTTTTACGGTTCCGATGTCTATTGTTTTACCCACCACTTCAACACCGCTCATGGCCATCTACGATGTGCCTGCACCGGCCAAGCTAAATCTGTTTTTACACATCACCGGGCGCAGGGCCGACGGCTACCACCTGATCCAGTCCGTGTTCATGTTGATAGACTGGTACGACACATTGCATTTTGAGTTGCGCCGAGACGGCAACATTAGCCGCAGCGACCTACCCACGGCAGGCGGTGAAGACCCGGAAGCCCTGCCGGTTGAAGACCTCACGGTACGCGCCGCGCGGGCCTTGCAAAAAGCCACCGGTACGTCGCTGGGTGTGCATATCGGTCTTGAAAAACGCATTCCATCCCAGGCCGGAATGGGCGGTGGTTCGTCGGACGCGGCGAGCTGCCTGCTGGCCCTGCAACGCTTATGGGGTATCACTTTGCCACGTGCAGACTTACTGTCACTTGCATTGTCTCTGGGTGCTGACGTTCCATTTTTCCTGTCGGGCGGCCACGCCTGGGTGGAGGGCGTGGGCGAGCGCATCACCCCGCTGCACCTGCCCGCCGCCAGCTTTGTAGTCGTCAAACCCAGTGCCGGTCTTTCAACAGAGATGATTTTCAGCGCGCCAGCGCTTAAAAGGGATTCGAAAACTGCTACAATCATAGGCTTTGCAGCATGTGCACAATCAAAAGCAGGTCAAACAGTAAATCCAGATGCCGTTTACGAATTTGGACGAAATGATCTGCAGCCAGTTGCCTTGAATTTATGTCCGCAATTGGGCCAGTCACTTGATTGGCTCAAGGCGAAAAACCTTCAAGGGCGTATGACGGGTTCCGGTAGTGCGGTATTCGCGTATTTGCCGTACGGCACGGAAAGTTCAAGTGTCGACATTGGGTCAGATAATGATTTAATGCGTCACTGGAAAATCCGCAAGTGCAGCAATTTAGAGATGCATCCTTTGGCCGGTTGGTAAACTAACGGTACATTGGTCATTTTTAGTAGGTAAGTGAATAATTTTGAATAATGGGTTTGTTGTCAGGCCGAAAGTCTGACAGCTGTCCCGTGTAGGGGTGTCGCCAAGTTGGTTAAGGCACCGGATTTTGATTCCGGCATTCGCAGGTTCGACTCCTTCCACCCCTGCCAAAATTTTTGTCCTTTCCCGAGAGAAAGGTTCTATCCGATCTGGAAATCGGATGGGAACAGTAAAGAGGGTCGGTCCTGACGGGCAAGACCATCACTGCAGGTGCGCTCGCTGCGTGCGTGTATGTCGTGAAGTGCGTTTGTGGCCTGGCGGCCCCTAAAAATATCAGCCGAAAGTCAAATGTCGATACAAGCTGGGCCCCATATGCAGCCACACCACTCTGATTTTCTGATTTTTACAGGCAATGCCAATCCAAGCCTGGCCGCAGAGATCGCACAGCAGTTGGGCATTCCACTTGGCGCAGCCCACGTGGGACGCTTTTCTGATGGCGAGGTCACGGTAGAAATCCAGCAAAACGTGCGTGCGCGCGATGTATTTGTGGTGCAGTCCACCTGCGCGCCGACCAACGAAAACTTGATGGAATTGCTCATCATGGTGGATGCACTCAAGCGCGCATCTGCCGAACGCATATCAGCCGTCATTCCATACTTTGGTTATGCCCGGCAAGACCGTCGCCCACGTTCGGCGCGCGTTCCAATCACCGCAAAGGTAGTAGCCAACATGCTGCAGGCGGTCGGTGTGTCGCGGGTATTGACCATGGATCTGCATGCAGATCAGATTCAAGGATTTTTTGATATTCCGGTCGACAACATTTATGCCTCGCCGGTCTTGCTCGGTGACTTGCGGCAGAAAAATTACACTGATTTGATGGTGGTGTCGCCTGATGTGGGCGGTGTGGTGCGTGCTCGCGCGCTGGCAAAGCAGTTGGGCTGCGACATGGCCATCATTGACAAACGCCGTCCGAAAGCAAACGTGTCAGAAGTAATGCACGTCATTGGTGACATCGAAGGCCGCAATTGCGTGATCATGGATGACATGATTGACACCGCAGGCACGCTGGTCAAGGCGGCTGAAGTGCTTAAAGAACGCGGTGCTAAAAAAGTTTACGCCTACTGCACACACCCTATTTTTTCAGGTCCCGCAATTGAACGTATTGCGCAGGGCGACGCCCTCGATGAGGTAGTGATCACCAACACCATCCCACTGAGTGACCATGCCAAAAATTGCAAGAAAATTCGACAGCTCTCTGTTGGACCGCTAATCGCCGAAACCATTCAGCGCATCGCCAACGGTGAGTCGGTTATGAGTTTGTTTTCAGACCAGGACCAGCCGGCCCTGATTTGAAACAAAAAGTGGCTGCACAGCAGGCGATTCAATCGCCACGCTTGAGCAGCCTTTTAAACCGGGGTGAACTGGTCGCGGTACACCCCTTCAAGGAGCAAATTATGAAATTCGTCGCTTTTGAGCGCACCCTGCAGGGTACGGGTGCGAGCCGCCGTCTCCGCATCACCGGTCGCACGCCCGGTATTGTTTATGGTGGTACGGGCGATGCCTTGTTGATCGAAATCGATCACAACGCGTTGTGGCACGCCATCAAGAAGGAAGCTTTCCACGCTTCCATCCTCGAGATGGAATTGGGCGGCAAAGACCACAAGGTCTTGCTGCGTGATCTGCAAATGCATCCGTTCAAACAGCAAATTCTGCACATCGACTTCCAGCGCGTTGAAGCCAAGACAAAAATGACCGTCAAGGTGCCTTTGCACTATAGCGGTGAAGAAGAGTCGCCAGCCATCAAGGCTGAAAACTGTCTGGCCAACCACGTGTTGACCGAGTTGACTGTCTCCTGCTTCCCTGCAGACATTCCTGAGTTCATCGCCGTTGATCTGAGCGGGCTGAAAAAAGGTTCTTCGCTGCACGTCAAGGACATCACCCTGCCAAAAGGCGTGAAGTTTGTGGCCAAGGGCCAGGTCAACCCGGTTCTGGTGTCCGTCACGGCCATCGTGGAAGAGGTTGAAGCTGCGCCTGCTGAAGGCGCGGCTGCACCAGCAGTCAACCCCAAAGCAGCTGCCGGTAAAGCCGCCGCCGCTGCCAAGGACGCTGCGAAACCAGCTGCCAAGCCACCTGCCAAGAAGAAGTAACAAACGCTCAGGGCTGCAAAGCCTGCAAGCCAGCGGCCCACACCCTCGCAAGAAGGTACGGGCCGTTTTATTTTTTGTGCCGCCTGTGCACCACCACACGCGCCCCAAAATTGGACGATGGAGGGCTCATTCCATTTCCATTTCCATTTCGGTGCGAGACTAGGCGCGAAGGCGCGAACAGTGCTCCAGCACGGCACGGCACGGCGAAGCAACAACGTATCGCATCGAAATGAAAACGGAATCAGCATGATCAAATTATTTGTGGGCCTCGGCAATCCAGGCGCTGAATACCAAGCCACACGCCATAACGCTGGCTTTTGGTGGCTTGAGGCCCTTTCACGCGAGCTGAAAGCACCCTTGAGTTTTGATAAAAGCTATTTCGGACAGGTTGCCAGAACCGCTATCAGCGGCCAGACGGTGTGGCTGTTAACGCCACAAACCTTTATGAACCTGTCGGGGAAATCGGTGGCTGCACTGTCCCGGTTTTTCAAAGTTCAGCCCAACGAAATTCTTGTCGCACACGATGAGCTCGACATTATTCCCGGTCAGGTCAAGCTGAAATTTGGTGGCAGCCATGCTGGCCACAACGGTTTGCGCGACATACATGCCCAGCTAGGCACTGGTGACTACTGGAGACTGCGCCTAGGCGTGGGCCACCCAGGCGACAAGGCAGAAGTCATCAACTGGGTACTCAAAAAACCAATGCCCGAACAACGCGCGGCGATCGAAGACTGCATAACGCGATCTCTCAAAGCCGTGCCCGCCTTGCTCGCTGGGGAGATGGAAAAAGCCACTATGCTGATTCATACCCACACGCCGCCCCGGCCCAAGCCGCCACGGCAACTCGAGCCGGCGCCCCAAACAGCCACACCAGCGCCAAGTAGTGACCTTAGCTGACAAGCCGAAGCAAGCTGTATGCGCTACGCTGCTGCACATGCACGCTATTCCCGCCTCAGTTCAAACAGCGGCCCGTCATGGCCCGATTTTTGTGGTCCTGAACTCAGCATCTGGTCATAAGGACACGAATGAAGAGCGTCAGGTGGTGGCGGACGTGTTCAATACCGCTGGCCGGACATTTGAGTTTTTACAATTTGACAACCCTGCCGGCATTGCTGCAGTTTGCGCCAGAGCCGTAGTACTGGCTAAAGCTGCGGGCGGGGTGGTGGTAGCAGCCGGCGGCGATGGCACGATCAACGCCGTTGCAGCTGCGGTGCTACGCAGCGGTTGCCCGTTTGGCGTATTGCCGCAGGGCACGTTCAACTATTTTGGCCGCGCCAATGCCATTCCACAGGATACCCGCGCTGCCGCAATGGCCCTCTTGGGCGCCCAGATTTCCCCGGTCACGGTAGGCGAGGTTAATGGCCGCGTGTTTCTCGTCAACGCCAGTCTGGGCCTGTACCCGCAACTGCTGGAAGACCGCGAAGCCTGGAAGCAACAATTCGGCAGAAGCCGCCTGGTGGCGTTTGCGTCCTCTCTGGCGAGTCTGTTTCAGGCGCGCGGCCAGCTGCGCCTTGAAATCGAGCTGGACGGAAAAACCACCGCGCTGCGTACCCCGACATTGTTTGTGGGCAATAACCACCTGCAACTGGCCCAGGTAGGCATTCAGCGCGACCACGCCGATGCGGTGAACCGCGGTGCACTAGCAGGCATTGCAGTACGCGCCAAAGGAACGCTGGCGCTGGTTGGTCTGCTGCTACGCGGCATGCTCGGGCGGCTCGGCAGCGCAGAAAATATCGACAGTTTTACCTTCCGAAAACTCAAGGTTTCATTGCGCGGCAACCGGCGCGTCAAAGTGGCCACCGACGGCGAGGTCACCTGGATGACATCCCCATTGGTGTTTCAGGTGGCCGACACGCCGCTGCTGCTGCTGGTGCCCGCCCCCGCCGACCGGGCCGAGGTGGCATGACCACGCTGCTACAAACTTCAGACATGCATTTTGGGACCGAGCAGCCGCAGGTGATGCAAGCGCTGCTGTCCCTATCGGACGAAAAAAAGCCCGATGTCCTGGTGGTCTCGGGTGACATCACCCAGCGCGCCACGCCTGCGCAATTTAGTCGTGCCCGGGCTTTTTGCGACCGCCTGGGCATTGCAAAGATGCTGACATTGCCCGGCAACCACGATATTCCGCTGCACAACCTGTTTGCACGGCTTGTGCGCCCCTACGCGGCCTACCAACAAGCTTTCGGGATGGTACTGGAGCCAGAGTTGACAACACCAGAGCTGTGCCTGGTCACGGTTAACACCACGCGCTGGTGGCGGCACAAAAATGGCGAAGTGTCTCAAGCTCAAATAACGAGGGTGTGTGAGCAGCTGTCGCGTGCCACGCTGCAGCAACTGCGCGTTGTGGTGGTGCACCAGCCGGTGCACGTACCACGTCCGCAAGACGAGCATGACCGCCTGCGAGGCTGGCAGCCAGCAGTACGCGCCTGGGCGGCGGCGGGCGCCGACATTGTGATGGGTGGGCACATCCACCTGCCCTATGTGTGCGAGCTGTCATTGACCGTTGCTGGGCTGAGTCGACGCCTGTGGTGCGTGCAGGCGGGGACTGCCGTGTCAAGCCGCATTCGGCGGGAAGCGCCCAACTCGGTCAACCTGCTTGAATTTTCGCCCGATACAGCTGGCCCCTGCTGCCGCGTGGAACGTTGGGACTATCAACAAGTGGTTCCCGGGGCAGTTGCCGGCCGGTTCGCTCTGGCCCATACCAGTGTGTTGAATCCGCAAAGAAACTAAACCCACGCCTAAGGTCGGCGCAAGGGCTCAACAACCGGCAGCGTACCTGTCAGCCGATAGTATTTCTGCCAAAGCGTCGGCTTGCTCTCAACATGCTGCGGATTGACCGGAATGCACGCAACCGGGCAGACCTGTACGCACTGCGGTTCGTCAAAATGGCCCACACATTCGGTGCATTTTCCGGGGTCAATCTCATAGATCTCGGTACCCATGTAAATCGCCTGGTTCGGGCATTCGGGCTCGCACACGTCGCAGTTGATGCATTCGTCGGTGATCAGCAAAGCCATGGTCAGACGCCTCTGGATGCAGTTTGCAGGGCGGCCAGCACTTCAGGGCTGACCATCTGGCTGACATCGCCACCTAGTTTGCTGATTTCGCGCACCAGGGTGCTGCTGATGCACTGCAGCGGCGCGTCTGGCAGCAAAAACACGGTCTCGACCTGTGGTTGCAGTTTGCGGTTCATGGCGGCCATTTGCGCTTCGTAGTCAAAATCTGTAAGGTTGCGGATACCGCGCACCACGGCGCGCGCAGCGTGCGCAGCGCAAAAATCCATAATCAGTCCGTCAAACGGCAACACCGTGACATTTGCTATGGATTCAGTAGCTGCTTGGGCAAGCTTTACGCGGGCCTCAAGGCTAAAAAGTGTTTTTTTATGATGCGCCACCGCCACCGCGATGCACAGTTGGTCAAACAGCCCCGCAGCGCGGCGCACCACGTCAACGTGCCCCAGCGTGACGGGGTCAAACGTGCCGGAGTACACAGCGATGCGGGCGGGTTGAGTCATAGGGAAATTATGCCCCTTCGGTCCTTGGCAGTGAAACCAGCAAATGAAAATGCACCGCACCGGCCTTGCCAAAGCGGTGCACTTTCAAACCAAGGTCGGCCAGCGCCTCATCAAGCCACGGCTTGGGCGCTTCAAGGTAGACAAAACCGTTGGCACTGACGGTTTGCGCGGCGGCCTTCAGTGCGGACTCAAACAAATTGGATTCGTAGGGTGGGTCCAAAAACACCAGTTGCAGGCTACCCGGCGTCATGCGCCGCAGCAGGCTCACGCCGTCCCCGCGTTCAATCCTGACCATGCTGGCCTTCAGTTTGAGCTGGCTGCTTTTGAGTTTTTCGACCAGCACCGGGTCTTGTTCACAGAGCAGCACGTCGGCAGCGCCGCGTGAGGCGGCTTCAAAGCCCAGCACACCGGTGCCCGCAAACACGTCGGCACAACGCCAGCCGGTCAGGTCCTGACCGAGCCAGTTGAACAAGGTTTCACGCACGCGGTCTGGCGTGGGGCGCAGGCCGGGCCGGTCAGACACGGCCAGTTTGCTGCGTTTGTACAGCCCACCGATGATGCGCACCTCACCAGGGGGGACGGTTTTGCGGCCCACCACCTTGCCCGACCTGGCTATTTTCTTGTCTGGTTTGTTCTCAGGCGTCGAAGCTGGCGACGGTTTTGCTGCAGTAGCTGTGTATTTCATGGAATTCCGCTCAAATTAATAAACACCATTTTCTCAGGTTGCAGGGCAGCCGCCTAAGACCATAAAGCGCTAACAGCGACACCCACAAATGTCAGCCTGGGGTTTTATAGAATGGTGGCTCTCCAAAAGCAGGTCCCATGTTCAGTTTCTTCAAGAAAAAACCCCCTCCCGTCGTCCCTCCAGCGCCGATTGCGCCCACGGCTGCCACGGCAGCTCACCCCGCAGCTTCAACTTCGGCGGTGCCAGCGGCGCCCCCGGTGTTTGCCGCCACGGGCGGCAGTTTGATAGGCAGCGCGCTGGTCAAGCCGCTGGACATTGCCAAAGTACTCGAAGCCAGTGCTGCCAGTGCTGCCAGCGCAGCCAGCCCGGAGCGCGAGCGCTGGCTGGCCAAACTCACATCAGGTTTGCGCAAGACCGGCTCCAGCATTTCGGCGGTCTTCAATGGAACGCAGATCAACGATGCGCTGTACGAAGACCTCGAATCCGCCTTGCTGATGGCCGACACCGGCGTCAAGGCCACAAACTATCTGCTGGATGAAGTCAAGCGCCGAGTCGCCAGCAGCGGCGTGACGCACCCCATCGCCGTCAGAAACATCCTGACCCAGGCGCTGGCGCAACTGCTTCAGCCGCTCGAGCAAACACTGGTGATTGGCCAGCAGCAGCCCACCGTCATCATGGTGGCCGGTGTCAATGGCGCGGGCAAGACCACATCCATTGGCAAGCTCACCAAACACCTGGCCAATGATGGTGCGTCGGTGCTGCTGGCTGCCGCCGATACCTTCAGGGCCGCAGCGCGCGAACAACTGGCGGTGTGGGCGGACCGCAATACCGTCGAGATCATCAGCAAGGAGGGCGGTGACCCCGCCGCTGTGGCTTTTGACGCCGTGACTGCGGGCAAAGCGCGCGGCAAGGACGTGGTGCTGGTTGATACCGCTGGCCGCCTGCCCACGCAGCTTCATCTGATGGAAGAGCTTAAAAAGATCAAGCGCATTATTTCAAAAGCGGATGGGAGTGACACCGCCGGGCCGCCCCAAGGTGGCACAGCCCCACTACCAGAGGAAAGGGGCAGCGTACCGCCGATGGCACGCACAGCGACAAGCGCGGGGGCCATATCAGCGCCGCATGAAATACTTCTGGTGATTGATGGCAACACGGGCCAAAACGCATTGGGCCAGGTCAAGGCATTTGACGAGGCCCTGCATCTGACGGGATTGATCGTCACCAAGCTTGACGGCACCGCCAAGGGTGGCGTGCTGGCCGCGATTGCACTGTGGGCGCGTGAGCGGCAAGAGGCTTCGCCAGCACTGCGCCCCGTGCCGGTTTACTTTATCGGGGTGGGTGAACAGCTCGAAGACCTCGAAACATTCAATGCACGTGAGTTTGCGCAGGCATTGCTTGCATAAACAGGACAGAGGTTTAAAGTCTGGGGTGGTTTGCATTTTTTCTGTCTCTCCGGGAGCACCCCCATGAACATTGCCACCGACACTGCCGAAGCGGCTCCCGCCGAGCCACGCCGCGTAGAACAGCTCATCAGCCACTACGGTGAAAGCCACCAGAACCCGCGCAATGAGGTGATTCATTTCATCGCCATTCCGCTGATCATGCTGAGCCTGGTCGGCATGCTGTTTGCCCTGCACCCTTTTTTGGCTTACGCGTTTGTGGCGGTCAGCATGGTGTACTACGCGCGGCTGTCCGGCGTGTTTCTCGTCAGCATGGTGCTCTGGTCTGCGCTGACAGTAGCCATCGTGGTCGCCATGGGGCCGCGCGTGTTGGTTATTTCAGTGGTAATTTTTGTCAGTGCCTGGATTTTGCAGTTCATTGGCCACAAAATTGAAGGTAAAAAACCGTCGTTTTTTGAAGATATTCAATACCTGTGGGTGGGGCCACTGTTTGTACTGAGCAAGCTGTTTGGCAAAGTGGGCATTCACTGGTGATGACCTCGCGGCGCTTTGACGGGCTTGAAAACCACCCGGCAGCCGTCATTTATATTTTTTTTTGAAGGTGGTGTACGTGACCAACTTTGTCAGCGAATTTTTTCGTTTTGCCCTGAAGCTGGTATTGGCCGCACTTGGCTTGGTCTTCGTGGTCAGCCTGTTGGCAGCCGCGCTGATTGTGTTGGCTTTCAGCCTGCTTAAATCACTGATCACCGGCAAAAAAACCGCGCCAGCCATGGTTTTTAGCCGCTTCCAGAAGTTTTCACCCGACGGCATGTGGCCCGGTGCACCGCGTCGGGAAGGCTACGACAGCGGTGCAGGCAAGCCAGGAGCTGCCAGCGATGTGGTGGACGTTGAAGTGCGCGAGATAAAAGGCGAGCCCGACAAGCGCTTGCCGTGATTCAAAGAGACAGCAGGCTTTCGCAGGGACGGCCCGCCCCAAACACCCCCACCTGAATCTTGCCTCGAAACCCGCTCGGCGCCGACATAAAACCCCGACCTGAACGGCGCATAGTGGCGCTGGCCACACCGTTGCGATGAATCCAAGCGATTGTCGTTTTATTTCGTATACGATATATCACATGCCAATGACAGCCTACACCCTTCCCTGGTTTACCGAAACGTCGAGCGACCGCTTTAACGACGTGCGCGACACCTCGCTGGCCAAGCTGGTGCGCAACGACATGCTGGCCTTGATACTCAAGGGCGTGTTAATCCCCGGCCAGCGCATCAGTGAGCCCGACGTCGCCAGTCGCCTGCAGGTGTCGCGGGTGCCGGTGCGTGAGGCCTTGCGCGAGCTGGAGAGTTCGGGGCTGGTTGTTTCACGCAAACATTCGGGCGTTTTTGTGCGCCAACTCGACGCCACCGAAATCCGCGACCTGTACCAGATGCGCGGTCTGCTCGACGGCTTTGCGGGGCGCTGCGTTGCGCAGCTGGCACTGGACAGACGCCAGGCGCTGGCGACAGTTTTAAGCGCTTCCTTAGATGTCATGCGGCAGGCGGAGAACCTACACGACGTGCAGCGCTACTACGCCGAAAACCTGCGATTTCACTGGGCGATTGTGGAGGCGGCAGGCAACCAGCAGCTGTCTGACACCTACCGCAACATGGTGCAAAAACTGCATTTGTCGCGCCTGAAGAATTTGTCGCAAGACATCGGCATGCAGGTATCCATCACCGAACACGCCGAGATCGTTGACGCGCTTTGCAGGCTCGATCCGGCGCGCTGCGAAGCCTTGCTGGCGCAGCACGTGGGGGACGCCTACGAACGACTGCTTTCAAACATACAACACGACACCCCTGTGGAGACAAACCCATGAAACGACGCAACCTGCTGCAGGCGGCCCCTGCCCTGGTTTATGCCCCAGGCCTTGTCTTGGCCCAAGCCGCCTACCCGTCCAAACCGATTCGCTACATCGTGCCGGTCTCTGCCGGTGGCGGCAGCGACACCGTGGGCCGCACCGTGACCGAGCGCTGGGGCAACCAACTCAAGCAGAGCTTTATCGTTGACAACCAGGGCGGCGGCGGTGGCGTGATTGCCTGCCAGGCCACGGCCCGAGCGGCCCCGGACGGCTACACGCTGATGCAGGGCTATGTGGCCACGCACGGTACCAGCCCGGCCACGCGCAAGCTGCCCTATGACCCGATCAAAGACTTCACCGCAATCGGCATGATTGGTGCCACGCCCAACGTACTGGTGGTCAACAGCGCCCTGCCCGTCAAGAACGTCAAGGAATTCATCGATTACGTCAAGAAAAACCCGGGTAAGGTGAGCTACGGCTCGGCGGGCCAGGGCTCGCTCACGCACCTGACGATGGAGCTGTTCAAACAGCAGATTGACTCATTCATGGTGCATATTCCGTATCGCGGCATTGCCCCGGCGTTCACCGACCTGATAGGCGGGCAAACGCAGGCCATGTTCCCCGGCCTAGCCGCAGCACTGCCGCACATTCGCTCGGGCCGGGTACGGCCGCTGGCCCTGACCGGTCTGACACGGCATTCGCAGTTCAAAGACTTGCCGACGCTGGATGAATCAGGTTTCAAGGGGTTTGATGCGCAGCAGTGGTATGGCGTGGTCGGACCGGCGGGCATACCTGCGCCCATCGTCAAACAGCTCAGTGAAACGCTGGCGCTGGTGCTGAAGGCGCCTGACCTGCGCGAGAAACTCTCGGTCGAGGCGATTGAACCGCAGGTGATGTCGCCCGAGCGGTTTGCCGCCTTCATTAAAACCGACATCGCCAGGTGGACCAAGCTGGCCAAAGACCGCAAGATTGAGCTGGACAGCTGACCCGTAGCTATTTTTTTCAAACAGCCGCCACCGTTGATGGCGGATTTGGCAACCCGTCCACCCGCCTCTCCTTTTCCAGAAAGCTGCCCATGTTTGGAACGTCGCAATCGAATTCAGTCCGCCCCACCGATCAGGCTAGCCGTCTACCAGCGGAGCACGTTGGGACCCCCTTGCGGCGCCTGCTGGCGGTGTGCCTTTTTAGCGGCCTTTTTCTGCCCGCAGGCGCTGAAGTGGTGCGCCTTGACATCATGCAGACCATGCCTGCGTTTGGCGGGCGGAGTTTCGGCGCAGTCGGGCCTTACGTCAAAATTATCGCCCGCGCCACCATCGCTGTTGATCCGGCCGACCCACGCAACGCCGTGATCGCCGACATCGACCGCGCCCCACGCAATGCGGCTGGGCGGGTCGAGGCAGTCGCCGATGTGGTCCTGTTGCGCCCCGCCAATTTGGCGAGTGGCAATGCCACACTGCTGGTCGAGGCGCCCAATCGGGGTCGCAAGCTGGGCCCCCAACTCTTTGACGACTCGCCCCAGCCGGGCGCCAACAATGCCGAACAGGCAACCGATGCCGGCATTGGATTTTTATACCGGCAGGGCTTTTCAGTGGCCTGGATCGGCTGGCAGGCAGATATACCTTCAGCACCGGGGCAGCTCGCCTTGAGCGCGCCGATACTGCAGGGCGTGACAGGGCCAGCGCGCGACGAGTTCGTCTTTGACCATAACCGCAGCCCGGCCACAGCAACCTTAAGCGCCGCGATCGCCGACCCAGCCAGCCTCACCGTGACGGTACGCGCCAAATGGGATGACGCCAGGCAGACGCCGCCCGGCCTGCTGGTGCGGGCCACAGGCGCGCAAACGGTTGAGATCACCCGACCGGCCAACGGCTTTGACGCCGGCGCGCTGTACGAGGTGACCTACACAGCGCGCGATCCTGCGATTCTTGGGCTGGGCTTTGCCGCGACACGTGATGTGGCGGCTTTTCTGCGCCATGACGGAAGCGCCGCCAACCCCATGGCAGTCAACGGGCAATCGGCAGTTCAGCGTGCAATTGGCTTTGGCGTATCGCAGTCGGGACGGTTTTTGCGTGACTTTCTCTGGCTTGGCTTCAACGAGGACCTTAGCGGAAAAATAGTGTTTGACGGTTTGATGCCGCACGTCGCGGGCGCACGCCGCATGGCCACCAATTTTCGTTTTGGTCAACCTGGCCGCAACCCGCGGCACCCGCAGGACCCCGCGTGGCAAGCCGACCTCTTCCCGTTTACCTACGCCGTTCTCGACGATCCGCTGTCCGGCCGGCGCGACGGACTCATGCTGCGCTGCCGTCTCAATACGACTTGCCCGCGCGTGATGCAGACAGACAGCGAGCACGAGTGGTGGGCATCGCGCGCCTCTTTGTTGGTAACCGATCTGGCTGGAAATCATCTCGATTTGCCGGCTGATGTACGCGCTTACATGATCGCGGGAACCCCTCATTTCGCCAATCCCGGCGAAACCATGCGCCTTGAGCCAACGATGTCCCTGCCGGTCAACCCCATGCACTCGGGCCCACCCATGCGGGCCCTGCTGGTTGCCATGCAGTCCTGGATTGCCGAAGGCGTCGCCCCCCCAGCCAGCCGAGTGCCCATGCGCGCGCACGGCACGTTGGTTGACGCCGCCCAGGCGGTACCATCCAACATCCCTGGGCTGCCTTATGCGGCAATCCACACCAGCGCCCGGTTTTCTGACCAGCGCGTGTTACCGCCGCGCGAGACCGGTCGCTATCCGGTATTTGTACCGCGCGCCGATGCCGACGGTATGGCGCTTGCCGGCGTGCGTATGCTGCCGCTGGCCGTGCCACTTGCCAGCTACACCGGCTGGAACCCCCGCGCCGCAGGGTTTGGCACCAGTAGTCTGTTTCCTCTGCAGGGCGCGGTGGTGCCCTTTGCTGCAACTCGGGCAGAACGCACGGCAGCGCAAGACCCACGCCCGTCCCTTGAAGAACGATACCCCGGCCAGGCAAGCTACCTTGCAGCTGTGCGCGCCGCTGCGGCTCAAATGGTGGCAGAGCGTACCCTGCTAGCGGAAGACGCGCAGCGCGCTACAGAGCAAGCGAGTACCGGACAACTCGGACAACTCAAATAACCATCCATCCCGCAGCCTGACAAGGCTGTCCTCATTTTCAGCAACGTCTTTTGGAGATACTTTATGGCCCGCAATACCCAGGTCGCCGCCGACCACAACGCCCCGCCCATTACACAAATCCTGGCGCAATTTGTAGCCCACCACCCGTCCAGGGGCTGGAGCGATGCGGTAGACCACGAAGCGCACCGCACCTTCATGAACTGGCTGGGCTGCGCAGTCGGCGCTGCGCACCACGAAGCCGCTGACGCTGCGCTTGCTGCCGTCAACATGCTGCAACCGGCAGCGCAGGCCAGCGTGCTCGGCCGTACTGAAAAGGTCGACATGGCCAGCGCTGCGCTGATCAACGGCATCACCTCGCACACCTTTGACTTTGACGACACCCACCTAAAAACCATTATTCACCCGGCCGGGCCGGTGGCTTCTGCGGTGCTGGCGATGGCCGAGCACCTGGGCAACTCGGGCCGCGAGGTGATTGACGCACTGGTGATTGGCATTGACGTGTCATGCCGCGTTGGCAACGCCATGTACCCTGACCACTATGACCGCGGCTGGCACATCACCGGCTCCACGGGCACACTGGGCGCGGCGGCGGCCTGTGCGCGTTTGCTCAAGCTCGATGTGCAGCAAACCGCCATGGCGCTCGGCATAGCGGCATCCCAGCCCATCGGCATGCGCGAGCAGTTTGGCACCATGACCAAGCCCTTTCACCCGGGTGGCGCGGCGCGTGCCGGGTTGATGTCTGCATTGCTGGCTAGCAAGGGCTACACCGCCAGCCCCAAGGCGCTTGAAGCACCGCGCGGCATGATGCAAACCGTATCGACCAAAAACGACTGGACTGAAATCACTGGCGAACTCGGCGAGCGGTTTGAGATCTCGTTCAACAGCTACAAACCGTTTGCCTGCGGCATCGTGATTCACCCCAGCATTGACGCCTGTGCGCAGCTGCGCAAGCAAGGCGTGACGCCAGACCAGATCGACCGCATAGAGCTCAAGGTGCATTCACTGGTACTTGAACTCACCGGCAAAAAAGAACCGCAAGACGGCCTGCAGGCCAAGTTTAGCGTGTACCACGGCTGCGCAGCGGGGTTAACCTTTGGCTACGCAGCTGAAGAAGAGTTTTCAGACGAAGTGGTGAACCGCGCCGACATGGTCGCGCTGCGCCGCAAGGTGGTGGCCACGGTGGACGATTCGATTAACGAGGCCAGCGCCGACGTCACTGCCGTGCTGCTGGATGGCCGCCGCGTACATGTGTTTGTAGAGCACGCCATTGGCTCGCTTAAAAACCCGATGTCTGACGCGCAACTTGAGGCCAAATTCCAGGGTATGTCGGACGCTATTTTGGGTGCAGGACAAACCAGCGAACTCATCAACGCCTGCTGGGCCATGGGCAACGCCGCAAACGTCAAGGCAGTGGTTGCACTTGCATCGCCGACACGCCCATGACCCCAAGCACACGCCCCAATATCGCAGTAGTCGGCGACGCCGAGCAGGCTTTGCGCCGCCTGGGTAACTGGCAAGCCATTGACGAGCAAGCGGACGTGGCCGTGCACCATTTGCCGCTGCAAGGCGCGGCGCTAGTAGCGGCCCTGAAAGACGCCGACGTGGCCGTGCTAGTGCGCGACCGCACGCCCTTTGACGCTGCGCTTTTGGCGCAGCTACCCAAGCTGCGCTACCTGATCTTCACCGGCACCCGCAACACTACGCTGGACCTTGCGGCGATGGCAGCGCGCAATATCCCGGTCAGCCACACCGAGTGGGGGCCGTCCAAAGACAGCACCTGCGAGCTGACCTGGTCACTGATTTTGGGTGCTACGCGCCAGCTCGAGTCGCAAACCGCTCTGCTGCGCAGCGGTGAGTGGCGCGCCAGCACAGCGGTGCCCTTGGCGGGCGTGCTGCACGGCCAGACGCTCGGCTTGATTGGCCTGGGTGAAATCGGCGGGCGCGTCGCTAAAGTCGGCCAGGCACTGGGCATGAAAGTCGTCACCTGGAGCCCGCGTATGACGCCCGAACGCGCACTTGAAAAAGGCGCATTGTCTGTCTCGCTTGAAGAACTGCTGGCGACATCAAGAGTCGTTAGCCTGCACCTGGTGCCCACACCAGTCACCCGTCACTTACTCAACGCCGAACGTCTGGCCTTGATGCAATCTGACAGTCTGCTGGTCAACACATCCCGCTCGGCCTTGGTCGATGGTGCAGCCCTGGTCAAAGCGCTGGAAAAAGGCCAGCCCGGTTTTGCGGCACTCGACGTGTTTGACGCAGAACCCCTGCCCCTGAACGACGCCCTGCGCCAGCTGCCCAACGTGTTGCTAACGCCGCACCTGGGCTTTGTGACCGAGCCGGTGTACCAGCGCTTTGCGGCGGGT